>JBPCLH010000136.1:0-9876 GCA_051003475.1 Bryobacteraceae bacterium
CACAGAAACATCGCCCGGCACCTGAATACCGGCCTGGAAGAGGGCTTTCAATACACCGATCGCGGTCAAGTCATTGCTACACAAAATAGCAGTTGGAAAGGGCCGCCCGCTCAGAAGGCTTCGAATCGCCATTTCTCCACTGGCTACAGTATTTTCCCCTTCGATCAGGATAGGTATCAATGCCAAGTGATTGAGGGCGCCACGCACCGCTTCCCGATAAGCCATATGTGAGGGACGATTTTGCGGACCAGAAATATAAGCGAAGTGGCGATGCCCGAGATTGTGCAGATAGTTTATTACTTTGACTGCGCCATTCGCATAATTGAGCCGAACATTGCTTCGCAACCGGCCAATGCTACCCGAATCGAGAAATACCGATGCGACGCCGTTGTCTTCGAGTAGACGAGCTCTTTCGGGATCAACGCGAGAAGTCATTACGGCGACTGCAGGCGTCTTGTTCTCAATCATTTTCTGGAAGGCTTTTTCTGTCCGCGTAGGCTCGTAATTCGTTGTCGCTAAGAGCACATCGAACCCATGCTTCAGGGCCGCCGACTCGAAAGCCTTGATAAGACCCGGGAAGAAAGGGTTTTCGATGTCGGAGATGATCAGGCCAAGAAAATCGCTTTGGCCCCGTGCCAGCCTGCGCGCGTGTGCATTCCCATGAAAGTTAAGCTCACGCATCGCCTCAAGAACTCTTTCACTCACTTCGGGCGATACAAACTTAGTTTTGTTTAGAACGTGCGAGACGGTCGATTCGGATACTCCGCTCCGCTCCGCAACATCTTTCATTCGGGCCAAAAAACGTCTCTCCCTATTCGATTGTAGATGGCGCGCCAGCCTGCTTCAGCGTTCAGCTTTACTGGTCTTCTATTTATCGCTGGCCATTGGAAATCTGGAAACCTTGCTCTGCGGTTGAGTTCAACTTATGAGCGAGTTCGAACTCCCGTTCAGCCGGTCCAATCTCTCCGTGCTCTTTGAGAGCAACACCGAGGTTAAAGTGTGCTTCGGTGTAATCAGGGTTGGCCTGAATGGACCGCTGAAACTCCTGTATGGCCTGAGTCAAATGACCTTTTTGCAGTAGTGCTAATCCAAGATTGTTGTGCCCTCCTGGAAGGTCGGGATTATATCTAAGCACCGCTTTGAACTCTTCTATGGCGAGATCAAGCTTACTCTGCTGCAAAAAGATGAGCCCTAAATTCGAATGGGCGTCGATGAAGTCTGGCTTAAGCTTGAGTGTCTCCTGAAACTCTCCGGCCGCACGTTCGATATCCTGCAACTTGAAAGCAAGCAGACCTCGGTTATAGCGAAAATCAGCAACATCCGGCGAAATTTCTACAGCCTTTTCCAAGGCCTCCTGGGCCTGCTTTACATCGCCGACATTCCATCGCAGCAGACCCAAACTGTTGTAAGCCTCGGCGTAATCGGGCTTCAGCTGGATGGCTATTTGAAAGTTCTTCGTTGCTTCTTGCTCTGATCCTTTGTGCTCCCAGGCCACGCCCGCGAGGTAGTAAGCGACGGGATCTTCTTTCCAAAGCTCAAGTGCTTCGTGGGCCTGTTCAAGGGCACGGTCTGGATCGTTCCGTTGGAGGCTTTCTCTGGCGGAATATATAAGATTTCGCACTCTGGACAACCCGTTGCGAAACTGATGTAGCTCAGCTATTTCGCGCATGTCGAGGGTTGCACGGTCATTTTGCCCCATCGCTTTCAGGAGTCGCGCGCGATTGTAGCGAGCACCCTCGTGATCGGGTTTCAGTTGCAGCACATAATCGAACTCATGAAGTGCATCTCGCAAGTCGTTACTTTTCCAAAGTGCAAGGCCCAGACCGTAGTGCGCATCTAAGTCTTTCGGTGCCTCCCTAACGGCTTCGCGGTATTCGTGGACAGCTTCGACGGTCGATCCCAGGAAATCCAATGTCAGCCCCAACTGTCTATGGGCCTGAGCTAGGCCAGGGTCAAGCTGAATAACGCGCCGGAACTCTGTGGCTGCATCCTGATATTTTCCGCTCTGGGCGAGTAACACGCCGAAGTCATAGTGCAACCGAGCGGCGTTGGGCTCCAATCTGGTTGCCTGCCGCATTTCGGTAATAGCGAGCGATACCTGATGATCTTGAGAGAGGGCACCGGCAAGTCCCACCCGAATCGCAGCAGAGTTGGGGTTGAGGTCGACTGCGCGCCGATACGCTTCAATCGCGGAGGGTAGGTGTCCTATCTGCTGCAGAGATAGAGCTAGATTAAATTGAGCCTCAGCGTAGTTCGGTCGAAGCTTCACCGCCCGACGGAACTCCTCAACGGCGGCGGCGTGATTGCCCGAGTGCGCCAAGAAGATACCTCGTTGGTTGTGCTCATGTGCCTCCGATTGGCCGTCGGCTATGGCTTGTCCGTAAACATGAAAAGCAACAAATAGCCCGAGCACGGCTAGTCTCGAATTCAGAGATCTCATTGGTCCTCAGTCTACACTCAACCGATGACTTCATACAAGCGTTTGTCACCGCGCCAAAGTTTTTACTTGACACGTTTTTGGCTGCGTGGAATAATCTCAAGACAAGCGCTTGTCTGACAAGACAAATTTGCCGGAGGCCCTACTTGAAGCAAATCTTATCTCTTCGCTGGTGTGTATTCGCAGTCTTTTTCTGTCTCATTCAGCCAGCTTCTGCCGATATTGGAGGAACAATACTTGGCACCGCGAAAGATCCAAGCGGCGCGACGGTGCCGCACGCAACCATCTTCCTTCGTGACACACAAACTGGTTTGACCAGGGAAGTGACGACCGACGATGCGGGCAGCTATGAATTCCTCGCTGTTCCGGTGGGGAGCGACTACGTACTTGAGGCGGTTGAGAAAGGTTTCAACAAGTTTGTTCAGCCTGGCGTTCATCTGCTCGTGAATCAGCACCTTCGGGTCGACGTAGCTCTTACAGTGGGCTCACCGTCACAAGAAGTAACTGTCTCGGCGGCACAGGTTCAAGTTGAGACCACAAGCACTCAGCTTGGCGATGTTGTCGAACAGCGCAAGATGAGTGGGTTGCCGCTGAACGGACGAAGTTATCTCGACCTTATGGGTTTGCAGGCTGGAGTAGTTCCTATTTCTTCCAGCGCCACTGTCAAGGATAGGCCTATCTCGGGGGAACTAGGGGCGGGTGCTGTCTCGGTGAATGGAGGCCGTGAAAACGCCAATTCATTTCTGGTGAATGGAGGCGACGTACAGGAATCCAAAAATAATGGCGCGTCGATCGCACCTACTCTGGATTCGATTCAAGAGTTTCGAGTGTTGACCAACAGTTATGACGCTGAGTATGGGCGGTTCTCGGGTGGAATAGTGAACGTAGTAACAAGATCTGGAACGAACGAGTTGCACGGGTCACTTTTTGAGTTTCTTCGGAACGAGAAATTAGATGCTCGGAACTTCTTCGATCGGAATCAAGTAGACCCGGTGACTGGACGAGATATCCCCAACAGTGCTAGGGGCGTTTTCAAGCGAAACCAATTTGGCGGCACTATTGGTGGACCGATCCTAAAGAATCGCCTGTTCTATTTCGGCGACTATCAAGGCACGCGAGAACGTCGGGGCCTCAATACCGGCACAATATCTGTTCCGTCGCTAGCGGAGCGTAATGGTGATTTTTCAGATACTGCTGCCGCGGGATATCCGGCTCTGGTAGGCGTGGTGCGCGGCGACAACAGTCCCACGTCACTGGGCAGTTTCGACAAAACTCTAAGTGCGCGGCTCGGTTATCGAGTAAACTCAGGCGAACCATATTGGGTTGCTGGCTGCAACACGGCCGCCGATGCACTGTCCCAAACGTGCGTTTTCCCAAACCAGATTATTCCTCAGGCAGCTTGGGGTCCAGTCGCGAAGGCTACGTTAAAGTTCATTCCGACCCCGGTGGGCTCTGTTGGCGGAACTCCATATTTCTCTACGTCCAGCGAGAAGCAAAAGCTTCGCGATGACAAATTTGGGACGAGGGTTACCTTAGACACGAAAAAAACGGGCGATTGGTCCTTTTATTACCATTTCGATGACGCTTTGTTTGTCGATCCATTTGCCCAAGAAAACGTTCCTGGATTTCCAGTAACAACGCCCTCGCGGGCACAGCAGGCCAATGTAAGCAACACTTATGTTTTCGGCCCCACCGCGGTTAATGAGCTAAGGTTGAACTATACGCGTTTTCTGTATTGGCAAGGCAACCCATCTGGCGAAGGGCTTGGCAAAATCTCCAGTTTCGGGTTTGTTGAGGGTGGATTGGGACTTATCGCTGCCAATCCCGCCGCAGAGGGCATGCCGGATATCAACATCGGGGGAGCCTACGGGATCAATCTTGGTGTACCCGGATCGAATATCAAGCAGATAAACAACACGTACCAAATAGCAGACTCATTTTCGAAGGTGACGGGATCGCACACCTTGAAGTTTGGAGCTGACGTCCGCGATATTCAAGTAAATGAATACCAGTTCGGGGGAACGAACGGCAACTTTGGTTTCGAGGGGGGTGAAACCGGAAATTCCTTTGCAGATTTCCTGCTGGGGGCTCCCGATTCGTTCAGCGATCAGAGCCTCTCATCCATGTTTACACGTTCGAAGTATCTTGGCCTATACGCGCAGGATGCTTACAAGCTGAAATCCAATCTAACTCTCAATCTTGGGTTGCGGTGGGATGTAATCCAGCCCTTTTCCGAGACCCAAAACAGGCTGAACGCCCTTGTTTGGGGCGAGAACTCCGTCGTATATCCGGGTGCTCCTACGGGGTGGGTTTTTACCGGCGATCCTGGCATATCCAAAACCATTTCTCCCACCCGATATAACAACCTGGCCCCGAGAGTGGGTGTTGCTTACAGTCCGGGCTTCAAAGACGGATTACCCGGCAAACTCTTCGGAGGACCCGGTAAGACCAGCATCCGGGCCGCTTTCGGCGTCTATTACAGCGCCATGGAGGACCAGCCATCTTTCTATACGATTGCCGATGCTCCGTTTGGCCTTTACTTTGCGAGCGCGAACCAAGTGTATCTAGAGGAACCCTTTAGAAATCGTAGGAACGGGGCCGATCTAGGACAGCGGTTTCCGTTCACACCTCCCAGAGCAGGAAGTCGGGTTGATTGGAGCATTTACCAACCCATTGGCGGATCTCCGGCCGTCCCATTGGACCAAGTCACTCCGCGCGTTATGCACTGGAATTTCAATATCCAGAGAGAACTGCCTATATCGACAATATTCACGATTGGATACGTGGGAACACGTGGCAGACATTTGCTGACTCAAGTGGATGCTAACATTGCTGACCCCACCCGGTGTTTGCAAATTGCGGCGATCTTGACGGCCGCTGGAAGACCTGGTGATGCTTGTGGCCCATTCGGAGAAAATCAAATCTATGACCTCGGCAATGGGCAGTCTGCGTATGGAACGCGTCTTCACTCCGTTACTTCTGGTCGGTATCTCTCCCGAGGAATATTGGATTTCGGATCTGGGCAAACGTGGAACGAGACGATCGCAAATTCAAACTACGACGCCATGGAACTGAGTCTAGAGAAGAGAGCTGGACCGTTGCAGCTTTTAGCCGCCTATACCTGGTCAAAGTCTATTGACAACTCATCGGGTTATACAGACGCCTTTATCAATCCTTACAATTACCGGTTGAGCCGGGCGCTTTCAGCGTTCGATATGACGCACAACTTTGTAATCAGCTACGCTTATAACCTGCCCTTTGATCGTTTAACGAACGGACGTTTCTTGCGCGGGATTCTAGGCGGCTGGCAGTTGGGTGGCATTACTCGATTCACAACGGGTCTTCCGGTCCGAATCATCGAATCCGGGGACCGTTCGTTAACGGGAAACCCTGGTGTAGACCATCCTAACTACGACGGTTCTGGTATCCAGTTCCTCGATCCGCGAAGCACGTCGACTCATCAATACTTTGACACTCGCCCGTTTTCTCAGGAGCAACTCGGGGTTGAGGGTACGGCCAACGTGCGCTTCTTCCACGGGCCTGGAATCAGCAATTGGGACGTCATGCTGCAAAAAGATGCGCGATTTACCGAACGATACGCAATGCAGTTGCGCTTTGAGTTCTTCAACGTCTTTAATCATGCGCAATTCAACAATCCGGTCGGGAATTTTGCTTCTTCGACGTTTGGTCGCGTGACCAGTGCTCGCGACCCTCGCATAGGGCAAGTGGCACTAAAGCTGAGCTTCTAGCTATAACAAGGACTATGCCGTTACGCCAACGCTGCTGACGAGACAAATCTATTATTTGGTGCAGTGCTGGGTAAGTGTTGACCTGCATTGACCTGATCCCCTGAAACTGGTCCGAGATTCGGTAGGATTTCGGAACAAGGAGGCAGGGATGAAGAAGGGACGATTCAGCGAAGAACAGATCATTGGCATTTTGAAGCGGCATGAAGCGGGGCAGAAAGTGACGGATCTGGCGCGCGAGCACGGAATCAGCGAAGCGACAATCTAAACGTGGAAGGGCAAGTACGGCGGCATGGAAGTCAGCGAAGCGCAGCGCCTGAAGAGCCTGGAAGATGAGAACCGCCGGCTGAAGCATTTGGTGGCCGATCTCAGCCTCGACAAAGAAGTATTGAAAGCGGTGATCTCAAAAAACGGCTGGGGCTCGCAGCTCAACGGCAAGATATAGGGTTTGTCGTGGAAACGTTCGGCATCAGCGAACGAAGAGCCTGCGGGCTGTTTGGCGTATGGCGGTCGAGTTGTCGTTATCGGCGCAAGCCAAACGGCAATGAAGAACTGCGTCAGCAACTGGTCTCGTTAGCGCACGAGCGGCCGCGCTTCGGATACCGGCGACTGGGGGTGTTGCTCGCTCGCGAGGGCAAGCAGGTAAATCATAAGCGGCTGTTTCGCATGTATCGCGAGGCAGGCTTGAGCGTGAAGCGAAATCGGCGCAAGAAGCTGGTGGGCATCGGTGTAAGTCAGCCTGTTTTGAGCACACCGAATGAGGAGTGGTCGTTGGACTTCGTGTGTGACGCCCTGGCAAATGGTCGCAGTGTGCGCGTTTTGAGCATCGTCGTTAACTTCACTCGCGAGTGCGTGGCTCTGGAGGCAGACACTTCGTTTGCGAGCCAGCGTGTCACGCGTGTTCTGGAGAATGTAATCGCTCGGTTCCGGCTGCGGTATCGGAGTGGATGAGGACGAAGGGCGTTGCCACTGAGCTGCGAACTCGCCCGGTGTTCGGTATGCCAGACTGCTGTGTGGAAGCGCGCTGTTGTAGTCATCACGCCAATAAGCGATCTTGTGACGTGCTTCGAAGAGATTGCGAAACCAGTTTGCATTCAGGCATTCGTCACGAAGACGGCCGTTAAAGCTCTCGATGTGACCGTTCTGCACGAAGGGCTCAGACAACGCAATGCTTACGTGATAACTTTTAAACTTCTAATTGGACCAGCCGAAGGGGTCAGGTCACAGATTTTCTGAACACTGGAAGCAGCGCCAGATGGCGCCCCGCAAATCGCTTTCCGTTGAACCGAAAATAAATTTACCTTCTCGAACGGTTTTCTCCTTCAACGAGGCCTCTTTACTAATAGGTACCCAATTTCGTGCTCTCCCGAATCATACACGTTTGGCCATCCGGAATCGGATCTCAGGACTCGGATTCTTTGTCTGAAGAGTTTGGTTCTTGGAGGTCAATTGCAGAGCGTCGCAATGCACAGGTTAAATCGTGATGACAAATTCGAGCAACGCTGGAGCTCGCGTGCATGTCACCGCTGAGTATCTGAGCGAGAACGAACCGTTTGAGCTTCTTCGCTTCCACTATGCGAAAAGCTCCCGCAACCGCATCATCGCTCCCGGCGAAGGCAGACATATGCGGATGCCGACACTTAACGAAATCGAGTCGCAAACCGACCAAGGAGGTGGAAATCGTATCGAGAAACCGTACAAAATAATCGGACAAAAGTCGGACAAGGCAAAATCCAAGTTATTGAACCGAGAGCTTTTGAACTGCGAAGGTAAAGTTACTGCAAAACCTAAATTCGCCGGTTCGATTCCGGCCCGCGCCTCCCAAGTACTTCCATCAGAACACCTGACGTTCATCTCCCGTCGCAAAGGTAAAGGTCTGCTGACCCCGGCCCACGGTCACTGCCTAGTGTCTCCCCTTCCTCGCACCAATAGGACGTGCTTTGGATCCAGCGCAATGGCGTTCCACTGACTCTCGATCAAACCATCTCAGCCCAGTTAATCTCCGGGCCATTTCTACCATCAAGCCAGTAGCAAATCCCTTATGCGTGCTCAGCATTAATAAAGCATCGGTACTTCGAATCCATCAAAAATGGGCTGGCGAATATAACTTGAGAAAAGCGCGACAGCCGCTTGGCACGAGCCGTCGTCCCTCAACGCCTCAATGCTGTCGCAAAGTAAGGTGCGGCCAATAGCCTCTATTCGCTGTCAATGCCCATATCCAGCTGTAAGCGAGCTACTATGTTACCCGATGGCGCATTACTCCAATAAGACCTTCAGACCGGAAGCCTTGATGACAACAGACCGCTTCGCGGTGGTTCCCTCGATAACTACTTCGGTTCGTGCCAACTCAATGTCGCGGACATTGCCGAAACCGTCGGGGATTGCTGCGAGAAACGCCACATACTGGACAGTCCTCTTTGCCATCGCCGGCACACAGGTCAAGGTTGGCTCGCCAAAAAGCTTCCCCAATAAAAATGCCTCTCGTCTCGGAACGGGAAGTGGAGTCGTGCTGAATTCTAGTCCTCGAGCACGAGTGCGCCGGTTCCAGGGTGGCGCAGTGATTCCGAGGTTCTCTTCCCAGATTGCAACCCATGGGAAGTCACTCCTTTTGAAGCAGTACGCTATGAGGACTCCTAGTTTGCGGTTGACCGCTGCGACGAAGCCGACCTTTTTCCTTTTGTCCAACAAAACGGCGACAACGAATCCCACGCCCCGACGCAAAAAAGGACGACTCAGGTCAACCGTTCCTCCTTTCAGAAGAGGCGCATTGGGCCAGCGAAACACCTCATTCGAGGAAAGCAGAGCTTTCCCTTCGTCATATCCATGCGGGAAGGTAAGCCCTTTCGTTCCGGGAACTGCCACTAGGGCATCATCAACCGAGAGGAAAGGCGGACCTAATGTGACGTGTTGCGCCCACTGAAAGAAATGGTCCGCTTTTCTCTCGTTGAAAACCTCTTCTTTGAAATACACTATGGACTCATTCCGTCTGAGGCCCATTTCCCGGCTGAATCTGAGCCCAGAGACAGGGAGTCTCACGGACAGCTTCAAAGTAACTCGCTCTTGAGTTTGGGAAATGCCTTTCTCTTGCCATTTGGACGATGCAGCCTCGCCGTGTTGAGAGAGACCTTGACGCGCCTCCTCTACGGAGGGAGAACCAAAGTAGTCCAAGCAAATGTTATGGCCGACTAGACCCGAGAGTAATTTCCCTTCTGTAATCGTGCCGTAACTTCGACCATGAGTTTCTTCTCGGTATTGATAGGGTTCAATGGTACGCCACGGCGGAACCCAGAGAGGACTAACCCCTAGTGAGCCAGCCGAATCTTCAAACCGAAAGTCCGCGATGTGTCCCCCGCCGATCAGCGTGGTAAGCCGCACGATATTGTTCCCGAGAATATAGGCCCTCCGCCCTCTCCAAGAGGAGCGGTTGCAAAACAACGATATTGGCGGCTCCATGCTGTATGGCCTTCGACGCTATATTTCCTTCGATCGAACAGCTAATCGTGAGCTATTGCTATACGCACTCATTGGGCCTGTATAACAGCGAGCTTCAACGGCTCTACACAGCCCACCATTACAGAATTTTTCCCATACTTCTGTAGAAGGTGCTTGCTAATCCGATCAAAGAATTCGTCAACTTGGGCGTAGCTGGTGTATGCGGCGCCATGACCCAGAATTTGCTTCCCGCGAGACATG
>JBPCLH010000137.1:0-14725 GCA_051003475.1 Bryobacteraceae bacterium
ATCGCAGCACAACTCCGGTTCATCCAAGTCATCTTCGGTCTCGCTGGTTAGTTACTAAGAAATTTCGCAACCGCTTTGTCCTCGTGCCGCTATTTGCAACACAGCCAATAGAGTCGCCTGCCTGGCGCGAAAGTGTAGAAGATGCTGTTGTGATGATCGCAGCTACACTTTGGACTGCTGCTTCGATCGAGAACTAGACCATATTCAGTTTCTGCTTGGCATGTTATCGGTGCAGACGACCGAACGATACCTTGGTTGCAAGGAGCGGATCCGCAACGCCGCTAATGATCGGATTGGTATACAGCCGAAAGGTCGAACCGGTCCCGGCCCGTAATGGACGGGTTGCCGAAAACTGACCAACACGCCCAGGTTGCCACCTTGTCAGATTGAATCTGGGCGACGTCCTCTGCAGCTCGACGGTAGATACCATCGAAGTGGAGGCCAGAGCATGAACAAGATCACACCGTTTCTGTGGTTCAACGACAACGCCGAAGACGCTGCGGAGTTTTATCTTTCGGTGTTTCCGGAAGCGAAGAAGCTGGGAGAATTGCGTTCGAGTGGCGTGGGGCCCTGGCCCGCCGGAAAGATCGCGACCATCACCATCGAGCTTATGGGCCAGCAAATGACGTTCCTCAACGGTGGCCCCGCGCAGGCGCTCACGCCGGCTTTCTCGTACTCCATCGCATGCAAGGACCAGGCCGAGATCGACCGCTACTGGGACAAGCTGCTTGAGGGTGGCAGGGCTATGGCCTGCGGCTGGCTGACGGACAAGTTCGGCCTGTGCTGGCAGATTGTGCCGGAGAAGATTGGCGAGATTCTGAAGCATCCCAAGGCGATGGCTGCGATGATGAACATGGTGAAGTTCGACATCGCCACGCTCGACGCCGCGGCGAAAGAGTAGCGGCGGCCGAGAGCCAACCGGGTTCGCACGAGAGGACAAATCTTCGGACCGCACGCCTGCAAAGAATTTTGTTGTTTCCAGATTGCCGACCGTCCAGGCAGAACCTGCGCGGTCAGCGCCATCAGCATTGTTTTTTCAGGCCCAGACATATAGGTTGCAGAATCCCCGTCCGCTACGCCCACTCGATGCCGGACTCTCCGTCGCCGCGCATGCGAAATTTAGACCCTTAGCGAGCCACGGAACGCCCTAGCGGCATAGTAAGATTCCGCGCCGTTGTGATACACGAAAACGGTGTCGTAGCGGCGATCACAAAAGAGGGCACCGCCGAGTTTTCTGATATCCGAAGGTGTTTTCACCCAGCTCGACGTTTTCGTATCGAAATTTTCAAGTTTCTGCAACTCGCGATATTGTGCTTCCGTTAAAAGCTCAATTCCCATGGCTGCTGCCATATCAATAGCGTTATCTTCTGGTTTATGTTCTTTCCTTGACTCCAGCGCTTCACGGTCGTAGCAAACACTTCTGCGGCCTTTAGGACTTTGCGCTGAACAATCACAAAAAATGTATTCGCCCGTCTTTTTATCATCGCCAACAACGTCCGGTTCACCGCCCGTTCTTTCCATTTCATTGAGTGACCACAGTTTTTCAGCATGAGCTTGCAGCTTTGCTTGTACTTGAGTCCATTCAAGACCTTTATGGCGGTTCATGTTTTTCTCAAAACGGGCTTTCAATGCTCTGAGTAGTTCTTCACGTTGTTCTGGTGACAAGTCCTTTTTATTGCTATTAATGTTTCGCGCTCTTGTTGCTCTCATTCTCGTCGCTTCCCGCGTTTCTTCTCTGTTACTCCGACGCGCTCCGCGATATGGGTTTTTTTCGGCTTGTCTTTGCGCCCAACATGGCTGCGGTGCCTGAGCCGATGGTCGCGACGAGAAGCGTCAGGTTAGTCAAACCGAACGCGGCTTGTCCCCCTGCTCGTCCAGCAACGAAGACGTATGCGGTGTCGACGTTTGGGTAATGCGAGTACTCGGGCCACACGTGTACACCTCGGCGGCTGCCAACACGCCGGTGAGGAGGCAAGTGAGAACCGTCGCGAGCATGATGTCGCGGCGGGGATCGACCGCCTCCTCAGAAAGCGTTGAGATGCTGTCGAATCCGATATACGTAAGAGCCGCGATCGAAGTACCAGTGGAAACAGCTTCGAGGGAAAAGCTGGAGGCATCGTAAAACGGTCTGAGGAGACGCGCTGGCGTGAGCGAGCCGTGGAGAACGATATAGCGGCAGAAATCGAACAGCAGATACGCGACCACGGCACCCATAACGATGGTGAGCCAGCGATTGCTTCGCGCAGATGCCTCGATACCGCGAAGGTTTAAAATCGTGAAAAGCGCTGCGAAAAATACCTTCCAAATGGCTATCGGGATTGCCGGGAAGAAGTTCGCGGCGGCTGCGCTGCACCAAATCGTGCAAATGAGCGGGTTAAGGACATAATCGAGCAGCATGGCCCATCCAGCCAACGTTCCGGCGACGGAGCCGAACTCGCCCGCGATGTATGCATACGCCGAGCCTGCGCTCGGATACACACGTGCCATCCGCCCGTAACTCACTGCGGTCGGAGCATGGCGACCATCGCGATGAGGATCGTAATCACGACATGGCCGCGGGCCTCCTGCGAGACCACGCCGTACATGGTCATCGGTGCGGTTGGCTGGATAATGATGATCCCGTAGAAGATCAGATCGCGTAGCCGCAGTGTGCGGCGGAGGGTGCCGCTCCGAAGGGCCTGGTGTGATATGCCCAACTGGCCTTCCCTCAGGAGGGGACAACGCGAGCAGCTCGTACCGGCACGGGCCGGCGCTCGAAATGGGACCGCATGGCGGCGTCGGCAATCGCCAACGATTGTCGACCGTCATTGCCCGTTACGCGCACCGGGCGACCTTCCACAACGTTAGCGACGAATTCCCTTATTTCGAGTCGATATGCATCCGCAAAGCGATCCAGCCAATGCGTTATGAAATTGTTCGTGCTCCCGTTGGGAGTCAACACAGTAATAGGAGTACGCCGCAAATATCCTACTTGAATGGTGCCGAGTGTGCCTACGACTTCTGTGCGGACATCGTACCCATACCTTGCGTCGATATAAGACTCCACATTGCCAACTGCACCTCTGGCAAACTGGAGATTCACAACACCGGCGTCAAAACCGCGGAACCGTTCCATTGCCGGGATGGCGAGGGATCCCGCAAAGGCGTGGACTTCGGTTACCTCGTCACACGTGAGCCAGCGTGCTAGGTCGAAGTCGTGGGAGCTCGAGTCGTGGAACAGCGTTCCGTTTAGCTCTGTTTGCGCGGCGGCGTCCGAGGGAGCCTGGTAATCCCGGCCAATCGATTTGAAGAGAACGATTCGGCCGATTTCGCCTTCATCGATTCGCCTTTTGGCTTCAGCGTAAGCCGAATCATAACGGCGCATGTGCCCCACCTGCAGGGTCAAGCCCGCGTCCCTCACCGCATCGAGGGCCGAGTCAGCATCTTCCAGCGTGATGGCGAGCGGCTTTTCGCAGAATATGTGTTTGCGCGCAGCAGCAGCAAGCCGAATCGCTGAGCCGTGGAATTTCGGAGGAGAACTGATGACCACCGCATGAATGTCGGTTCTGGCCAGCAAGGAGTCAGTGTTGTCGTAAAAAGATCCGATTTTCAGGTCCGACGCCACCGCCTTCGCACGTGCAAGGTTCACATCTGCAACCGCTATAAGGCGGGCCTCAGGAACGTGATACCTAAGAGTCTCGGCGTGAAACTTCCCCATCTCGCCTACGCCGATGACTCCGAAATTTAGGTACTCCATGGTTTTCCTCAAGGTTGCGAATCGGTGCGTGCTTCAAGTGCTGTGGGACGAAGATGGTTTTTCGGCGAACCGGTCGAAGCACGGACAATGAGTTCGCCGCGAACCTTGATTTCGTGCGTTGAACCGGATTCGCCCAGCAAGTCCAAAACGGCCTCCATCGCCAACCGGCCCATCTCCGACATGGGTTGACGGATGGTGGTCAGCGGCGGCTCTGTGAACTGGACGATTGATAGGTCATCGAAGCCAACGACGGATACATCTCGGGCCACCCGCAATCCGGAGGCATGAATCTGGCGCATGGCCCCGAGCGCAGTCATGTCGTCATAGCAGAATACGGCGGTCGGCGGCTCGGCGAATCCGAGCAGCGTGGCCATCATCTGCATTCCGCTCTCCGGGGTACCGTTGCCGTAAACTACCAGTTCAGGTTGAAAAGGTAATTGGCCGGAATCGAGGGCTTGCCGGTAGCCGCCGAAACGCTCAGTATCGGATTGACGCCCGTTCCGGTCTCCGATGTAGGCAATCCGGCGATGGCCCAGTTCGATGAGGTAACGCGTCGCTTCGTAGCCGGCCGAGAGATTCTCAATCATCACCGAGTGAACAAATTCGCTCGGGTGCTGATTATTGAGCAGAACGATGGGGACCTTCATGCGCGAGAGCAGGGGAACGTGAAGCGCTCCCACGCGCGAGGCGGTGACGATGATACCATCGACACGCCGCTCTTCGAAGGTCCGCACGACCCTCATTTCGCGTTCCGGGTCCGCGTTGGAATTTGCAAGAAAGACGGAATAGCCGTGATTACCCGCGACCGTCTCAATGCCGCTCACGACACCCGCGGCGAACAGATCCGCGATCGTCGTGACAACGACTCCGATCGTTTTTGTCCGCCGGGTTGCTAGGCTGCGCGCAATCGCGCTTCCTCGATAGTCTGACTCCTCGGCAATTCGCCGGATTCTGTCCACTGTCTCGGATTTCACACGTGAGCTGTTGTTCAAGGCCCGAGAGACGGTCGAGTGAGAGACTTTTGCAGATCGCGCAATATCTTTGATCGATATATGTTTTGCTCCATCCGTTCCTACGGGATGCACACGTTTACGCAAAATGATTCCGTCTTCCGCGCGAACTGCAAAGTTTAACAGCTGCTAGCTCGAGCTTGATGCAGCTTAGGATTGTTTCAAATGATTTGTCAATCCCTATCTTAGGCACAGAGGCCGAAAAGTGGGCACACGTGTGTACAAATCACTTATAGTTTGAAGTGGACAATATAAAATTGCGGCTTACAACGCTACATTCCCACATTAGGACAACAAAACCGGACACCTCCATGGCCAATTATCAGGATCGATTTCGATTTGCGGCCGCTCCGGTCAGTTGGGGGGTGGAGGACTATTATGGTCCTTCGTGGGACCAGCCATACGAGAGAATTCTCAACGAGATGGTGGAGGGTGGTTATACGGCCACTGAGCTAGGTCCTTACGGGTACTTTCCTACGGATGCTGACACGCTCCGACCCGTGCTGCGCGCGAGGTCTCTAGAAATGCTCTCCTCGTTTGTTCCGGCGAACCTGGCAGACCCCACGGCAGCTAGAGAAGCTACGAAGCAGATTCGAAAAGTGGGCTCGCTCTTGGCGGCTTTGGAAGCGGGTTACGTCATCTTAGCGGACGCGCAATCTAAAGAGCGCGAAAACATTGCTGGTAGGGTACCCAGTGACGGGGGCGCCTCGCTCACCGCTGAACAGTGGAAAAATGTCGCCCGCATTGCACGTGAAGCGGAACAAATTGCTGGGGATTTCGGCCTCGATCTCGTCTTCCACCCGCATGTCGGAACATTCGTCGAAACCCCTGAGGAGATGGACCGGTTCTTTGAAGCCCTCTCGGCCACCAGGATCGGTTTGTGCCTTGATACCGGGCATTGTTATTACGGCGGTGGCGACCCAGTGGCGATCGCGAGTCAGTACAGGGATTTACTACGGTATGTCCACATCAAAGACATCGACGCGACGGTGTTGGAAGAATCGAAGCGAAAAAAACTGAGTTTCGATCAGGCGGTGGAAGCCGGGGTGTTCTCGCAAATCGGTGAGGGCTGCATCGACTTCCCAGCGTTCTTCCGCGCTTTGGACGAAAACGGCTACGCGGGCTGGTGTGTCGTTGAACAAGATATTAAATTCGGTGTAAGTGCCGTTGCGCCGAAGGTGAGCATGGAAGCGAGTCTGCGATATCTTCACGGCGTCATCGAAACGCTTAATACCAATAAGGTCCCAAATTCCATGCCCGAAATTCGTCCTGGAAGCGATCCCGCATCGCGGTAATTTATATGTCGTGAATCCCCTATGAAGGCTTCACTCTTCCGGCTTGGTTTTGCTCTCGCTCTGTTTCTCATTCGGGCAGGCGCTCAGGACGAGCGCAACAGCAACCCCCCGAAGACCGATACGCATTTCGCCGCGCAACCGCGGGCGAGGCCCGGATTAGAATCAGACTGCAACGTGTTCAGAAAACGATGGGAAACAACGCAACTATGCAACTATTACTCCGCCCGGGGAACGATGGACGCGAAGTCACTGAGGGTTTCGAATTTCTCTCTTTGAGCGCCAGGAAGCTCGACGTTGGACAGCGCGTTAGCGGCGATACCGCGGGCCGTGAGCTTGGCTTGGTTGTACTCGGGGGACGGTGCTCGGTGGAATCTTCTCGCGGAAGCTGGAAGGACATCGGGCGGCGCGCCGATGTTTTCTCTGGCATGCCGTACGCTCTATATCTGCCCATCGCCACGCACTTTGAAGTAACTGCCGATACCAGCTGTGACCTTGCGTTCTGCTATTCGAAGGCTACCGAATATCATGACCCTCAACTTGTACGCCTGCCGAAGTGGAAGTCGAAATACGCGGCGGAACGAACGCAACAAGGCAGATCAACAAGATCTTCCAGCCGGAGTTTGCTGCGGACCGGCTTCTAATCGTCGAAGTGTACACACCGGGTGGTAACTGGTCGAGTTATCCGCCGCACAAACACGACGTTCACAATCTACCGGTCGAAGCCGATCTCGAAGAGCTTTACTATTACCGCATCAACCGTCCGGAGGGCTACGCAATTCAGAAGGTTTACACGCGCGACGGGCGCCTGGACCACGCGCTCACCGTGCGCGATGGCGAAATGGTGCGAGTTCCGGAGGGCTATCATCCGGTGGTGGCTGCACACGGATACAACGTTTACTACCTGAACGCGCTAGCCGGCTCGGCGCGCTCGATGGCCGCCTCCGACGACCCGGACTATGAGTGGGTTCGAAACACGTGGCATGACAAGGATCCACGTCTCCCTTTGGTGACGATGGACATGGAAGCATAACCGCAGAGCGCATGACTGACCTAAGAACCGGAAGGAGATTGGAATGAGGACCCGCCGACTCACTATGGCGCAGGCCTTGATTGGCTTTCTGAAAAACCAATACGTAGAGCGGGACGGAAAAGAGAACCGCTTTTTTGCTGGCGCATGGGGCATCTTCGGCCACGGCAATGTCGCCGGTATAGGCCAAGCGCTTCAGGAGAATCCCGACTTCCGGTACTATCTCAGCCGTAACGAGCAGGCCTCAGTTCACATCGCTACTGCTTTCGCCAAGGCGCGCAATCGCCTGGCAACTTTCGCTTGCGTCTCGTCGATCGGTCCAGGAGCAACTAACATGATCACGGGAGCTGCGACCGCGACCATCAACCGCATCCCGGTGCTTCTGCTGCCCGGCGACATCTTCGCGCGCCGCAACGTAGCTCCGGTTTTGCAGCAGCTCGAGTCGGAGTACACGCAGGATGTGTCGGTGAACGATGCGTTCAAGCCCGTGTCCCGCTATTGGGATCGGATCTACCGGCCGGACCAGCTGATCTGTTCTTTGCCCGAGGCAATGCGCGTCCTCACTTCTCCCGCGCAGACCGGCGCCGTGACTCTGGCTTTGCCGCAGGATGTGCAATCGGAAGCCGCCGACTATCCCGAGGAGATGTTTGAAAGGCGAGTCTGGCATATCGCGCGCCCGCAGGCTGACTCAGCACTGCTCGCGAAAGCAGCCGATTGGATCCGGGCCGCGCGAAATCCCTTGATAGTGGCCGGGGGTGGCGTGCTCTACAGCGGGGCGACCGAAATTCTGTCACGATTCGCCAGTGAGATGGGAATCCCTGTCGGCGAAACCCAGGCGGGGAAAAGTTCGCTCCCATTTGATCACCCACAGAACCTTGGCGCCATTTGCGTAACCGTAACACCGGGCGCGAATATTGCGGCGCGTGATGCGGACCTGGTCATTGCCATCGGCACGCGGTTGGGCGATTTCACTACGGCCTCAAAAACCGCCTTCCAGAACCCTAACGTTCGTTTCGTGAACATCAACGTCGCCGAAATGGATGCTTTCAAGCATGCCGCCCTGCCGCTGGTTGCAGATGCGCGGGCCACGATCGAGGAACTCGCGCGGGCTCTCTCCTCCTATTATGTCGATGAGAACTACGCGGCGTGCGTCAAGCATTGGAAAGCTCTGTGGGAGAAAGAAACGGATCGGATGTTCGGCTTACGCCATGACCCGCCGGTTAGCCAGGGAGAAGTGATCGGCGCCGTGAATCGCGCTTCCCGGCCCGAGGATGTGATCGTGTGCGCAGCCGGGAAGCTTACCGGGTGATCTTCACAAGCTCTGGCGTGCGCGAATGCCGAATGGGTATCACATGGAATACGGTTATTCGTGCATGGGTTACGAGATCGCGGGCGGATTGGGTGTCAAGATGGCCGACCCGGACCGTGACGTCTACGTTATGGTCGGCGATGGTTCCTTCCTACTCATGTCGGCCGAGATCGTGACTGCTATTCAGGAAGGCTATAAACTCAACATCGTTCTGCTCGACAATCACGGCTTCAGCAGCATCGGCGGCCTCTCAAATGCCGTTGGATCTCAGGGATTCGGTACTGATTACCGTTACCGTACCCAAACGGGACAACTCGATGGCAAATATCTTCCGGTCGACTTTGTCAAACTGGCCGAGGGATACGGCGCGAAAGCGGTTCGGGCCACTACTTTCGACGAGATCGAGCGGGCGATTGCCGAGATGCGCAACCATGACGCCACGACTGTGGTGGTCATTGAAGTCGATAAGGAAATGCGCGTTCCCGGCTACGAGTCCTGGTGGGATGTTCCGATGTCCGAAGTCTCCGAAATGGAGAGTATTCGCAGGGCGCGCGCCGAGTATGACGACGCCATAAAGCGCGAACGCCGCTATGAAATCGCCGTACCGCCGGAGCGGGACGACCATGATGCGCGACATTGAGAGGCGAGATAGCGTGGAGATTGGACTCTTCACCGATGGCCTGATGCACCTCCCGTTTGCGGCAGTGCTTGAGACCGCGGCCCGGCTTGGTGTTCAGGCTGTTGAAATCGGAACGGGAAATTTTTCGCCGGCTTCGCACTGCGACCTTGATCACCTTCTGCGCGGTGCTAATGCCCGGGCGGAATTTCTCGACATCATCCGTAGGCATGAGCTTCGGCTCGCGGCGCTGAACTGCAGCGGGAACCCGCTTCATCCGAATCAAAAGGTTTCGAAAAGACGCTCCAGTTGGCTGGAATGCTGGGAGTGGAGCGCGTGGTTTGTATGAGCGGCTGCCCAGGTGTTCCAGGGGGAGGCATGTATCCGAACTGGGTGGTTGTGTCCTGGCCGGAAGACTTTGTCGAATTGCTCGAGTGGCAATGGAATGAGAAGGTGCTTCCGTTCTGGAGGGAGATGACTAATCTCGCGCGTACCGAAGGCGTTCGCCAACTCTGCTTTGAATTACATCCTGCCAATTGCGTCTACAATCCGTCCTCTTTCTACCGCCTTCGATCAGCGTTGGGACCAACGGTGATGGCAAACCTGGACCCTAGCCATTTCTTCTTCCAGGGATGGACCCGCTTGCCGTCATTCGCTCGCTCGGCGACGCAATCGGTTACGTGCACGCCAAAGATGCGCGGGTCGAGCCGTACAACCTTGCGGTGCAGGGTTCGCTCGACCTTCAGCCGGGAAAGCCTGTGCGCGATTTAGTGTGGGCTTATCGCACGCTCGGGTACGGCCATGACGCGCAGTTCTGGGCCGATTTTGTTTCAGCCCTGCGGTCGGTGGGTTACGACGGTGTCCTCTCGATTGAGCACGAAGACCCGTTGATGGACTCCCTGGAAGCGATTGGCCGTGCCGTTACTTTGTTGAAGAGCACTGCTTTCTTCCAGCCGCCATCCGTCTTTCCGGGTGCGCCTGCGGCGTTTTGAAAATCTCCCAGTAGTACTAGAAACTCCCTGACCGAGCGGCTTCCTGATTTGTGCAAACGTGTGTATTTTTGGCTTGACCTACCTATAGGGCACTGTTATACTGCTGCAAATCGCGATAGATAGACCGCACTGCGCGCGCATAATTGAGCCTCAACGGGTCGCCGAGTTGCGTGCTCGGCAACTTCATCTTTGCCGTTGAGAGTCGATCACTGTCTCACCGGGCTGAGGTGTCGAGCGACACACAAAACAGGAGGAACCATGACTCACCGGGAAAGAGCGATCCGAGCAATCTTGTTCGGGATCGTTTTGATTTGTTCCACGTCAGCGCTCTACGGCCAGGCAGTTTACGGAAGCATCGCGGGAACGGTGTACGATTCGTCGGGCGGCACCGTCCCAAGTGCAAAGGTCACGATTACTGACCTTGGAAGAGATCAGAACTATCTCAACACCACCAACCAAGATGGCTATTACAGCCAAGCGCACTTGATCGCCGGGCACTACCGCGTGCGGGTTGAGGCGGCGGGATTCAACGCCTTCGTGCAGGATACAGTGAGCGTGTCGGTCGACTCCGTTACCAGCATAGATGTCCACCTCACAACCGGAGATGTTAGTCAGACCATCGATGTGAAGGAAGAAGTCCCCTTACTCAAGACTGAGCGCACTGACGTAAGCACGACGTTCAGCGAGCGGGCGGTCGAGCAGTTACCTACCATCAATCGGAATTTTACTCAGCTGTTGCTTCTTACTCCGGGGGCAGTCCAATTCAACTGGAACGATACCTCCACCGAGAATCCTCAAGGTGGTATTGCCGTCAACGTGAATGGCCAGCACTTTACCGGGGTCGGTTACATTCTTGATGGAACGGACAACCGCGATTTCCTCTACGGGAACATGATTGTCGTGCCCGATCTTGATTCGGTCGTGCAGGCTAAAATCACGAGCGCGAACTTTGATGCGGAGTTTGGCCAGGCTCAGGCGGCCGTCGTGAGCACATCCACCAAGTCCGGGAGCAACAACTTTCACGGCAGCGCGTTCATGTTCCGTCGCAACGATCTTACTCAGGCTCGGGATCCTTTCTCACAGTCCGTTCCTATCGATTCCAGCGGAAGACTTCTTCCGCAGAGCCTCTGGACCCAGTTTGGCGGATCGTTCGCTGGCCCGGTCATCAAGAACAAAACGTTCTTCTTCGGCGATTACCAGGGAACTCGCGCAAAGGACGCCGGCTCCGCACTGCTGCGCGTCCCAACAGCCGCCGAGCGGACCGGTGATTTGAGTGCTTTGGCCCAAGCCTCCGGTCAGAATATCTTTGACCCAGCGACCGGCGGCACGCCCGCAAACCGGCAACCGTTCGCCGGCAACATTATCCCCAACTCGCGCATATCCCAACCGGCCCTCAACCTCCTCAACTTGCTCCCTCTCCCAAATATTTCTAATGTTGGCTCCACCGATCCGAATTACGCTGCTTCTGGCAACGGAATCTATAACGGCGACATGTTCAATATGCGGATTGACCACTTTCAAACGGAGCGTCTCCACTTCTTTGGCCGGTATACATTCCGCAATTTCTGAAGGAGGCTCCAGGTGCCTTTGGAGCGATTGCCGGCGGACCCCAGCTCAGTAATATCGGCTACGTAGGCAGGGGCGATACTCGGCCGCAGAGCGCCGCAGGCGGATTTGACTTTGCGCTTACACCGCGCATCTTAACGGATTTTCGGTTTGGATGGTATCGCCAGCCGATTTTTGTTAATCCTCTTGCTACCGGTTCCTATGCTGAGGACGCGGGAGCTCTTGGATTGAACTTTGCAAACGACCCGACAACCCAAAGCATGCCGCATTTTGGTATTGGAGGGGGGTATGCACAGGGCGGGTTTGATTTCGGATATTCTCTGTACAACAACTGCAACTGCCCTCTGATTGAGAAGATGCAGCAGTTCCAATTTGTGAATAACTGGTCATTTACTCGGGGAAGCCACACGATCAAAGTGGGGGTGGACGCTCGCTACTTGCAAACGTGCCCAGTGATCAGCACCGCTCGGGTGAGCTCTATTTCACTGCGGACCGCACGCGTGGACCGAACGGCGGCGGACTTGGACTGGCCAGCTACTTGATCGGCGATGTCACAGTTTCCAAAGATATGTCTCCAACTCTCTGGATGCAGGGGAGCGGCAAAACCGCCAATTCTTCTATGCGCAAGATACCTGGAAGGTGACGCCCGAGCTGACGTTGAACTTTGGTCTACGCTGGGAGATCTATTATCCGCAGACGGTAACTGGCACCCGCAAGGGAGGGTGGGTTGATCTGAACACTGGCGAGGTCGCGATTGCCGGTGTCAATAAAACTCCGCTCAACGGCAACATCCAAAATAGCTTCACCAATCTGGCGCCTCGGTTCGGAATCGCCTACCAAGCAAACAAGAAAACGGTAGTCCGGCTCGGGTACGGCCGCACCTTCGATGTGGGTACGTTCGGCTCAATCTTTGGCCATAGCGTCACCCAAAATCTTCCCGTGCTGGGTATTCAACAGCTCAACCCGACGAACGACTTCGATGATGTTTTCAATCTGTCTCAAGGACCGCCGTTTTTCAACGTAGATACGGTGTTGGATAATCAACCGAAAGGCCCCAACGGGAATCCGTTGCTTCCCAACGGCGTGAGGAGCTTCGTGTATCCCAAGAAAATGCGATTAGCAACCCTGGATGCGTGGAACGCCTCTGTGCAATACCAGATCTCGAACACATAACAGCTGAGGCCGCCTACGTGGGCAACAAGGGGACACACGTATTCGCGGGAGAAGGTCCCGACTACGATCCGAATCAACCGACCTTGGTGGGATTCGCACAAGGCCTCAGTACGGACCAGCGGAAACCGTTCTACGGCAAATTCGGATGGATCCAGGGATTCCGCTATTTCGGCAACGATGCGGACATCCACTACAATTCGCTGCAGACTAAGGTGGAGAAGCGATTTTCGAATAGCTATTCGCTGCTCGCGCATTACACCTTTTCTCACGCCAAAAATCACGAGTCGGCTTATTACACGATCGATAGCAACGTGAATTACGGGCGTCCGGAATGGCAGCGCGATCACGTCTTCGTAGCGTCGAATATCTATGAGCTGCCCTTCGGGAACGGCAAGGCGTTTCTGACCCACGCTTCGCGCGGCGTGGATCTCGTTGTTGGAGGATGGCAGCTCGCGGCTAATGTCGTCCTTATGAGTGGCCAGGGATTTACCGCGAGTTACGCGAACTGCGGGGCAGACCAGGATGTAAACGTCTGTCGTCCGGATCTGGTCGGATCGACAAGTGTTTCCAACCAAAACCGCGATCACTGGTATCAGGGTGCGGATGCCGTGTTAGCTAACAACGCGAAGCTTGCGTTGAAGGACCCAAATTATTTCGTCCTCCCGATTGGGAGCGCGTGTTCGGTGGCATGCCCTGGAAGCTCTGTTGCCGGCGGAATCGATGTTGGCGCGATTGCTCGAATTCTGGAAGGTCCTCGGCGCGCTGCCGCGAGAGATTGCGGAAGCCTGTCCCCTCTGGGGATTGTTGAAGCCTGACTGACCTGCCTTTGCAAAGCCGCCAGTGTGAGGAAGCGGCACTGCATTACCCGCCACCCGCGAGCCCGGCTGGGCACCGATTTGCCGCTGTGCAGAGGTGGCACGTGCCGCCTGCGCAAGCATCGGAGAGTGGTAAAACTGGCGATTCGCTACTGAGGCCAATCGAGGATTCGGTGTAGCTTGCCGAGTCGTAAACTGACCACTGGTTCGCGTAGGTGTCACAGGCATCCGCCCCCGGAATAAACTTGCATTTCGGAGCTGCGCTTGCGCCGCGCGGCCAAAGCTTTTATTGGGTCCACCAAACTTGTTGTAAGCGGTGGTCACGGCGCCCCCCTTCACACCGGCATTCGGGTGCTTGCCGAATGCGAATGGTAGGCAGGCAGGCCTCAATATTACGACAAGCAGAATCAACGCCATTCGACGTTCCACCTGACCAGCCCTCAAAACTGCAATTACGATGATCCCGATCATTCCTACTCGGACGGGCATATTCAATATGACAACGGCCCGTGTGACGGCTGGCTGAAAGCAGGCACAAATGACATGTTTCCCATCGGATACTATCTTGCTTCCGACCTTCCGTTTCTGAGTCGGGCAGCATCGAAGTGGACCGTCTGCAACTACTTCGCGGGGATTCTGGCGCCCACCTATCCGAACCGTATCTATATGCATTCGGCGCGGACGGACCGGATAAAGAATTCGACCACGATCTCAACGCTCCCGACAATTTGGGATCAATTGAGCGCGGCCGGGCGCGGGACGTATTACTACAGCGACATTCCGATGACTGCGCTATGGGGTTCGCGATATCTGAGCATCAGCCAATCATTTGGGAACTTCCTTGGCTATTGCGCGACCGGGAATCTACCCGAGGTTTCGTTTGTCGATCCTCGGTTCGAGGACGAATCGAGCGGAACGTCCAACGACGACCATCCGCGTGCTGACATCCGGAATGGCGAGGCGTACAAGGCAGTAACGTGATTCAGCTTCAGGGACAAGCAACCCCAACATCGGTCATGAGTCTCACTCGCAACGCTAGCGGGATAGGCGCTGAAAGAGATGTCCGACCTGAGACATAGGTAACAGAACGTTCCGGACACATGGTTTACACTTTTGGCCTTTTAGGAGGCAGAAGGAGGGATGCCATGGAAGGAAAGTTCTGTGATGGACGAACGGATAAGGTTCG
>JBPCLH010000138.1:0-5622 GCA_051003475.1 Bryobacteraceae bacterium
GCCTAGCTCTACTCGTTTCGGATCCACCATAATCATCCGAACTTCATCCGGTGTCGCTTTATACAGGAACGACATGATCATGGCGTTCAGCATCACGCTTTTGCCCGAGCCGGTTGAACCAGCGATCAGAAGATGCGGCATGGTTTCGAGCGATGCGACCTTAATCCGGCCATTAATATCTTTTCCAAGGGCAATCGTCATTCTCGACGGCGCTTCTTGAAACTCGTTCGATTCCAAAATCCCTCGAAGGCCGATAAGCTCACGGCGTGTGTTCGGCACTTCAATGCCCACTGTGGGCTTACCCGGAAGGCGTTCAATGAGAATGGATTCGGCCTGCAGCCCCAGGCAGAGATCTTCATTCAGAGTCGTAATGCGGCTGTACTTCACACCCGCTTCAGGCTTGTATTCAAAGGTGGTGACTACCGGGCCTGGATTGATTTGCACCACCGAGCCGCGCACGTTGAATTCTTCGAGCTTTGTTTTGATGCGCGTTGCAACGTCTTTCAACTCCTGACCGTCATAGCCGTTTCGGACAGGCACTTCGTTCAATAGCTCGGTAGGAGGCAAACGGTATGCCCGGTGAGGCTTTACCGGCGCGCGTGTTTCGCGAAGAGGCTTAATCTCGGCGGCAGTCGGCTCCTCTTCCTCGGGCTGAGTACGAGTGACTGGCTGATGCTCGAGAGTTCGAATCGGGATTTCGTCCGATTTTGTATCCACGAATTCAGGACCAAGATCAAACGGCGGCTCTGCCTCAGATTCCGGAGCCGGTTGTCGGGCTCTTCTGGGCTTTGCCGAAACCAGCTCATCCCTGACATCCGTGCGTGCATCGCGCTGGGCGATCCGCTCCGCTGCCCTGGCCCTCGCTTTTTCAATCGCATGTTGACGGCGTGCTTCCTGCGACGCTCGCCAACTCGTCAGAATCGCGTGCCATTTAGCCATGGGTACGCGAAACCATCGGATGAGCGTCGACATTTCGAACGTTGAGGCGAGATAGAGGGCTAAGACTCCCGCGACAGCCGTGGCAATCGCGGCACCCACGAAATTCAATCGCGCAACAAGATAGTCGGCAATGACCATTCCGATGATTCCACTGAGACGGAGACTGCCTCCAATCAGCAGGTGCGCGGGCATCAGCCCACACGCGGCTGATAAGCAGAACCAGAGAGCTAAACATCCGAGAGCTCGAATTTTGGGGCTTTCTATTTGGGATGAGCGCACCCATCTCCAGGCGAGCGCCCACAAGTACAGTGGCAACAGGTAAGCGCTGATTCCGAAGACCTGCAGAAAAAAATCCGCCCATTGTGCGCCGAAAATTCCCAGCAAATTGTGAGTGTGGGCAGCCGAAGTAGCTGTATTCCACGACGGATCTGCCGGCGAGTAGGAGCCTAAGCTCAGCAAAACAGCAAGGCCGAGCAGAAACAATATGAGGCCAGCGGCTTCGTTGAGCCGGGCGTGACGAGACGGCGAGAGAAATGTCATCCGCGGATGCGGAAGAGAACTGCCAGAGCGATTACTATTATGCCAAAAATTACGCGATACCACACGAAAACGGATAAACTATTCCGCCGCAGGTACTTTAGGAAAAAAGCTATGACGATGATGCCCACCACCCCGCTGACCAACATTCCGACCAGGTAAGGGGCCATCATCTCCTTGGGCACCCCGCCTTCTTTGTGAATATCGGCAAACTTCTTTAGGGCGGCACCAGCGATGATGGGGGCTGAAAGCAGAAAGGAGAATCTCGCGGCTGCTTCCCGATCGAGATGGCAGAAGCGGGCCGTCGCGATCGTGCTTCCGCTGCGTGAAACACCCGGAATGATCGCGAACGCCTGCGCGATGCCGACCGCTATCGCACCCGGCCAGCTCATTTGATCAAGGCCTTTCTTTTCTCCTGACGCGCGGTCCGCAACAGCCATGTAGATCGCCACTAGGATTGCCGCGGTGCCGATGATGTACGGGCTGCGCCAGGCATCCTCCGCATAACGGTCCAACTTCCAGCCTGCTATCGCGCCCGGAATCGTGCCAACGACGAGATACCACAGAAGAGAGCGGCTGTTCTCGTCGGGCCTCGATCCCGCATAAGAGAAACCCAGCCCATTCGCAATCACCTGGATCCAATCTTTGAAGAAGTAGATGATGATCGCTGCCAGCGTACCCACATGCAGCGCGACATCAAACACCAGCCCGCCATCTTTCCAGTGCATAAATTGGGGAATAACGATCAGATGTGCGCTGCTGCTGACAGGGAAAAATTCAGTCAATCCCTGGACTATTGCCAGAACGATGGCCTGGTAAAGCGGCATAATGATGTGTGTGCGACGCGATCTTGATTCTCTCATTTGGAGGACCGAAGAGGACGGAAGACGTCCTGCCGTTCCTCGAAAATGTGACGCGCGGCCGGAATGTCCCTCGCGAGCGGCTGCTTGCAGTCGCTGAGCACTACTACGCTCTCGGCGGCAAAAGCCCCATCAACGACCAATGCCGGGATCTAGTTGCGGCGTTGCGTTCGGAGCTTGAGCAGCACGGGCTCCGACTCCCGATCTACTGGGGCAATCGGAATTGGCACCCCATGCTCGCCGATACCCTACGTGAAATGCGCCGTGACGGCGTCCGGCACGCTCTCGCTTTCGTCACTTCGCCCTATAGTTCCTATTCAGGGTGCCGCCAATACCGGGAAGACATCGCGGCGGCTCAGGCCGAGGTCGGAAGAGGCGCTCCGAAAATTGATAAAGTGCGGGTGTTCTACAATCATCCGCAATTTATTGAAGCCTCAGCGAACCGGGTCTGCGAGACTTTATCCACCTCTTTCAACAACGAACTCGATGCGGTCCGGTTGGTAATTTCGGCTCACAGCGTGCCGTGTTCGATGGCCGATACCAGCGATTACGAAACTCAACTCCGGGAAACATCGCGTTTAGTAGCGGAAGCCGTGGGATGTAAAAGCTGGGATCTGGTCTTTCAAAGCCGGAGCGGCCCGCCCGGGCAACCGTGGCTTGGACCCGATATTCTCGAACATCTGAGGGCATTGCGCGGCGAGAACGTGAGGAATATTCTCGTGGCACCGTTGGGGTTCATTTCGGATCATGTTGAGGTTCTGTACGACTTGGACACCGAAGCGCTCTATCTCGCCAGCGAGCTCGGCATAAAGATGGCCCGGTCCGCCACCGTGGGAACTCATCCAGCGTTTATCAAAATGATTCGCTTGCTGATTGCTGAGCGCTTATTTCCAAACGAACCCAGGTTAGCGATTGGTGCGTTTGGCCCTAGGCACGATTTTTGCGCACTGGATTGTTGCCCCGCTCCGCAGCGAGCCGGTAGACCTCCCGTTTCGGAAGTCCAAGTTGTTTTGCCACGGTCTTAACGGCTTGCATCCGGTCCAAGCCCTGCTCGGCTTCGAGCCTCAGGACCTCGGTCATGGGATCTGATAGAGAACTGGTGTTTTTTTCCGGCCGCCCGATGACCAGCGTGATTTCGCCTTTGACAGAAGCTCGTTGCGCTAATTGCTCGCGGATCGATGCAGCCGACCCTCGCAGGAACTCTTCGTGAATTTTGGTGATCTCGCGGGCGAGCACTATTGGAGCATTGCCCACGATCTCGGCTATTTCGGCCAATGTGTCGAGAATTCGATGCGGACTCTCGTAGGCAATCACCGTGCCGGGCGAGTCGAGCATTTCTACGAGGGCTTTTCGGCGAGCGCCTGCCTTTGAGGGAAGGAAGCCTATGAACCGGAATTCGTCAGTGGGCAATCCCGATCCGGCGAGAGCGGCCAGTACTGCCGAGGGCCCCGGGAGGGGAACGACTCGGTAACTGCGGTCAGTCGCGGCCTTGACCACGCGATATCCGGGGTCGGAAACTAAAGGCGTGCCGGCATCGCTTACCAGTGCGACGGAATGCCCGCGCTCCAGGCTGTCGAGTATCTCCGCCGTGCGGCTGGCCTCATTATGTTCGTGATAGCTGATGAGCGGCTTTTTGATTTGGTAGTGATCGAGAAGCTTCTGCGTCTGACGAGTATCTTCACAGGCGATCATTGCAACTTCTTCTCGCAGGATGCGCAGAGCGCGGAGCGTAATGTCTTCCAAGTTTCCGATCGGTGTCGCGACGACGTAGAGCGTTCCAGACAAACATTAAGCAGTGTATCGTCGAGCATGAAATTAGAGGCGACATAGTGAAAACGGCCCCACCCACAACGTCCCAGCCTCAACCGGATCAGGAAGGGCAGTATGTGCGCTGGAACCCGCATCGATCTCCTTACGCGATTGAGCTAAAGCTGGAGCTGGTGTCGAGGCTCATCAGCGAGATAGCAGCTGCTGAAACGCGGGGGATTGAAGTAGGTGGGGTTTTGATTGGTTCCTTCAGCGATTTGCCGGCCGCAACACTGCGCATTGAGGAATTCGAGTTGGTTCCGCGCGATGCTGATAACGGCCTGGCCTACATGCTCGATGCGGGACAGCGGCAATACCTGGCCGGTGTGCGAGTGGGGGCAACCGGAAGAGGGCGGACTGCGGTTGGATTTTTTCGAAGCCATTTGAGGCCTGGCCCGCTGCGGCCATCCTTAGCGGATCGAAGCCTACTCGTCGGACAATTCAAAGATCCGCAGTATGTAGTCCTGCTGATACAGGCGCGAGAGCCTCGGATGGGTGCTTTCTTCCTGGCGCTGAATGGTCTGTTATCGACCGAGCCGGCGGTCCAGGAGTTTCGGTTCGAGGAACGGGCCTTGAGATCCGCGCGCCGAAGCCGGTCAAGCGCTGCAAGCGAGAATTACGATTTCCGTTCGGAAAGAAAATCTCTCGTCGCGCGCGCAGGTAGTCGCGTTCGCCGGTACGCACTCATCGCTGTTCTAGTGCTCATCGCCTTGGGCATCGGAATTTCTTCGTGGCCCCTTCTGAGCGGAGTGGTTTCTTCTTTGGATAGCCTCAATCTCGCCGTTGAGGGAAGCAATCAGGTTTTGAAGATTTCATGGAATCACGCCATAGTTGGACTCGGTCGCGCGACGGATGCATCGTTAGCCATAGCGGACGGGACAACTCGTCGCGTCATTCGTTTGGGGCGGGACGAACTGGAATGGGGAGCCGTCGAGTATGAGCCGCAGACGCGAAATCAGCAGATCCACTTTACTATCACCGTGAACCTGCCCGGTTCCAGGCAATTAATTCAATCGGCCGATTGGCAAGGCAACCCGTAAATACTGTTTGCGCAGCGGGATTTGAGCTACTGTCGCAACAATACGCTGAACTCGCCGGCCTTCGCATCGAGGATAACCGTGCTTCCCGACGGTACATGCCCCTGCGCGACAAGCGCCGATACGGGTTGTATGAAGTTGCGCTGCACTGTGCGTTTCAATTCACGCGCTCCAAACTCAATACTGGTGCCGCTGTCGAGTAACAATTGGCGTCCCGAAGCGGTACATTGCAGGCGGAAGCCCCGGACGCCTAAACGGTTGCGAATAAGATCCGCGAAATTTGCGAAGATCTGATCGAGAATCAGTTCATAGGCTTCGCGGCCCAACGGTTTGTAGGTTATGACGGAATCAATTCGGTTTACGAACTCCGGCGAGAACTTACGCCGCACGGCGGCCATACCGATGTTTTGCATTTTCCGGGTATCTTCAGCCACGGAGCGCGG
>JBPCLH010000139.1:0-112221 GCA_051003475.1 Bryobacteraceae bacterium
CGCCGGTGCACCTCGTAATCGAGCAGCCACCAATCGACCTGGCTTTCGTAGTTCCATTCGGACGTTTGACCGATCTCGGAACCCATGAATAATAGCTTCTTGCCGGGATGAGCATACATATAACTCAAAAAAGCACGAGCGTTCGCGAACCGCTGCCATTCGTCGCCCGGCATTTTGCTCAACAACGCACGCTTTCCATACACAACCTCGTCGTGCGAAATCGGAAGGACAAAATTTTCCGTAAACGCATAGACCATACTAAACGTGAGGTCATTCTGATGGTACTTGCGATGGATCGGATCTTTTGAGAAGTAGAGGAGCATGTCGTGCATCCAACCCATGTTCCACTTCATGGTGAAGCCGAGTCCGTTCAAATACACTGGGCGGGACACCCCCGGAAACGCTGTAGATTCTTCCGCAACGGTAATCACTCCCGGCACTTGGTGAACGAGCTCATTGGTTTTTCTCAGGAAGTCGATCGCCTGGAGGTTTTCATTTCCACCAAAGATGTTGGGCACCCATTCACCAGGCTTTCGCGAGTAGTCGAGATAAAGCATCGAAGCGACTGCATCCACGCGCAAGCCATCGATGTGGTACTTCTTCAGCCAAAACATCGCGTTGGACATGAGGAACGATCGCACTTCATTGCGGCCATAGTTGAACACCAAGGTGCCCCACTCGCTGTGTTCACCTAACCTTGGGTCTTCATGCTCATAAAGGGCGGTCCCATCGAAATAGGCCAGGCCATGCGCGTCTTTCGGGAAGTGCGCCGGAACCCAATCAACAATCACGCCGATTCCCGCCTGATGACAGCAATCCACGAAGTACATGAAATCTTGAGGAGCGCCATAACGCGAAGTAGGCGCGAAGTATCCGACCACCTGATAGCCCCATGACGGCGCATATGGATGCTCCGCGATGGGCATCAGTTCGAGATGCGTATAGCCCATGCGCTGAACGTAGGCGACCAGTTTGTGCGCGAGTTGACGATAGCTTAGGGGCTGGTGATGCTCACCTTTTAGCCAGGAACCAAGATGGACTTCGTAGATAGAAACCGGGCTGTCGAGCAGTGCCGCTTTCCCACGCCGATCGAGCCACTCCTGGTCGTGCCATTCGTAGTGGTCAATATCGGTGACAAGCGAAGCTGATTTAGGCGGCGTTTCCATCCAGAAGCCATACGGATCAGACTTCATTTGGCTATACCCGCGGAAGCGCGATTTAACGGCGAATTTGTAGGAAGAGCCTATCTCCACGGCGGGTATGAAGATCTCCCAGATTCCCCCGGTTCGCAATCGCATGGCATGGCGCCGGGAGTCCCAATCATTGAAATTACCCACAACACTGACGACGATTGCGTTGGGTGCCCAGACCGCAAAGCGCGTGCCCTTCACCCCATCCAGTGTTATGAGATGCGCGCCGAAGGATGAGTAGCCTTCGTAGTTTGTCCCTTCCGAGTGAAGGTGCAAGTCAAGATCGCTCAACAGAAGATTTTGAAAGCGGTACGCGTCATCGAGCTCCGAAAGTTTACCCTGATAATCGGTGATTCTGAACGTGTAATGCACTGGCTGAAACCCGAGACGGGCAACGAACAAACCACCTAAATGGACGCGCTCCATTGGGATTTTCTTACCCTCGATAGCAAGTTCGGCCTGCTTCGCTTGGGGCAGGAACGCCCGAACTTCCCACTGAGTGGTCTTCCCATTGCTGGTTAGGGCGTGCGGTCCGAGTACGCCGAAGGCATCTCCGTGATAGCCGCCGATTATTGCTTCTATCTCCTGTTCGGTCATCGCACGTTTATTATGTCAGGGGAGCGTGGATTGACAAGCCTGGACGAGTTCATCCGGATGTTACCCAAAGCTGAGCTGCACGTTCATCTGGAGGGTTCTGTAGAACCAGAGACAATTCAGGAACTCAATCCTTCACTGTCTTTGGAGGAAATTCGCGCGAATTTCCGATACAGCGATTTCGCAGGGTTTCTCAAAGCATACGTCTGGGTTAGCCGGCAGCTGAATTCGCCTGAGGCTTACGGGCTCGCTGCGCGCCGGCTTCTCGCAAGACTGGCTGCCCAGAACGTTTGTCATGCGGAGATCACAGTGTCGGTGGGCGTGATCCTGTGGAAACACCAGAACCTGGAAGCGATCTTTGAGGCCGTCAGCAAGGAAGCCGGATCCAACGACGAGATTAAGGTCGCCTGGATTTTCGATGCCATTCGCCAGTTTGGGATCGACGAAGCAGCCCGCGTGTTTGACATTGCGAGAGAATACCGAAGCTGCGGGGTAGTTGGAGTCGGCATCGGTGGTGATGAAGAGCGCGGGCCCGCGGCTTGGTTCGGAAATCTATACCGGGAAGCAAAGAACTCAGGCCTGCGCCTGACGTGCCACGCCGGAGAAGTATGCGGCGCGAGGAGCATTTGGGAAGCGATCGAGATCGGTGCCGAGCGCATCGGGCATGGGATTCGGGCAATTGATGATCCGGAGTTGCTGGAGGAATTACGGCAACGCGACGTTCCACTCGAAATCTGCCCATCGAGCAACGTATGCACGGGCGCGGTAGCGAGTCTGATCGAACATCCATTGCGCCGCCTGTGGGAGGCGGGGGTTCCAATCGTATTAGGTACGGATGACCCGGCACTGTTTTTCACTGATTTGGTGCGTGAGTACACGTTAGCTGCTGAGATATTTGGCTTCTCGCGAAGTGAATTGCAGCAGCTTGCTGAGAATAGCCTGCGCTATCGCTTCTAGGAGGCGACAGGTCTCAACCGCGACCTTGACCGACTCGGTCGTCTAGCAGAAGACGAAGCAAAGCCTCGAGCTCGCGTATGCGATCGCTTAGCTGTTCCATATCGCCAATCTCTCCCTCGGCGCATGCGGCAACACGGCCATGCTCCAAGGTGCCGAGCCCCTCAGCACGCGCTTTCACGACGCGAGCGGGAATGCCCACAACAGTCGAACCGGCCGGAACCGAATGGACGACAACGGAGCCTGCCCCTACTTTCACATCATCTTCGAGGATGATATCCCCAAGTATGGCGGCTCCGGTACCCACGACGACTCGATTGCCTAGCGTAGGGTGCCGCTTGCCTCGTTGATTTCCGGTACCCCCCAGAGTGACACCTTGATATAGCAGAACATCATCGCCTATCTCAGCGGTTTCACCTATCACAACACCCATCCCGTGGTCGATGAACAAGCGCTCGCCGATCTTTGCGCCGGGATGGATCTCAATCCCGGTGAAGAAACGCGCTTTCTGTGAAATGATCCTTGCAGTGATGAAACGCTTGTGGCGATAGAACCAGTGCGCAAGACGGTGGAACATCAGCGCGTGCAGGCCTGGATAGCAGAGCAGGATCTCCCATCCGCTCTTTGCGGCGGGATCCTCCCGCTTGATGGCCTGGATGTGCTCGCTCAGCCGCATCTTGTCTATTGTCTCTTGGATTCTCGCGTGGATTTTCCCTGACGCGATTCTAAAGTGACGTTTCCCGCTTTTCGGTATAGCTACTTGTAAGCAGGTTGCGGTTGGTGCCCTTCAGCCGAAACTCTCCGCTGCAAAACCCGGGTTAGCGGGCACAGCAGTTCTGCACTGAGACCAGGCTCATGGGCAAGGCTGGTTCGCTCTTAGCCGGCGTTGACATATCAGAAGCAAAGAAATGTTCCTGGGAGAGGTTGTGATACACGTTTCCGGCGACACCCGATGCAATCGGCCCACTGATGCCACGGCCACCGGTCAGCAATACCACAACAACGAGCTTGTTTCTTCCGACGTCATTGAAGGAGCCGAACCAGCCGAGATGAACGCCCGGTTGAGCAGTATCGGTACACGTGCCGGTCTTGCCAAAAACAGGTTCGTTAGGATCGAAATTGGCTCGCCGTGCAGTGCCGTATTCAACGGCGGCCATCATTCCAGGTTTGATTTGCGGGATCAAGCTGGCAATATCCAATCTGCGCTTGATTTGCGGAACGAGATGTTGCGCTTCGTCCCGACTGGTTGGGTATTGCAGATAGTACATCGTCCCGCCATTCGAGACGGTGCTGACGATGCTGGCAAGCTCGAGAGGAGTAAGCCGGATGCCATCTCCGAAACTCGTCATCATGCCTACGCCGGTCTGAGGCGGTTCATTTGCCAGATATCCGGGTTCTTCCCCGGCTATATCGAGACCAGCCTTTTCTCCGAGTCCGAAGAGCTGCCCGTACTTGTGCACTCGTTCGAAGCCTAGCTCCTGGCCTAATTTGGCGAAGTACAGATTATTCGAGCGTGCTAAGGCCTGAGTCATGTCCGTCGAAGAGCGGCGCGTAAGGCGAACCGAAGTTCCAGCGTTTACAATGCCTTCGCTCAAGGAGGCGAGTGAAACGATCACTTTGACGGTAGAGCAAGGCTGAAATGCACCCTGCATGGCAAGTTTTTGGTTAACGATGGTCAATATGCGTCCGGTCTGGGGATCCGCGATCACGACGGTCCCGTTATATGGGCCGAGCGCATCTACGGCAGCCTTTCGAACGACCAAGTCTTCACCATCAATGTTGTCCCCGACAGTTGAATCCGCGTAAGTAGGGGTCGTCCAGGGATTCGCGTAAAAGCGATGACCGCGACGGCGACGCGCGACGGCGACTCGCAATCGGGTAGTGGAATTGGCGTGGATCACCCCCGCTTGCGTAGTGGTGCGGGCCACCGAGCGCCCCGTCCTGCTGGAGGTGACAGTGGTCCGGATATTCGACGCGACTACGCGCTTGGAGCGCTTCTTCCGCCGATGCTTTTTGGCAGAAACAGTTGTCGTGCCCGGCTCGGGTGACGGTTGTGCACTCAAGAGAGTAGCGGCCGCCAGGAAGGCAAATGGCAGAGCAAGCTTATGGAGCGGACGAAACATCGTCATGCCGCTCCGGCAATAGAGATCAAATTTTCCGTCATCAAATCCAAACCCTGGCACACAGATAGCAGCCCGGATTCCGGACCACGATAAGTGAAAGACTACTTCCTATCCTAAGTAGTTCCTGGAAGCGCGTCAACCAAAACAATCTTAATGGGTTAAGGAATTTTAGGCTGCTGCGAAATTTTATTCTTTCCCTAAAGGGAAACCGTGCTTTTATGGACATTTGCCGTGGTGAACAGAGGTATAGAGTACCGGTTAGTAGTGCGGTTCTGGGGCGCTCCTTCTCGTCTCCCCCGTACTTGCATGTAAAAGGAGGGCAGCGGGGTGCCCGGACTGCTACTGGGTTGCGGCGCGGATCAGATCGAAGTGCAAGGAATTTTGAGCGGCCTCCTTGAGCTTTTCGCCCTCCCGCGTCACATAAAAGACATCAATTGCTTTGTGCGCTTGCGTGTCGATCATGAGCACGTCGATATTGCAGCCAGCGTGGCTGAGGGCGGAAGCGAGATCGTAAAGCAATCCGGGCCGGTCTTCCCCTACGAAATCGATCAAGGTCGAAGTATCGGACGCTTGATTATCAAAGCGGACTACGGGCGGGATTTTGGCTTCACTGCTGGGGCGCGGAGCCGCACGACGCCGCTTCAGGAGATCGGCCACCGCTATTGTTCCATTGACGACGCGTTCGACTGTCTGCTGAAGGCGCTCTATTTCGGAGGGGTTAAGTTCGAGGGTGCGAACGGGATCCGTGAAGCGGATCAGGTCAAGAATAGAATCAGCCGCGTTTGAGGAGGCCTCAGCTTTTACGATGTTCATGCCAAAGCTGGCGAGAGCGCCACAAAGCGAGGCAAACAATCCTGGACGATCGCGGGTCAAGACGGTCATCAGGTATGCGCCGCCGCGGTGATCGATTTCGACAGCGACGCCGTTGAGTTCCGCGATTTTGTGGAGTGCTAAATGACGCTCGATCTCCTCACGCGTGTGAGTGCGCAGGTAGCGCGTTGGGAGGCCTTCAATGAAGCGGGCGAGCTCGGTAGAAACGGGTTTTTCGGAAGCAAGGCTGGCGGCGCTGTGGACGCGATCCGTTGCGAGCTCATGGCTCAATTGCTCCAACCCCATTGAGTAAACGCGCCAGAGCTGTTCCAAGCGCCAGGGAGTCATGGCAGTTGGATTGACAGCGCTGATGTCGGCGTAAGTGAGCAAAGTCAGGCTGCGCAAACGCTCTTCGGTGCCGACGCGAGAAGTTAGATATCGGGCAGTGGCTGGATCGTCGAGGTCGCGCCCGTTCATGATGAGCGATAGATCGAGATGATGCTCGATCAAGAAAAGAATAGTCTCTTGCGTTAGCTTTGGAAGACCGAGCCGACGCATGATGGTGCGCGCAGCTTCTAACGAGCCTTCGATGTGATTGCCCGGATGCGTGCCCTTGCCGAGATCGTGCAGCAGCAGCGAAAATCGCAACTGTGAAGGATCTTCTTCTTCAACGAGAAGTTCGTGGAACCGAAGCAGCGTGCCAGACTGGCTTGCGGTGAGTCTATCGATCGCTTCGATTGCGACGAGCGTATGCTCATCGACAGTGTAGCGATGGTAAAAGTCGGGAACTACAAGACTGTCAATGTTGTGCCACTCAGGAATAGCCGCAGCGAGGAGACCTGTTTCTTGCATCTCGCGGAGCGCAAGCGCGGTGTGGGGCTGAGAAAATAGCTCGCGCCATACGGTCGCCGAGGGAGGGTGCTCGGCAAACGACAATTTCAGAGGGTTGACAGCAGCGCGAATACGGCGCTCTGCATCCCAGGAGAGTTGAACCCCGTGCCGGGCTGCGAAGGTGAACAGCGACAGCACGGATTCCGCCGAGCGCAGGATGGAGGCGGGATTACGCAAGAGAACACGTTCGCGCGAAATCGTGAAATCGCTGGTTGAGAGCCGGGTTCGCCAATCGCGGAAATGGCGCAGAAGCGAGGTATCTTGAGCTTCGCCGTATTCGAGCGCTCGCAAGCTGGATTGGAAAACCCGGCGTGCGTGCTGGAAGTAGAGTCTCATCCATTCCGCCGGCGCGATCGGATGCTCCGGCAAGGAACGAGCCGCCTCGTCCTGTAACTCAAACGTCAATAGATTGTTGTCGCGTCCCGCTTGGATGTGAAGAAAGCAACGGATGGCGTAAAGAAAACCTGGAGTATCCTCAAATGCCTTGCAAAAACTCTGGAGAGCCTCATATTGCGGAGCCAGTTGAGACAGCCAGCGCAAAAGGTGAACATCACGAATTCCGCCTGGAGTTTCCTTGATGTTGGGTTCGAGGTGATAGACGGTATTGTTAAACTTCGAATGGCGATGCCGCGCGAGTTCGCCGAGCCGGCTCATCAGGCGCATCCCGTAGCGCAGATAGAATTCCGGCAACTGTTGTGTGAAGCTGCCGAACAATTCATCACTACCGCACAGGAAGCGAAGATCCAGAAGACTGATATGCAGCTCAACGTTCTGTTCTTGCGGCCGGCAACAGTCTGCGACGGTGTGAACTGAGTGGCTAACTCGAAGCCCCGCGTCCCACAAAGAGCGTAGAAACTCGGAGAGCGGCTCCCTGATCCCGGGCAGATCCGTCTCGTTTTCAAACAACAGCAAAAGGTCGATATCAGAGTGCGGAAAAAGCTCGCGACGGCCATAGCCGCCAACGGCCGCGACCACAAAATCGCCCTGGAGCTTGGGTCTAAGTAAGTTGCTGACGGCCGAAGCTACAACGGAGTCGACGAGCTTGGTTCGACTTTCGAAAATTCGGAACGGATCGCGATCCACCTGAAGAGCATTGACGAATCCCCCGCCAAAACCGGGGTCTTGCGATTCCCCACGATTAGAGGGCGGCCTCTCCGGTGTCATCATTGCGGATGCGAATCGCTTCGAGTACGTCGTAAATGAAGATTTTGCCGTCGCCGATTTTACCGGTTCGCGCACTGGATGAAATGGTGCGTGTCACCTCATCCAGACGGGGGTCGGGAACCACTATTTCGAGCTTGATCTTGGGCAGCAGATCTACTTCGTACTCCATTCCACGATAGACCTCTTTGTGTCCTTTTTGGCGGCCATGACCACGGATTTCCGATATCGTGATCCCGTCAACACCGATGCTCTTCAGCGCTTCTTTCACCTCATCTAGCTTGTGAGGCTGGATAATGGCTTCAATTTTTTTCATTGGGTTGATCCTTCCTACTGCGCGTCGTTGATCGGTAGTCGCTACGCGTCTCCCGGTTAACAGCCGCTTACGCGTCTAGGTTATAGCCCTCTTCGCCGTGCATGCTGAGATCGAGGCCTTCAACTTCCTGGTCGGTCGACACACGTACGCCCAGCAGGAGATCGACGACTTTCAAAATAATGAGAGTTCCGACTATTGCGAGCCCCCAAGCAATGGCGCTGCCTATAGCTTGATTGAGAACCTGCCCTGCGTGTCCATCGACCCAGCCAAGCGGAATCGGCTTGCCAGCGGAGTCGTTTCCAAGCCCGGCATTGATTGCGTTGGTAGCGAAGACGCCGGTGAGAAGCGCTCCGAGCGTACCACCTGCGCCATGCACGCCGAACGCATCGAGCGTGTCATCGTACCCAAATCTGCTCTTCACGGTAGTCACCATTAGGAAGCAGACAATACCGGCGAGAAAACCGATTAGCAGAGCGGGAAAGGGTTTAACGAAACCAGACGCAGGGGTGATGGCAACCAGCCCAGCCACAGCTCCCGAGATGCCGCCGAGCATGCTTGGTTTACCGTGTTTCACCCACTCGCCGAACATCCAGCCTAGGGTGGCAGCGGCGGCTCCGAAATGGGTGGCGACGAAGGCGCTGGTGGCTAGTCCCGATGCGTTCACGGCACTCCCGGCGTTGAAGCCGAACCAACCCACCCAAAGCAGGCAAGCGCCGATCAGGCTGAGGACCAGGTTGTGCGGTTTCATCGGTTCACGGGGAAAGCCGACACGCTTGCCGAGATAGAGGGCGCAGACAAGGGCGCTAACTCCTGAAGTGACGTGAACCACTGTTCCGCCCGCGAAGTCGAAGCAGGGAATCTTGCCCCCGAGAAACGCGTTCAGGTAACCGCCTTTACCCCAAACCATATGCGCCATCGGAAAGTAAACGATGGTCGACCAAAGGCAGGTAAACAACAGCATGGCGCTGAACTTCATACGTTCCGCGAATGCGCCCGAAATGAGAGCCGGCGTGATGATGGCAAACATCAACTGGTAGATCATGTAGGTCTCATGCGGAACGGTTGCGCCGTAATCGGGATTGGGCGCAGAGCCAACGTCCTTGAGGAACACGTAATGAAGACCGCCAATGAACGGATTGCCTTCTGCGAACGCGAGACTATATCCATAGACAGCCCACAAGACCGTAACGATCGCCATGAGGACAAAGCTGTGCATCATGGTGCCGAGCACATTCTTGCGGCGGACTAGCCCACCATAGAAGAGAGCGAGACCTGGACCGGTCATCATCAAGACCAGAGCAGCGCTGGTGAGCATCCAGGCGTTGTCCCCTGATAACTGTGCGCCTTTCGTCGCAGCGTCTAGCGCACTAAGTTTCTGATCAGCCGTTGCCGCTGATTGGGCGAGTAGCGGCCCGCTACAAAGGGAGGCAAAAAGAGGAAGGATCCACCTGGATGCGCGATTCATAAGGACGAGTCTCCAGATACTTGAGGTTTAGGGTACCAGGACGGAGGCGGAGAGTGAAGGAATGAATGTAATAACGTTATTTATCGACGTTATTCAACGATGTTATTCAAGAAGGTTATTATCCTCGGTTGCGGCACAATTTGGGGCCGAACACGAACGCACAAGGTAATGCGCACGACCGTCGATCAAAGAAAGCTTTGAGACTAGAAGATGAAGTTTAAGCCGCCACGAATGGCGCGGGGAGACTGGACGATCAGGAGTTTGTGTCCGTCCGGGGCGTATAGAGGAAGATATCCTTGGGCCAGCAAGTTGTGAAGGTCGGCAGTGATCTCAAGCCGCCCCGGCATTCCGAACAAGGATGGCAGTGGTTGACGGATGATGATATTCAGGCCGGGCTGGGCATAGATATTCTGCGTTGTAAAGATGTGCCGGGGAATCACAGCACCCGAGTCAGACCAGCCGTAGTTTGCTGAAATTCGAGTGCCTGAAACTGGCGCTCGAAACTGTAAATTCGCGGTCGCGAGATTGTGATTTCTAAGGTCCAGAAATTTTTCCTGCGTCGCGTTTCCTGTGAACCCATTCGCATCAGCCGTGAACCCGCCCAATCGGCCGTATGCTACTGCCAAGTCCAGCGACTGAGTCACCCTTTGGTTTACCGAAGCCAGATAGCCGTTACGGTTATAGTGGCCAATGTTGTAGGCGGAGGTCATCGAAGTGCCATCCGAGAGCAGATCGCCCGAGTCGAGTTCCGAGATATCGCCTGCGACATTTAGCCGGCCGTTGGAAACCACTTCGCGAAACGCGCTGAAGGAGTAAGTGCGCGAGGCTGCTGCTTTAGTGAATCCGAGCTCGTAGTTCTGACTGCGCTGTAACTCCAATCGGCCATTGCGTTCTGAAAGCTGAGGTAGGCGCGCCAACGTATTCACGGTGCTCACCAGGTCCTCTGTGCCATTTCCCTCCCCTGTTGCCTGGACCTGCTGATGGGCGGCAAGCTCATCCGGGCGGCCCCCATCGGTGTAGGCGGCGATGAGATTCCCGAGCGCTCCCACCCCGAAGGTGGCGCGTGCGAAGGGGCTGACTCTCGTAGTGTGTTGCAAGTAGTCGACCGACTCGCCCGTAATGCCATATTCCAGGTGAAGATTGTCGGTGGGGTCGGCTACCTCATACACACTCAGCGACATGGTGCGGACGGGCGGAAGCGACCCTGCGATTCCAGAGCCCGGTGCCGTATTTTGTCCGCCAATGAGGCTTACTTGCGAGAGGGTGAACGTGACTTCTGGAGGCTCACTGAAACCGCCGTCCGGGTCGCGGCTGTAAATCGCACAAAGGCCCATGGCAGCAACGCCTATCCCGGTATTTTGACCGAAACTGCCTCCCACCTGTAGCTGGTTCTTACCCAATACATTGGTCGACAGGGCGAAACCGGTGCCGAGATCCGTTTGTGCAGAATCAGAGTCGATCAGGCCGCCGTCACCTCCGGAGAGTGAGAGCATGGCATGCGTGCCTGAGAAGATATGCGGACGCAGCGCTGCGGCGGACGATTTCGGGTCGTTGCCGAGGAAACGCGTGATGGGGCGCGTGGCCGGTGAAGAACGGAGAACCCATTTCCAGTCGTCGCTCATTGCGCTTGTGGGAAGGGCGTAGGTCACCTCCACATTGCTAAACAATGTCGCCAGATGGATTTGAAGCAAGCTGTCGAGGCCGGCCTTAATGGCAATCCTGTCACGAGATGCCGGAAGAAAGCTGGCGAGCGAAACACGCACGCTATACAGGTCAGCGGGAAGACCGGCAAATGCAAACCGCCCATCTGGAGTAGTATGCGTTTTCGAAATAAGCCGTTCGTACTTGTTGAACAGCAGAACGGTCGCGCCCATTTGCGGGGTACCGCTGGCATCAAGAACTGAGCCTAAAAGATTGCCTGTCACGGGAAGCGAGAGATCCACAGCGGAACTGCGCGGCGTGACAGCCAAAAGGCCGGCAATCAGAAGGGAAGCAGCGAATTTTGTTCTTGCGAAGGCCGAATCCAAAATCAGCTCGCTTTCTCGGGCGAAATGGCCGAGAGGCTCTCGCCTACGATGTTACCGTAAACGCGGCCGATGGTGTAAGGGTCTGGTTTTTCAGCTTATCCACCACCTTTAGCTTAAGTGTATAGTTTCCTGGGGGAAGAGCTTTTAGCGGAAGCTTCTTCTCTACCGTAATCAGGAAGGCTGAAGCGTTCGGAATGCTACCCAAATCTTCCGTTTGGCTCATGACCGTCTGGTTGTTAGCCTTGTTTACTACGTTGTATTCAATGCTGCCAGTGGGCTTTTTGGTCTTTTCATCCATGCCGAGGTTGTAGAACTCTGTGTAGATGCCCATGGTTTCATCCTGTTTAAACGTGTCATCGACACGTGGCCGAACCTTTGAACTACGGATAACGAACTGACCCGCCCCGATGCTCTTGGTAGCAACGCGCTCCAACTCATCGGCAAGGATGAGGCTGCTTGAGCCGAGCTGGTCTTCATCGTAGTGCGGGACCACTAATGGCATTTCGAAGTTGTTCATGGTATTGCCAACAACGTCTTTCGCCACGATGTTGAGCCGGTAAGTACCGGGAGCTAGCGGAATCGACTTAGAGTACACACGCGAGCCGGTCATGGCTTGCTGTAGCATCTCCGAGGGAACCTCCATGCTGATCGTGTCTTCGAACCAGTTCACGGGCCTGCGCGTGAGGGAGGTAATTCGGCCATACAGATTCACCGTAGCCTTCGCTACCTTGTCCTTGGTCGCATACTGCAAGTCGTTGTTCTTGAACTGCAGCGCCAGGCTTGTGAGGACTGTCGAGTCGGTGATGCGGATGTAATCGGCGCGCACGTGCATCGGCAGCGTGTTGTAGCGAATCGTGGAATTGACCGCTGCTTCCAAATCTTTGAATTTGATAGCAGGCGCTTTGTAGAGTTTGGCGTTTTGCTCGAGTCGCGTGAACTCGTTCATGCTTTCCGGAAGGGGCTGGTTACCGGTGCCGAGATGGGTTCCGTCTGAGCGTTGGAAACGCTGAGTTTTATTCGCCAGACCCATTTGTTCCATCTGGGTGAGTCCTGCACCCGGCACATACAGAAGCGCATCCTTCTCTTCCGGGTCGGTCGAGATATGATATTCGCCGCTCATCGTCGGGTCCACGAATTCAATAACGATGTTCGTGCCGATGCCTTCGATGTAGCGGTAACGCCAGTCTTCAAAAGGGTAGGTAGATGTTTCGCCGCCGCCCTCTTCGTAGGGACGCTCATAGCTGCCGCCGGAGGGATGCGATTCAACCTCATCTGCAGCACCGTATTTGATGTAGATCATTCCGCGGTCTGTCTTCCAGCCGGGGATGCCGGAAGCATAGTGATCGTTCGCGTAGGCGATGCGCCGATAATGCTCTTCCTTAAACTCGTTCTCCTCAGTATCGGGAGTGGGATCGCGCCGCAGCCAGAACTGTTCAACGAATTGCTGACGTTCTTCGTCAGTTCTCAGGCGTTTGAAAGCTAGCTTCTCTTCGTCCGTAATGATATAGACGACGTCCTCATTGAGCCACTTCTTCCATGGGCCCATGAGCTCCTTCTCGAGCTCTTTTTGTTTCCTCGCTTGCTGTTTCTTGGTTAATGGCTTAGCAATCGTGTCCGTACTCGAGCTGCTGGAACTGCTTGAATTTGTCTTATCTTGAGCAGGGAGCGTGCTCGTCACAAGGAATACCAATGGAACGCCAACCAGGATCGGAAAGCGGAAGACAGCAAATAACTTCATACGGGGGAAAATACCTCTGCAAGCTGTGGGGCTACATCATCAAGTCTAAGTGTGTTTCGATTCAGCGTCAACGTGCGGGCGGGCAATGTTGGATTACGGTATTCCGTAGAAGCGCTCCCAAAATGAAGAATTTTCGAAGGCAGAAGCTTGAGTGCTACCGCCTGTGTTGTATTTTTCAAGTACATACAGCTTTGCGCCAGATGGTTGGGCACGTGCTCACAAACCTGATCTAAGTATTAGGGTATAGGTATGTAGCGAACGGGACTGCTTGTTCGCGCCGGTGCATAATGAGCGAATCTAAAAGTCAATTTGCGGGCACGTTGCTGCTCATCTTGACAATAGCCGCCATCATTGCCGGCGTGTTGAGCTTTGAACATCTCCGGTCCTATCCCTTGCATGATGATGGAGTTACGTGGGTTGATACCAGGGGAACAGATGGTCGCAGCCATGTTGTAGCCGGTTATATCTCTGCCGGCGGCCCCGGGGACAAGGCGGGAATCCGAACCGGCGATGAGCTGATTGCGATTGATACCTTCGCAGTCAAAAGGGCGCTTGAGGTTCCGCAGGCGCTGTGGCAAATCCCGCTTTTAGGACAGTCGAAATACACTCTTCGGCGGAACGGCATAGAGTTTCAGAAGGACAACATTTTCATCCAGTCGGCCCCACGCGACTCGGCCGTCTATTACCAGTATGCTGTGGGTTTCGCTTATCTCGCCATAGGCTTGTTCGTTTACTATCGGCGGACGAGTGCGGCAAAATCGCTGCATTTCTTTCTCTTATGCCTGGCCTCGTTTGTAGCCTCATGTTTCCACTACTCAGGAAAGCTGAATACGTTCGATGAGATTCTGTACTGGGGGAATCTGGCAGCCACGTTGATAGCGCCAGCGATCTTTCTCCACTTTTGCCTGACTTTTCATGAGCGCCCCCGATTCCTGCGGCCAAGCGGCGCCTGGCTCCTGCTATATCTTCCCTCGGCAATATTGCTGGGCTTGGTAGCCCTGTCAGCCGAAGGCGTCCTGAAATTCTCCACACCATTGCTAGAGGTGCGGTGGTTTCTTGACCGCCTGACGCTTGGTTTCGAGATGTTCGTGTATTTCCTGGGAGTAGCCGCTCTTAGCGTCGATTACGCCGGTGCCGAAGACCCCGTCCTGCGACGGCAGCTGAAGTATTTGCGCAACGGGGCATTGGTCGGCCTTACACCTTTCGTGTTGCTCTACGCTGCTCCCTATGTCCTAGGCGCTATTCCGAATCACGTAATGAATCTGAGCGTTCTGTCGATGACGCTAATTCCGCTGACGTGGGCCTACGCGATCACCCGTTACCGCTTGATGGATGTGGACATTATCTTCCAACAGGGCTATGTGTATACGCTCGCCACCTTGGCGGTAATCGGGACGTTTTACGGTCTGATCTTTTTGATTTTCAACACGCGCACGATTACTCCCCCGGCATTCGTCGTGCTTATTTCTTTCGCGACGTTCGTATTCCAGCCCATTCGCCGTTGGATACAGGAACAGCTCGATCGCTGGGTGTTTTACCGCGACCGCTATGATGCCCGACTTACGCTCATTGAGTTTGCGCGCGAGCTCAGTTCGGAGACTGATCAGAACGCAATGCTCGCAAAGGTGTCGGACCGCCTTTTGCGGACGCTTTCGATTCAGCAGATCGGCTTCTTCCTCATGGATGAAGGTTCCGGCGAATTCCGGCTGCATTCGTCCTTAGCCGCGCAGAATGGGCGTCACGCGCCGCCTGCACTCGTGACGCATAAGCCCGAAAGCGCCGCCAAAAACACAGGGCCAGCGCTCGATCTTCGGTTCCTCGAAGAGTCTTCCGACAAACCATACATCTTTTTCGAACGGCCCAAACATCTGCGCGATATTGTCTATCGAGAGTGGCCGCAAACTGTTCGAGACACGATTGCCGCGCTTGACTTCACCTATTACGTGACGTGCAAATCTCGCGGGAGAACGATAGCGTTTTTTGGTGTAAGCCGTACGACTGAAGGCGATTTTCTGTCGTCGGACGACATTGAGCTTTTGGTCACGTTGTCAAACTACGTTGCGATCGCAATTGAGAACTCCCGGCTATACAGTTCTCTGCAGCGCAAGGCGAATGAGTACGAGCGCTTGAAGGAGTTCAGCGAGAACATCGTCGAATCGATCAATGTGGGCATCCTGGCGGCTGATTTGGACGATCGCGTGGAGAGCTGGAACTCGCAGATCGAAAAGCTAACCGGCATTCCTCGAGAAGAAGCCGTGGGCAGACGCTTGTCAGAGCTGTTCGCGGCCGAGCTTTGTGAGAAATTCGATGAGGTGCATGGGCATGACGGCATTCACAATGCCTACAAGATGACTCTCGGACGGCGCACCACTGACGAAGTCGCGGATTTAACAGAAGCTTCGGAAATTGGCGCTCACGCTTCGCCACGCAATGGATATGGAGGACTTGAGATAGCCAAAGCGGTGCCTCAAGCACGCGAGTCTATCGTGAATCTCGCGATAGCCCCTTGGATCTCGAAGGAGCTGAAACAGATTGGCCGCCTGATTATTTTTGATGATGTGACCGACCGCGCTGAACTGGAGCGCAGACTGGTGCAAGCGGACAAGCTTAGCTCAATCGGCCTTTTGGCCGCCGGAGTAGCGCATGAAGTCAACACACCGCTGGCCGTGATCTCCACTTATGCACAGATGCTGACGAAGCAGGTTTCGGGCGACGAGCAGAAATCTAAGCTGCTCGAGAAGATCGCTAAACAGACCTTCCGGGCAAGCGAAATCGTGAATTCACTGCTTAACTTCTCGCGAACATCGCCGACAGACTTCATCGAGGTGGACCTGAATCGGATCATTCGAGAGACGGCAACCTTAATCGAGCATCAGTTTCAAAAGGCGGGAGTCGCTGCCCGTTTGAATTTGGGCGACGACTTGCCGGTCGTGCGCGGCAACTCGGGGAAACTTCAGCAGGTATTTCTCAATCTGTTCATCAATGCCCGAGACGCCATGCAGGCCGGGGGCGCGCTGACGGTGCGCACTTGGGCAGAAAACGGATTCGCCCATGTCGAGGTTGCCGATACGGGCCAGGGCATCCCGCCGGAACACCTGGCACGTGTCTATGACCCGTTCTTCACGACCAAGAACTCTAAAAAGGGAACAGGCTTAGGACTCTCGATCACCTATGGCATAGTGCAGGAGCACAGCGGAATTATAGAGGTCGATAGCACAGTCGGACGCGGCACACGCTTCCGCCTGGAATTCCCCGGCACACCGACTCGGTCCATCGGCGCTGCCGCGCGAAGCCGGCAGGCACTTCCCGCTTGACCTCTGCACTGCTTCGCACTCGCCATCTTTCTCGATAGTGATGTCTGATACAACCACTGTAGTGGCGTTTACAAGTGACGACCTCACGCCTGATCGCGTGGGCCCTCCGGAGCGGTATCGCATTCTCGTCGTCGACGATGAAGTGGATATTCGAGAGAGCCTCGAATTGCTCTTGACCGCGGAAAACTATATGGTCGATTTGGCCGAAAGCGGTGCCGCGGGCATGGAGAAACTCGACTCCGGCAACTACGATCTGGTGTTACTCGACCTTATGATGCCGGACCGCTCCGGTATGGATGTACTTGCGGACATCCGGCGCCGCGATACGGACACTCCCGTGTTTATGCTCACCGCATACGGCTCCGTTGAAGTTGCAGTGCGGGCTTTGAAATCTGGTGCTAACGATTATTTCGCCAAGCCCTGGGACAACGAAAAGCTTCTGATCGAGATCGACCGCATGATTTCGAAAGGCCGCCTCGAGCGTGAAAACACGCAGCTCAAGCGCGCATTGAAGCAGCGCTATGCGTTCCCGAACATTGTGGGCAAGAGCGAGCGCATGTTGCGTCTGCTCGACCAGGTAGCCCAGGTTGCGCCAAGCCGTGCCACTATCCTGATTACCGGCGGGACAGGAACCGGCAAAGAGCTGATTGCCAAAGCCATTCACGGGCATTCGGCCAGATCAGATCAAATCTTCGTCCCTGTGAACAGCGGATCGCTGCCCTCTGAATTGCTCGAGTCCATTCTGTTCGGCCATGTGAAAGGCTCGTTCACGGGGGCTATTGCAAACCGCAAAGGCTTGTTCGAAACTGCAAACCGGGGAACTATTTTCTTCGATGAGATCGGGAATATCAGTCCGGAGATTCAGGTCAAACTGCTTCGTGTATTGCAGGATCGCGAGTTTATGCCGCTAGGCTCGAACGAAAGTGTTCGCGTTGATATCCGCATCCTCGCTGCAACGAATGCGGATTTGCGAAAGTTAGTGGACGAAGGAAAATTTCGTGAAGATCTTTATTACCGGCTGAACGTCATTAACCTGCATCTGCCGCCGTTGAGAGAACGTAAAGAGGATATACCGGCGTTGATCGAGCATTTCTTCACTCGCTATTGCCGCGAGAATGAGAAGTTCTTGAACAGCGATCAGCGTTCCATACTCGCCTTCGAGCCTGATGCAATGCAGATCCTGATGGAGCATGATTGGCCCGGCAACGTACGCGAACTGGAAAACGCGGTTGAGCGCGCTGTAGTGCTTACAACCTCTGCCTCGGTGCCGGCGCATGTGCTTCCAGATCACCTGCAACAGGCGAGCGGGATGCGAATTTCACGAGACAAGGAAGGCATGCTGGTGCCCAATGCATCACTCTTCGAAATAGTGGCCGACTTCGAGCGGTGCAAGATCACAGAAGCGCTTGAGGCTGTGAATTATAGTCAGACCGAGGCTGCCGAAACGCTTCGGATCCCGCTCTCGACGCTCAATCAAAAGATCAAGCGTTTAAACATCGAAGTGAAGCGCAAGGTGGCCAGCTAGGCTCGAGGACAAGATTCACGATCAGCGCATCAGCTTGAAATTGATCCTCGATTCCCGCATAATGCAACGTGCCCATGGCCAGTGTTCTGATCGTGGGAAATGGAGTTCAATTCACATTCGCTCGAAGGAGGAAATTCAATGAAATACCTTGCAGTAGCTTTCGCCGCGATCGCGTTCGCCCTTACGGCTCAGGCGGCACAAAACGGACAATCCGCACAAACTGGACAGAACGATCGATTCGTCGGGACGTGGAAACTGAACGTCGCAAAGTCGAAGTTCAACCCTGGTCCCGCGGCCAAAAGTGAAACCGTAACCATCGCGCAAGACAAGGTAGATGTCGAAGAGGTGACTGGGGAAGGCAAAACGATGACTTGGTCCTACGTTCCGTCGCCCGGAACCGCGGCGACCATCACCGGCATGGAGAATTCGAGCGTGATGGAGAAAAAGGTCAACGACCACACGATGGAGCACACATGGAAAATGGGAAATTCCACAATGCAGGGCAAAGGCGTGGTCTCAAAGAGCGGCACGAAAATGACGTACACGTTGACCGGGACGAATCAGGAGGGAAAGCCTGTGCACAACGTGCTGATCTTCGAAAACCAATAGATGCGAACGGCTTGCATCGCTGCAATTGCCGGCGGTCTACTGGCGCCCGCCTTCTTGCCGGGCACGATTCCACTTTCTGAATATCATCAACGACGCGATAAGCTGCGAAAGGATCTGAAAGGCAGCCTCGTTCTTTTCGGCAACCAGGAAGATTGGGAGTTGGTCGGCAAATTCCGACAGGAATCGAACTTCTATTACCTCACCGGATGGACGGAGCCGGGCGCCCGGTTGCTGATCACTCATGAGGACGAAATTTTATTCCTGCCGCACCACGATGAAGTTGTAGAACGCTATACAGGCCGGCGTACATCCTCAGAAGATGCAGATGCCAAGGAAAAGGCAGGATTTCAGACGGTGCTGCCAACTGAGAAGTTCGAAACGCAGCTTCTCAAGGCACTCAATTCCGGACTTGAGTTCTACGCGCTTTCGAAATCGCAAGATGTGGACCGGCTCAAGCCGTTACTGGCGCTGCGCGAGATCGGCGATGCAGGAGTAATGATCGGGAATCTGCGAAAAATCAAGTCAGGAACTGAGATCGCCGAATTGCAGCACGCGGCCGATGTCAGCATGGCGGCTCACCGCGTCGCATGGAAGCGGATGAAGCCCGGTGCATACGAATATCAGGCGCAGGCCGCCTTCACAGAGGCGATGCTAAATCGCGGTTGCGAAGACTATGCCTATCCACCAATCATCGGTTCGGGCCCGAATGGAACGGTGCTGCACTATGAAGCGAACCACCGCCGCGTAGAGCGTGGTGAACTCGTGGTAATCGACGCTGGCGCAGAGTGTGACTATTATGCCAGCGATATCACACGCACGATCCCTGTAGGAGGCAAATTTAGCAGCCGTGAGCGCGAAATCTACGAGATTGTGCTCGGAGCACAAAAGGCCGCCATCACCGCGATTAAGCCCGGCGTCTCTTATTACGGCCAAACCGGAACCATCACTCAGATTGCGAAAGATTACATCGACTCACATGGGAAGGACAAGCACGGCGAACCGCTCGGCAAATATTTCACGCATGGGCTCGGCCATTTCATCGGCATTGATGTTCACGATGCGGGCGGAATTCCACTGAAGCTGGAAGAAGGGATGGTCCTTACCGTCGAGCCCGGCGTCTACATTCCTGAAGAAAACATCGGAGTGCGCATTGAAGATGTCGTGCTGGTAACGCCCCATGGTGCGAAAGTCCTCACCTCTGCGCTGGCGAAGGAGCCAGACGAGATCGAGAGGCTGCTGGCGCAGTAACACCGCGGACTCGCTTTCGGGATCGGCGAGTGAGGTGACGAGCTTTCAACCGTAGAATTGCAGCAGCGGCATCATACCTCACGCTCCCGTTGCCATCCTCCAGCAGCGGCGTCAATGGGTCGATCAACGCCGGATCACCTCTCTCCGCAATCGCGTCAACCGCGGCCAGGCGTACCTCCCACTTGTTATCCGAGCAGGCGTCCACCAAAGCCCGCCGACTCTTTAGGTCTGGATCCCTGGCAAGCCTCTCCGCCGCGGCCGCGCGCACAGCCGAAGTATCGTCCTTGGTAATTGTCTTCCAAGCCTCGTACCCCATTCCGCCAAATGGAACGAACCCGATACCAATTTCGAACGCCAACTTTTCCATGCTTCTTCGGTCTTTCAGGATCTGCAGTTCGGAGTGCACCAGACCTCCACTACTTTTTCGCTCGCCGGTCAATAATGCATAGTAGACCTCGTAAGCGGCCGGGTCCTTCAGAAGATAGAGGGAGTTAGCGGCAGCAATGACCACTTCGACCTCACTGTCATTAAGCGCTTGTCTCAACTTTGGTCGGGCAGAAGCAGTGCCGATCTGGCCCAGCGCCTTCGCGGCCGCGACTCTTACATGAGTGTTGCCGTCTAGAAGTGCCTTCTGCACAATTTCTTCCGCTTTCTTACTCTTTGGCAGCAAGCCCAGCGCGTGAGCCGCTTTGGCACGGTTTTCGGCGCTCTTGTCGGCAGCGGCTTCTTGGAGAATCATCCAAGCATTATCCGTTGACGTCGCGCTAAGCGGCGAAGCGCCTGAGGCCGCGAGCATAAGCAGCACACGAAGCATAGAGGATAAGTACTCCTAGGGTGACTATCTTCTTGGACGCGTCATTATCGCCGCGCGTTGGAGGCTAGTTCTTCGATCCAGCGCCGCATGCGCTCGTAATGAGTTCCTTTCCAGTAGACGCGGCCGCACTGCGGACACTGGCGAAATTCGTCGTACAACTCGGCCGTGTGCGGGAGAAGCCGATCTCTGACGTGTTCTCGCGAGACTGACTCTATCACTCCATTGCAGGCCATGCATCGCGTGAATGGCCGGATGAAGTGAGCCAGATCGAAGCGCTGTACTACTTCGGCGGCTTGTCGCCGGCTGTCCGTTTCTCGGAGCCAATAACCATGGCTGATAGCGCGGTGTTTCAGTAGGCCGCGGTCACGTGTGAGTAAGATGCGACGTTCAATCGAGGAAATCTGGACAAGCTCGGGATCGGTGTAGCAGCTTCGGTACAGAGCGTCGAAGCCGAGCATACGCAGGTATGCCGCCAATTTCCCTAAATGAACGTCGAGAACAAAAGTTAAATCGCGCAGCGGCTGTGATCGCACGCGCAATTCTGGCGTGATATCGACGGACTCGAACATCGGGTAGACGCCAATACGATCTCCATCCCGGACTACATGCGAGAAGTCGGTGGATTCGCCATTGATTATGATCAGTTCGACTTCTGTATGCGGGACACCGAAGCTCTCGATCATATCCTTCACTGTGGAAGGAACAAAGAACGATTTTCCGTGAGCTTCGTATCGTTGGTCCGGTGGGAGATGATCGTTCAGTTCGGCATAGAACCGAAAGTAGGCGTGGGCAGGCTTCGGCTCCACATCCACAGATTAGCGCCGTTTACATCTCCCGGCTGTCATACTCTGGATTTGGCTTGGTGCAATCACCGGACAGCGACCTGCGGAGCCCATTTACGACCCAAAAAAGATGAATTGGATTTGGTACGTCTCGCTGAAGCTTATTCCGAGTTGAAGCCGCTCTACCCCAAAGAGTTGCTGGAACGACTTAGAGGAGTTTAAACTTCCCGGCGTCGAGTCTTCCCAAGCAGATGTTTGGCTTTTGAAATCGCCTGGGACTCAGCCTCTTCAAGCGTCGCAGCCGTAAATCGCGCCAAGCATGCCCCCGGAGAAACATTGTCCGCCTGGCAAATGTATTTCTCTCCGACGCGATAACTCGTGAGCTTCACCGGCCACCCGTCGATGTCAATCTGGCGTTCCTCGAACTGTTCCGAATTCACGGCATTCTCCTGCTTTCACGCTCGCGCGGCTTGCGCCCCTCCACGCTCCACGGGAGCACCCACCAGATTCCCCCACTCCGTCCACGAGCCATCATAATTGACAACGTTGGGTAGTCCGAGTAAGTATTTCAGCACAAACCAGGTGTGACTCGATCGTTCCCCGATCCGGCAGTACGCGATGGTGGGACGAGAGGCATCGACTCCTTCCGCGCGGTAGAGCGCCTGAAGTTCTTCAAAAGACTTGAATGTGCCATCCTCGTTGCAGGCCTTGCCCCACGGGACATTCCGCGCTCCGGGAATGTGCCCCCCACGCTGGCACGTTTCGGGCAGTCCCGGAGGCGCCAGAATCTCACCCGTAAACTCCTGGGGACTGCGCACGTCGATGAGCGAAGCCGAGCTGCTATTGACTGCCTGTTGAACCTGCGGAAGGTAAGCGCGCAGCGACAGATCAGGATCTTTAGCGTGGTACTCCGTGGGAGGATACGAGGCCACAGTATCGCTCAGTTCCCTTCCTTCCGCGATCCATTTTTTTCGGCCGCCGTTGAGAATTCGCACGTCCTGATGGCCGTAGATCTTCAACTGCCAAAAAGCCCAAGCCGCAAACCAGTTGTTGCTGTCGCCGTAAAGCACGATTGTCGTCTGTGGACTGATCCCGGATTTGGAAAGCAGAGCTCCAAGCTGCGCTTTAGGGAGGATATCGCGGCAAACCGTATCGCAAAGCTGCGTATTCCACGCCCATCCGAGTGCGCCCGGAATATGGCCGAGATCGTATGCCGCAGTGTCTACATCCACTTCGACAATGCGGACCGAGGGTTCGGAGAGTTTGCCCGCTAGCCAGTCTGTGTCAACGAGCACTTCAGGATGTGTGTATTCTGCCATAGGAATCACATTATCATGAGAAACCCAATCGGAATGGGATGTCTCTCTGGCTAAGATTCGCAGCGCGAGGGCGGCGATTCAACGAACCCGGTAGATCTAACTGGAACAGAAAAGCAAGTGTTTGCCCGGGTAACATCGATAGTTGTATCAGCGTCTTATGCTGCAACGGGGCACCACAATCCTGCCATGGCTTTCCGAGAGAAAACGCAAATAAACCATGAGGGGCGTCAAACGTCCGTTTAGTCCACAGATAAAGGAAGAATAGGCATTTGAAGCCGCCCGCAACACTCGAACCGGAAGAAACGCAACCTCAAAAGCCTGAGCTGCATCCGAAACGCGTCCCAAATCTCGACTTGGAGGAAGGTTCCAGATCGAGCAATCGATGGTGGGTTTGGCTGCTTGTTTTTGCCGCAATTGCATACGGCTGCTATCGGTTATACCAGTTCGAGGCAGCAAAGACGGAAGCACTCACAGCGAAGCGCGGGGCCGCAACGACTCCTCGGAGCGTCGCTGTCGTCGCTGCAACGGCCCACACAGGGGATATCCCGGTTTACCTACAGGGCCTTGGCACAGTGACGGCTTTCAATACTGTGACGGTTAAAACCCGAATTGACGGGCAGCTCATTAATGTAGCCTTCCATGAGGGGCAATTCGTTCACCAGGGTGATTTGCTGGCCGAGATCGATCCGCGTCCATATCAAGTGGCGCTCGATCAAGCTCAGGGTAACCTCGCACGAGATCAGGCGGCTTTACGAGATGCCGAAGTCAATCTGGAGCGCGACCGCGAGCTCTACAACGACAAAATCATTGCCAAACAACAGCTCGATACGCAGGCAGCAACGGTGGAGGGATCGCGCGGCTCGCTAGTGGCTGACCAGGCGGCAATCGATAATGCAAAGCTGAACCTTTCTTATACGCGGGTTACAGCTCCCATCAGCGGACGGGTCGGGCTCCGCTTGGTTGATGCGGGCAACATGGTCCATGCGGCTGATGCGAACGGTCTGGTAATCATCGCGCAGCTCCAGCCTATCGCGGTTCTCTTCAGCATTCCGGAAGATCAGCTCCCGGAAGTGCTTCGCAAGCTGCATCAAGGAGCTAAGCTACCAACCGAAGCTTATGATCGCAACCTGACTACGAAGCTAGCGGATGGAACGCTGGTCACCGTTGATAATCAGATAGACCAAACGACCGGCACGTCCCGCCTGAAGGCTGTTTTCCCGAATAGCGATTTCGCGCTCTTCCCCAATCAGTTTGTAAATGTCAAGTTGTGGCTTGATACTAAGCGCGGCGCCATCATCGTCCCGGCTGTTGCAATTCAGCGCGGCCCCGGGGGTACTTTTGTCTATCTGGTTCAGGATGACAAGACCGTTAGGATGCGTCAGGTGAAGGTTGGGCTCAGTGAAGGCAATGACGTTTCGATTGATAGCGGCCTCCAGGCTGGCGACAGCGTCGTCGTTGATGGCGCCGAGAAGCTCACGGACGGAATGAAGGTCGCACTTCGCCAACCACAATCCAGCCCAGGCCAGAACAGGCAAAGCGGGGACGGTCGGACGGGCAGGGCCGCAGCCAAGCGGGGACAGTAAGAAATGAATCCATCGCGGCCGTTCATCCTGCGGCCCGTTGCCACTTCGCTGCTGATGCTCGGCATCCTCATAGCCGGTACCATCGCCTACCGGCAGCTCCCGGTATCGGCGCTGCCCGAGGTCGATTATCCAACCATCCAGTGCCTCACGTTTTATCCCGGCGCTAGCCCGGAAGTGATGGCTTCGTCAGTGACGGCCCCGCTCGAGCGCACCTTTGGACAGGTACCCGGGCTCAAGCAGATGACTTCAACGAGCTCGTTCGGAAGCTCGATCATCACGCTCCAGTTCGATCTCGATCTGAACATCGACGTTGCCGAGCAACAGGTGCAGGCTTCAATTAACGCTGCCGGCACATACCTGCCGCCAGATCTTCCAAATCCGCCAATTTACAGCAAAGTAAATCCCGCCGACGCGCCTATCCTGACACTGGCGCTGACATCAAAGACGCTTCCGCTGACCAAAGTGGAAGATGTCGCCGACACTACGCTCGCGCAGAAAATCTCTCAGCTTCCCGGTGTAGGCCTGGTCAGTCTTAGCGGCGGACAGAAGCCGGCGGTTCGCATTCGGGCCAACCCCGCAGCATTGGCAGCGTACGGGCTCAGTCTAGAAGATTTGCGCACTAGCCTCAATTTGACGAACTTGAATCAAGCGAAAGGCAATTTCGATGGCCTTCGCCAGGCGTATAGCATCGGTACAAACGATCAGATTCTGACGAGCGCGGGTTATAAATCTGTCATTGTTGCTTATCGCAACGGCGCGCCGGTGCGGCTAGAAGACGTGGCCACAGTCGTCGATGGAGCCGAGAACACCAAGCAAGCGGCCTGGGTGAACATCACTCCCGCTGTCATCATGAACATTCAGCGGCAGCCCGGCGCAAACATAATTACCGTCGTCGACCGGATCAAGGCGTTGCTGCCCCAATTGAAAGTTTCGATACCTTCGGCAGTCGATATCGCAGTGCTCACGGATCGAACCACCACCATACGCGCTTCTGTAAGAGACGTGCAGTTCGAGCTGATGCTCACTGTGGCCCTTGTTGTGATGGTGATGTTTCTTTTCCTCCGCAATTTGGCCGCTACCTTTATACCGAGCATCGCTGTGCCGCTTTCGATTGTCGGCACGTTCGGCGTGATGTACCTCCTGGGCTACAGCTTAAACAATTTGTCGTTAATGGCTCTGACGATCTCTACCGGGTTCGTTGTGGACGACGCCATTGTGATGATCGAGAACATCTCGCGTTATCTCGAAGAAGGCGAATCTCCGCTCCAAGCCGCTCTGAAGGGCGCCAAACAAATTGGTTTTACGATTTTGTCATTGACGATTTCTCTGATCGCGGTACTGATCCCGTTGCTCTTCATGGGCGATATCGTGGGCCGGCTCTTCCGTGAATTTGCGATTACGCTTGCGGTGACCATCCTTGTCTCGGCGATTGTGTCGCTCACGCTCACTCCGATGATGTGCGCCAAGCTCTTACACCATAGGCCGGAATCGCAACAAGGATGGTTGTATCGAAATTCGGAACACGCCTTTAATTGGGTGATTGCGCGGTATGGAACGACTTTGCGCTGGGTGCTGAGACACCAGCCGCTTACGCTTCTGATAACATTTTCAACTCTCGTTGCAACCATCCTACTCTACATAGCCGTTCCCAAAGGCTTTTTCCCTGTGCAAGATACTGGAGTGATTCTGGGCGTCTCTGAAGCTCCCCAAACGGTCTCGTTTGCGGCCATGTCCAACCGTCAGCAAGCGCTTGCGCGCGTCATTCTCAGAGACCCTGCTGTCGAGAGCTTGTCGTCATTCATCGGCATTGACGGCATCAACACGACCCTCAACAGCGGCCGTATCCAAATCAATCTCAAACCGCTCGAAGAGCGCCGCTTGAGCGCGAGTGACGTCATCCGGAGGCTTCAACCCAATCTTGCTCAGGTCAGTGCTATCACGCTTTTCATGCAACCCGTTCAAAACCTGACCGTCGAAGATCGGGTAAGCCGCACTGAGTATCAATACACGCTTGAGGATGCCGACGCTGCAGAGTTGAACTCCTATACGACGCGGCTCGTCGATAAGCTGAGAACGCTTCCGGCGTTGCGAGACGTCGCAACAGACCAGCAGAACTCGGGTTTGGAAACCACGCTGGTAGTTGATCGCGATACCGCCTCACGCTTGGGCATCGGTATGCAGGCAATCGACGACACGCTCTATGATGCTTTCGGTCAACGGCTCGTCTCTACTATGTTTACGCAGTTGAACCAGTATCACGTCGTGCTTGAGGTAGGACAGGAGTTTCGACGCGATCCCAGTTCGCTCGCGGCTATTTATGTTCATTCTTCAAACGGCACGCAGGTCCCGCTCAGCTCTTTCACTCACTTTGAGACGTCGACAACGCCATTAACGGTGAATCACCAAGGCCAGTTTCCCGTCGTTACTATCTCGTTCAATCTTCCGGCTGGTGAATCGTTGGGAAATGCTGTTAAAGCGATCAAGCAGGCTGAGCAGGAGGTCGGCTTGCCGCTTAGCATCCATTCAAGTTTTCAGGGCACTGCTGCCGCGTTTCAAAACTCACTCTCAAATGAGGCCTTGTTGATTTTGGCCGCTCTCGTCGTCGTTTATATTGTGCTCGGGGTGTTGTATGAAAGCTACATCCACCCGATAACGATCTTGTCAACGCTTCCATCTGCCGGCGTGGGCGCAATTCTTGCGCTTTTCATCTGCCGCCAGGATTTCAGCGTGGTCGCCTTGATTGGAATCATTCTATTGATCGGAATCGTGAAAAAGAACGCCATCATGATGATTGATTTCGCTCTACAGGCCGAGCGAGAGGAAGGTAAGCCTCCGCGCGAAGCAATCTATCAGGCGTCTTTGCTTCGTTTCCGACCGATCATGATGACGACGATGGCCGCACTATTTGGCGGGTTGCCGCTGGCGCTGGGGACCGGTGTCGGTTCAGAGTTGCGCCGCCCGCTCGGAATCACCATTGTTGGGGGCCTGATCCTCAGCCAGATTCTGACCCTCTACACCACGCCCGTCGTTTATTTGTTCTTTGACAATATTGCGAGCCACTTCAGGCGTGCCCGAATCCGGAGCGGAGTCACACACCCGATGCAAGAGCCGGTGGCGGCGGAGTAAGCGAGTGAACATATCGGCACCATTCATACGCAGACCTGTTGCCACATCGCTCCTGACAGCCGCCCTGGCACTTTCAGGCGTTCTCGCATTTCGACTCCTTCCCGTCGCGCCGCTTCCACAAGTCGAGTTCCCCACCATCCAGGTCCATGCGAACCTTCCCGGAGCAAGCCCCGAAACCATGGCCTCGGCGGTAGCTTCACCGCTCGAGCGGCAATTTGGCCGGATTGCTGGAATAACGGAGATGACTTCTTCCAGCCAGTTGAGCGGAACTAGGATCACGCTTCAATTCGACATGAGCCGCAACATAGATGCGGCGGCACGGGATGTTCAGGCAGCCATCAACGCAGCGCGAGGCCAATTGCCTGCTGACCTCCCCAGTAACCCCGGGTACTGGAAATCAAATCCCACTGATTCGCCCGTCTTGATGCTCGTATTGAGTTCGGATGTCTTCGACCGGGGACAGATGTACGACGTCGGCGATTCGATTCTGGCGCAGAAACTCGCGCAGATCGAAGGCGTGGGGCAGGTGTGGATCTGGGGCAGCTCAAGGCCGGCCGTGAGGGTTCAAGTCAATCCGAACATCCTGAACACGCTAGGTCTCGGTCTAACCGACGTGGCTACGACGCTTGCAAATGCAAACGCGAATCAAGCCAAGGGAGCTCTGAGCAACAACGAAATACGATGGCAGGTGAATGCGACGGATCAGCTGTTCAAAGCTTCTCAGTATGCCCCGCTGATAGTTGCTTATCGCAACGGCGCGGCGGTGCGCCTCCGGGATCTTGGGAATGTGATCGATTCAGTTGAAGATACTCGCAATGAGGGCCTCAATAATGGCAAACCCGCGGTAATCCTGCAGGTCACTCGCCAGCCTACGGCCAATATCATCGACACTGTCGATCGTATATACAAGATTCTCCCTCAGCTTCAAGCCTCCGTCCCTCCGGCTATGCATCTCGCGGTTGGGCAAGACCGCACAACAACCATCCGAGCCTCGGTCAACGACATCGAACGCACGCTGCTTATTTCCATCTGCCTTGTGGTTTTGGTGGTTTTCTTTTTTCTTCGGAATGTTTGGGCAACCATTATCCCTGGCATTGCCGTTCCTCTCTCGCTACTCGGCACATTCGGCGTGATGTACCTCGCCGGCTACACGGTAGACAACCTGTCGTTGATGGCGTTAACCGTTTCGACCGGGTTTGTTGTGGATGACGCGATCGTCGTAATTGAGAATATTACGCGTTACCTGGAGCAAGGGCTGGCACCCGTCAAAGCGGCCCTTCAAGGTGCCAGGGAAATCGGCTTCACTGTCCTTTCCATGAGCACGTCGCTAGTGGCTGTATTTATCCCGATCCTGCTCATGGGAGGCATCGTCGGCCGCCTCTTTCGCGAGTTTGCGATCACATTAACTGTTGCGATCTGTGCGTCGCTCGTCGTGTCGCTCACCACGACTCCGATGATGTGCGCGAAATTCCTTAAGCCCCAGCAAGACAGACAACATAACTGGATTTACCGTTTGAGTGAGCGCGGCTTCAATTTCATTCACGGAGCCTATGCGAGAACGCTTGCAGTCGTTTTGAAGCACCCCCAGCTTACGCTGGTCATCACGCTCGTCACTATCGCGATTAACGTTTACCTCTACGTCATAGTCCCGAAGGGATTTTTTCCGCAACAGGATAACGGCTTCATCGGCGGCTTCGTCCAAGCCGACCAGGACATCTCGTTTAACGCGATGCGGGAGAAACTGCACACTTTCCTGCGCATCGTCGAGAAAGATCCCGCTGTACAAAACGTCGAAGGGTTTACGGGTGGCGGCACCTTGAATTCTGCCTCCATGTGGATCTCCTTGAAGCCTCTCAAGGAGAGAAAAGTGTCGGCTGAGCAGGTGATCAATCGGCTTCGTGGCAAGTTGGCGGGCATTCCCGGAGCGAGGCTCTTCATGCAAGCCGCTCAGGATATTCGCGTCGGTGGGCGCTCAAGCAATTCTCAATACCAGTACACGCTACAGTCCGAGAGCTTGAACGACCTGAACGAATGGGCGCCGAAATTGCTGAACAAGCTAAAGACCGTGCCGATTCTGCTTGATGTGAACAGCGATCAGCAGATACACGGCTTGACGAGGGACGTGATCATAGATCGGACGACGGCGGCGCGCTTAGGTATTAACCCATCCGCGATTGACACGACTCTCTACAGTGCCTTCGGACAACGGCAGGTCTCTACGATGTATGCGGGCATCAATCAATATCACGTCGTGCTCGAAGTTCTGCCTGAATTTCAACAAAATCCGGCTTCTTTGAATCAGATCTACGTTCGCTCAAACAGCGGCACCCCTGTTCCGCTATCCACATTTGCGCACTTCAACAGCCGTCTGAGCTCGCTGACGGTAAACCATCAAGGGCAATACCCGTCCATTACGCTGTCTTTCGCGCTTGCACCAGGCGTTGCCTTGAGTGAAGCAGTAAGGCAAGTTCAAACAGCCGAACAGGAGATCGGAATGCCTGCAAATGTGCATGGCGCCTTTGCGGGTACTGCTCAGGCTTTTCAGGCATCGCTGAAGAATCAGCCGCTACTCATTCTTGCGGCGCTGGTTGCCGTTTACATCGTTCTTGGCATGCTGTACGAAAGTTACATCCATCCCATTACGATTTTGTCAACGCTGCCCTCGGCCGGTGTCGGCGCTCTCCTGGCGCTGATATTTTTCGGAACTGAGCTCACGGTTATTTCGCTCATCGGCATTGTTCTGCTAATAGGCATCGTCAAGAAGAACGCAATCCTCATGATCGATTTTGCGCTTGAGACAGAGCGCAAACAGGGCATCTCGTCGAAACAAGCGATTTACCAGGCTTGTCTGTTGCGCTTCCGGCCCATCATCATGACTACAATGGCAGCCCTTCTTGGAGGCTTACCTCTGGCACTGAGCAGCGGTACGGGATCGGAACTGCGGCGTCCGCTGGGCATCACCATCGTTGGGGGCCTGATTTTGAGTCAACTGATGACGCTCTACACTACACCGGTTGTCTATTTGTATCTGGACAAGCTGCAACTTTGGTTTGGGCGTACAAGACAACTCAGCCCGAGACTGCAAACTTACCTCACAGACACGCCCGGTTAAACGCCGCACAAGGACGGGAGAAAATCCCAACCCGCAATGCACTATCGAGGCAGCGAAAGTCTCACGCTCGATGTAAACCATGACTCTAGATGTCGTGATTCCTTCGTACAATCGAGCAAAACTCCTAACCCAAACTCTCGACAGCCTATTAGCGGCGCACCGCCCAGAACAGTTGGCTCTCAAAGTTTTCGTGGTGGACAACAATTCCAAAGACAACACCCGCAACGTGGTGAGCGCATATCAAGCGAAGCAGGCCCTCGCAATCGAATATGTCTTTCAACCCGTGCAGGGCAGATCTGCCGCGCTCAATGCGGGCATTCAGGCTGGAACTGGTCAACTGGTCGCAATGCTGGATGATGACGAGCAGGTTGCGGTTGACTGGTTTCACGTGCTCGCCCGCATGTTCGAAGATTCCGATTTGGACTTTATCGGAGGGCCGTACTTGCCTCATTGGACAACTGACAAGCCCGATTGGATCGGCCGAGAATTCGGAGGAGTAGTCGGCTGGGTTGAAAATGGTGAAGCCGAGCAGCAGTACGGTCCAGGGTTCAACGGCATGCTCATGGGCGGAAACGCCGTGGTTAAACGCCTCGCTCTTGAAACGGCGGGCCCGTACAACACGAGCCTTGGGCGTACCGACAAGGGGCTTTTGTCCTGTGAGGATGAGGATATGTTTCATCGGCTCCTCACAAATAATTTCAGGGGTATGTACGTTCCTGATCTCGTCATTTATCACTATGTATCGCGCGAGCGCATGACTCGCCAGTACCACCGCCGATGGTGTTGGGGACGAGGGACTTCAATGGGGATGTTGGCGCGAACCAGAACCCCCGAGGTTGTTGAACTCTTTTATATTCCGCACTGGCGGATGCGTCACGCCGCTGCCGGTCTGCTCGGCGCCATAAGGGGCGGATTGCGCCTAGAATCGCCTGCTATTGCCTTTGAGGGTGAGCTGCGCTTTTGGGATCTGGCGGGCTACATCAACGGCAGATTCTTCCGAAAAATGTAAAAGAGTGTGCCAGAATCTATGCAAATCGTTTATCAAGCCGCAACGATTCTGCCATCTCGCATCGCAACCGTCCGGTCGGCAAAGGCCGCGGCTTCCGGGTTGTGCGTGATCATCAGAATTGTTTGGTGCTGCCGCTTATTTAAATCGCGAAGGATCTCTAAAACGGCGTTTGAGTTCGCCGTGTCCAGATTGCCCGTGGGTTCATCGGCCAACAGTATGGCTGGTTGGTTCACGAGTGCGCGCGCAATCGCAACCCGTTGTTGCTCTCCGCCCGAGAGGGCGCGCGGTCTGTGGTTCAGACGCTGCTTAATTCCCAGGAGCTGCAGAATCTCGTCAAAATTCGGAGGCGGAGAGTACGTTCGAGAGAGCGCTTGCGCGATCGCGATATTGTCTTTCGCCGTCAGCGTAGGCAGCAGGTTGTATTTCTGAAAAACAAATCCGATTTTCTTCTGGCGCATTTCAGTGCGCTCGGATTCCGTCAGCTTCCGTAGGTCCAGGCCATCGATCAAGATCTCGCCAGCAGTTGGAGGCGCCAGCCCACCGAGAATGTGAAACAGCGTCGATTTGCCGGAACCTGAAGGACCGATCACCGCCAGGAACTCGCCGCGCTTCACGTCAAGATCAACTCCACGGAGCGCCGGGACCTCAACATCGCCGACATGGTAAATCTTGCGGAGCTGGCGTACACGGATGATTTCTTCTGCCCCTGCAGTCGCCCCGTCCCTGTTGTGCGATACATCACTCATAGGCGAGCGCTTCTATCGCATCTTGACGGGCAGCTTTTAAGCCGGGATAGGCGGCGCCGAGCAGTGCTCCCGCGAGCGCTATTCCCGCGGAAATGGGCCACCAATCCGGGACATTCACCACTTGCAACGACGCAGGCATGAGGCTCATGATCAGTGCCTTAGTGCCGAACGAGAAAACAATGCCGATGATGCAACCAACCAGCGCCAGAACGACTGCCTCACGTACCAGAATGTCCAGAATCGTGAGCGGCTTGGCCCCAAGGGCCTTCAGGATACCGATCTCACGCGTCCGCTCTACTACGGCCGTGTACATCGAGAGGAACACGACTAGAAATCCCACCACAACCGCGATCACTGTAATCACATAAATGAAGGCCCTCAACTGCGGAATGTTGTTGACGCTGAATTGTGAGACTAAAGCTTCGGTTGAGACTGCCTGCAGATTGCCCTTGAGCAGCTGATTGAAGCGCGCAACTTCCTGATCCGTGAGCCGCGGATCATCAAGCTTGACGAGAATCTGTGAGACGCGCGGGGGATTCGCGTTTCCGGTCAAACGTTGTAGCGTAGGGAGCTGGACGATGAGCCGGCCGAGCATTCCCCCTTGCACAATGCCGCTTATCCGCCAATCATGATTTAACAGCCTGACGGTCCGGCCGATATGGAGTTTATTTTGCCGGGCGTAGTATTCATCGACGATCAAATCGTCGGGCGCTTGCGGGGGTCCTCCGTGTAGAAACCGGAAACCACCACTCATTTTTTGGAATTGCGCGACATCTATTCCGTTGATGGGCGTGACCAGCTCCACGGGAACCATGAGCACACCAACTGCCTGCTCGACGTGAGGCTGTTTCGCCAAGAGCTCGACGAACTTCTGGTTCAGTTGCCCTATTGAGAACGAAAACGTCCCCTGCGTGTCCGGTTTCATAAAAATATCGGCTCCGGTCCCCTTCGCGTGCGAGGCTGACTCTTGCAGCATGCCCCGGCTGAGGCCGATTAACGTCAGAATCGACATCACCTGCACGCCCACCACCAATGCGCTCAGCAAAGTTCGGACCCAGCGGTACTTCAAATTCTCTAAGACGAGCTTGTTGATCATTCAGGCAGGGCCAACTGATTATAGCCGTGAGCGTAGATGAAGCTGTTCAAGGTTCGTTGGCGAGGAAATCTCTTGCGACACGCGATACCGGCTGATGATCTACATCGACGCGCCGATTCAGGGTGCGCATGGTCTCCTCGCTGATTCGGCCGGAAAGCATCGTCAACGCCCATTTCACTGCCGCGTTTTGCTGAATCAATCTCTCTCGCACTACGAAGCAGGCATTGTAGGGCGGAAACGCCTTCTTGTCATCCGCGAGCACAATATATTTGGATTCGCTCAGCGGTGCATCCGTGGAATTGCCCGCCGCCATATCAACCTTCTTCCTCGCGAGCGCCTGATACAACAGGCCGAGATCCATACTCCTGGGCGTGCCTTGCCAATGCAGTGAATACACCTCGTTCAGCTTTCGCAGGCCGTCCGGACGGGTCAAAAACTCGTATCCGACACCCAGCCGCCATGGCCGTGCATCCGCGAAAGACAACTCAGGCCTGCTCAGCCGCTGCCCATCTTCTCTGCGCACGACCATCGCGAAAGTATCATTGAAACCGAGAGGCGGAAGCCAGAGCAAGTGAAAGCGCTCGCGATATGCGTCTTTCACTTCCATATATGCTTTTGCCGATTCGTCTGCCACTTTTTGCTTCAGGACGGCGCTGCTCGCTGTCCCCGTGTACTCGGGATAGAGGTCGATCTGGCCTTTCACCAACGCTTCATGCGCCAGCAGCGTGCCACCGAGATTGAGTTTCCGGTCCACAGCTCTGTGCAGCTTCCGCTCCAGTTGTTGCGCCGCAATTTCTCCAAGGATGACCTGCTCTGTGAAGTTTTTCGACCCGACGACGATTGCTCCCTCGTGTGAACAAGACGATAGGCAGGCGATGCAAACGAGAATGGCAAAGATCCGCTTCATCTTCTCCCTATTCTGCGCTCGACGATTCCCATACCGGCATCTGCGATCAGCGCCAAAACAGCGGCCGGTATTGCTCCGGCGAGAATTTGCAGCGTATCTACCGACGCAACGCCGCGAAAGATCAGCACACCGAGCCCCCCACCCCCAATGACAGCCGCGATAACGGCAGTCCCGATATTCGTCACAAGCGCTATGCGAATTCCCGCAATGATCGTGGGTGCCGCAAGGGGCAACTCGACTAGACGAAGCAATTGCCGGTCTGTCATTCCCATTGCGATAGCTGATTCGCGCACCGGCGCATCCACACTGGCGATTCCGACGATGGTGTTTCGCAAGATCGGCAGGAGCGAGTAGAGTACAAGACTGATGATGGCAGTCCGTTTACCAATTCCGCCGATAAAAGGAATCGGCAGCAGGAATCCGAAGAGTGCCAAACTCGGAATCGTTTGCAGAATATTCGCCACTATCAGCGATACTCGCCGGAGGGTCGCACGCCGAGTGCCTGCAATCCCGACGCTGACTCCAATCAGCACCGCTATGCCGGACGAGATCATTACCAAGACAAGGTGTTCCCCGGTCAGTTCGGCTACGTCGTTCAGCAGGCTTTTGAGGACGATCGGGTCCAAGACCCATAGTATGCGTCAGGGGTGCCGCTTTCGGTGTTCACACTCTCACGAGAGATTGTATTTCGCCTGTACTCAATGACTTCTCGTCTTTTCATTAGACTAGCCGCACTTGCGTCCGCAAGAATCAGAGCCGGAAGTGAACCAAATGCGGAGCCTTCCCGGAGCCACACCTTACGTTTGCGCTCGCGCAATCGCCTATGAGCACAGAACAAATCCTTAAGCTGCAGCCGGACCGGACTCTGTACCTCCGCGGTTTCGACGGCACAGGCGCTGCGGCTTCGCTCTGTCGGACCAGCCCGACCGGATTCACCGTTTGTGGTGTCTTCCGCGATATGGCGGATTTCTGCGTTCTCGTTCTCTACGACGCAGATAATAGCTTCGAGCACTACTCAGTAAGATATCTGCCCAGCTTTGATCTCGCCGGCATGGTGCTGAATTTCGATCTCAGCTATCAGGGCCTTCAGCCCATCGATTCCGCAAAATATTCCTGGATTGATTGGGCGCAATTGGACGTCGTCAGCCCAACTGGCGCAATCAGTCAGATCCGCCTTTGGGATTATGCGGCGCTCGTTTCGGGCAATTACTCCGTAGCCGAAGGAACTTACTCACTCAGCGCTCCCGGGGGTTGTATCATCTACGACCGCCTGACACTGTTTGTGAATAATACGAGTTTTGATTTTGTTGCAAACGGAGGAGAAACCGCCGCAGACATCGCCCAATGGTTTGCTTCATATATCAACGGCTACGATTGGTCGAGCTTTGCGAACAGCAGTGTCGCCGTAATCGCTTCGGCTGACGAGGGCGGCCACTTGACCCTGAAGTACGCACGAACCGGCCGCGTTAGCGTCAACGACACTTCAGTGGAGTGGATTGACCCACGGCCAGACTTGCCGGTCGGCATCAAATTTCCGGGGATTACTGCGGGCTCAACAATCTATATCGCGGGGATTTCTTACACTGTCGCTGCCGTAAACAGCGCAACCTCCCTCACGCTCACCACCGGCGCAGGCTCGCAGACTTCCGTTCGCTACCTTGCTGAATACGGCGGTTCTGACGGCAACGGCCTCACCGTTTACATGGTTGTTAGACCAGGGAACATTCGGCTTCAGGTGGACAATCCAATCTTGCAGCTAGCGGGCGGGAACTCCGATGTCACTTGGAACGTCTCGCTCGATTTTTCCGCCTTGGGCATCGATCAGATACGTCAAGCGTGGATTACGTTTGCGCCGAGACTGCCCGCCCATGGCACTTACCAGGACACGGAATGGACTACCACATTTTCGAACTGGTCTGTCGCAGATCCCGGCAACAAAAGAACTCTCCAAATCGCAGGACCTGCAAGTCTTCGTGTTGGCAATGACGAAAGCGGTGCTTGTCTGTACTCCGGCACCGGTTGGAAACTTCAGGGCGCTAACAATTACTGGCACGGATTCGCTCGAGTGACAGCCCAGCCCGGCGATTCCGTCACGATTTCTTACGCCCTGGACCGGGCCCACGACCTCTACTTGGGAACATCGCTGTATCTCGACCGTGGAATTGTAAGCATCGCGGTTGACGACGATTCGCCCACGACCTTGGATTGCTTTCTGAACGTAGGATCCGAATTGGTAACTCGCCGGCTTCTACGGCATGAATTGGCCGCCGGAACTCATACGGTCACATTCACCCTCCAAAGTGTGAATCATCAACCTCACGAAATGATCGACGGCGTCGATGTAAGCGGCTTTAATTTCATCTTTGACTACATCGAGGCCGCAGTGCCCACGGCCGATATCGACGATGCGATGGTGACGTACGACAACGTAAGTCCGGCACTCGACTTCGACACCGACGCCACTTATAAAATGAGCCCGCAGCGGCTCCTCTGGCATTTGCTCAAACTTGGATTCCGGGGACAGTTGAACGAATACCTTGGTGTCTTTTGGTGGAACCAGAGAAAGCGTGCGGGCGATTCCTGGAATTCGGCGGTAGTCACTTTCCAAGGGCCGTGGGCAGACAATGAGTTCATTCAGATAGTCATCGGCGGCTTCACGATTTATAAGTCCGTTATCTCTTGGGACACACCCGATACAATCGCTCAGCACTTCGTCTTTTACATCAATTCAGCCACGATTTCCACGTGGGCCGAAAAGACGGGTAGTGGCGAGATCACTATCCACACGCGAACTCCGAGCTGGGGGGACACGCTGTCAGCCGTAGCAAAAAAGGCGGACGGGACAATCCTCGACGGGACAATCACAGTCTCCGGCACCATCGACAAGGGAACTGACGGCGTATGGCAGGTTGATCCGTCGGCGGCGAATCCCATCAACTTTCCAGTTCGCCAATGGCACGCTGATCTTTTTAAAGAGGTGAAGTCCGCCGGTCTGCTGATTACCACGTCATTTTCGATGGAACTCGTGTACCCGCCCGATGACGGCACTCTCGCGAACGCTTGGCAGGCGCGCTTCTACGATGGCAGTCCGGTGACAACCGACACCGGGTTTGCCCACCTTTTGTCATCGCAATGCTCCTTCGTTGGCAACATGACGGATCTTCAGAAATCCGTCTACACCGTGATGGCCGGCCTACAAAGCACAGCGGGTCTCACTCCCTGGCTTCAATTTGGCGAATTTCTCTGGTGGTTTTTCTCCTCGACGGCTCAGGCTGTCAACTCTTGTTCTTCCACCGACCCCGTGAGCATAGAACTCGTCAATCCTCATGGAATGGCGACTGGCGATCGCGTCGTCATCACTGGAGTGAGAGGGTGTTCTTCCGTGAACGGAACGTGGCCCGTGACCGTTACCGATTCAACGCATTTCACAATTCCCGTTTCGGCGAACGCTGATTGGGTGTCAGGCTCCGGGCAAGTCCGTGGTGGCTCAATGGCGTTCTATGATTCGGTCACCGCTGCAGCCGCTGAGTCCGCCCTGGGCCGGCAGCTCTACAAATTCACTTGCCAGGATGACGACCCGGCCGTCAACGCTGGCGCTGATACAGGTTTCCTTGCCGCTCGCCTGAAAGCCCACATCGACGCTATCCGGACAGCTGTACTCGCACAGTATCCCGACGCGAAATTCGAGATACTGTATCCGAACGATGTGAACAATCCTGTCTGCTTTCTCGGCCCAAGTGTCCCATACCCGCAAGGCGGCCGCTTGAATGCTGCGGTGAACCTGCCTCCGGAATGGCAGGTGAAAGAGGGCAGCGGGCTAGATCGCTTCAAAGTCGAGGCACTCAGTTGGGGCGCAACTTACCTCCACATGGATTTGGCTCATCAAGCCATCGTGTTCGCGCTCACAACCCCCATGTCCTGGGATAAAGCTGACGTGGCTTATCTGGTTCCGTGGTTTAACGGCACGTGTCCTTGGCCGCGTGAATTCGCGCTGGCAAGCACGCGCGGGCTGCAACTCATCAATTTCTGGGCTTACGACCACCTCGCCCTGATGTCTTGGCCCCTTCCCTTGCCGGAGTGGCTCCAAAGATCTTCTTTCCAAGGCTAGGGACCGCCCCTCAGTTTTTATGAAAGAGACTGAGAGCAAAAGTCCTTCGCAAGTGCTCATTCGCGAGATGACTCCTCAAGACATCCCCGCCGGGTTGCGTTTGTGCCGAGCCAGCCGATGGAACCAGCTCGAAAGCGACTGGTCTTTATTCCTACAACTAAGCCCTGCTGGTTGTCGCGTTGCGGAGAAGACGGGCCAGGTCGTCGGTACGGTTGCCACACTTCCATATCAGGACCGATTTAGTTGGCTCGCTATGGTGCTGGTGAGCCCGGAGGAACGCCGAGCAGGCATCGGGACACGGCTGCTTGACGAAGGTTTGATGCTTTTAGGAGAAGAGACGTGCGTCCGCCTGGATGCGACATCGGCCGGGCGGCAACTCTACAAGGAACATGGATTTGTAGATGAGTTTTCGATAACTCGATTTTCGGCGACTATCGACGGGACGCAAACCGTTCCTCTCTCCGGAAAGGTGCGCCGCATGCGTGAGCAGGACTTTCCCGCAATATTCGATTGGGACCGGGCAATCTTTGGAGCAGATCGAGAACCAGTTCTCCGATCTCTGTTCGCACGCTCGCCCGACTGCGCCTGGGTCGCCGTAGCATCTGATATACAAGGCTATTGCTTTGGCCGCCCAGGTTTTTTATATCAGCAACTCGGGCCAATCGTCGCGCGGGACGAAAGCTCGGCGCGCGGATTAGTCTCTCAGTGTCTAAGCCCCAAAAGCGGTCAACCATTCGGCATCGACGCTCCACAGCATTGCAAGTCATGGCTCGACTGGCTAAAGTCAATCGGATTCACGGAAGAACGTTCGTTTACTCGAATGCATCGCGGGGAAAACAGATACCCTGGGCATCCAGCATGGGTGTTTGGGGTAGTTGGCCCGGAATTCGGTTGAAAGAAGACAAAGAGCGATGCGTACAGACTTAGCGGATTCAATTGAAGACCTGGAGCGGCGCCTCTCAGAGCCGAGTGAAGCCGATCGTACATTCATGCGCGGTTTGCAAGGTGACGTTATCATTCTCGGTGCTGGCGGCAAGATGGGCCCCTCGTTGGCAAAGCTAGCAAGGCGAGCGGCGGACGAAACCGGCGTCCACAAACGCATTTTGACGGTTTCGCGATTTACATCCGAAGCGGCGCGGCGCGATCTCGAGATAGCTGGAGTCGAAGTCGTCCCGTGCGATCTGCTCAGCCCGGAAGAAGTCAGCCGATTGCCACGCTGTGAGAACGTACTGTACCTGGCGGGCCGCAAATTTGGTTCCACTGGGCGCCCTGACTTGACGTGGGCGATGAACGCGATTGCGCCGGCGCTGGCCGCCTATCACTACCGGCGGAGCCGGATTGTCGTCTTCTCGACTGGAAACGTGTACGGCCTCAGGAGTGTGGCTTCGGGCGGCTCCCGTGAGAACGATCTTGTATCACCCGTCGGAGAATACGCGCAGTCCTGCCTTGCACGCGAACGCGTTTTCGAGTATCACTCGAACGAATACAAAACCGAGTGCGTAATTTTTCGTTTGAACTACGCAGTGGACTTGCGCTACGGCGTGCTCGTCGATATCGCTCGAAAAGTCCACTCCGGCGTGCAGGTCGATGTAACGGTTCCCGCATTCAATGTGATTTGGCAACGTGATGCTAACTCGTATGCCTTGCGAGCGCTAAACCTGTGCTCCTCGCCGGCGCGGATCCTGAACGTGACAGGGGCCGAAATCGTAACCGTTCGAGAAGCAGTCCGGTTCTTTGCAGCACAGTTCGGCCGTACGTGCCCATTCCAAGGCGACGAGGGAAGCAGCGCTCTGTTAAGCGACCCGTCCCTATGTCACTCATTGCTTGGTCCACCTTCTGTCTCGTTCTCGACGCTAAAGGAGTGGGTGGCCGCTTGGGTAATGAAAGGTGGCGAGAATCTCGACAAACCGACCCACTTCGAAGTTGTTGATGGAAGCTATTAATGCCCACACATCCAAAGCTCGATCGGGAAGCCTTCAGCATCTTGAGGAAGGGTGCAGTCATCCCCGCGCATCCGCTGGCGTTGAACGAACGGCGGGAATTTGACGAGCGCAGGCAAGTAGCACTGACCCGCTATTACTGTGACGCAGGCGCGGGAGGCATCGCCGCGGGTGTGCACACAACACAATTCGCAATTCGTCATCCGAGGTTCGCGCTATTTGAACCAGTTCTGCGACTTGTCGCTTCGACCATGGGCGAATGCGAGCGCACATCGGGCAAACGAGTGCTGAAGGTTGCGGGACTCTGTGGCGAGACAGAGCAGGCCTTGCGCGAGGCGAGCTTTGCACGCGAAACCGGCTTCGATCTTGGCCTGCTGAGTCTCACAGCACTCAGCGCTGCTAGCGAATCTGAGCTGATTGCGCATTGCCGGGCGGTAGGCGAAGCGATTCCCCTCTTGGGCTTTTATTTGCAACCAGCCGTCGGTGGACGCGTGCTGAGCTACACATTCTGGCGGGAGTTCTGCCAAATTCAATCCGTGGTCGGCATTAAAGTCGCTCCATTCAACCGCTATCAGACACTCGATGTAATCCGCGGAGTCGCAGATAGTGGGCGTGGGCCGGAAATTGTTCTTTATACGGGAAACGATGACAACATCATTCCGGATCTATTGGCCGATTTCCGCCTGAAAGGGGGAAGCTTTCACTTCGCCGGAGGACTGCTGGGGCAGTGGGCCGTATGGACGAAACGTGCAGTCGAGTTGCTTCAAGATATTCAGAAATGCCGAAACGAAGGTCGCAGAGCACTCGAGATTCTGGCGCGCTCCGCTTCGCTCACGGATGCAAATGCGGCGTTATTCGACGCACGCAATCGATTTACCGGCTGCATTGCCGGGTTGCACGAAATTTTGCGGCGTCAGGGGCTTCTCGCCGGGCGCTGGTGTCTCGATCCCGAAGAGGATCTTTCGCCCGGACAGCTTGAGGAGATAGATCGAGTGTGCTCCAGCTACCCGGATCTTCAAGACAACGAATTTGTGCAAAGTAATCTGCACCGCTGGCTCAGCTAGCGCGCCAAAACCGGCAGATCAATCCAGCAGCGCTTCTGCCATGACTCAAGACCTTTTTCCGCCAACTGCACTCCTTTTGCGCCTTCGTAGAGATCCCAACGAAATGGCTCATCTTTGATAATATGGCGCAGAAACAGCTCCCATTGCCGCTTGAACGCGTTATCGAAAGGCATCTGCTCCGGCACTTTTTGCCACGTGTCAAAGTAATTGAGTACGCTCGGCACATCGGGATTCCAGACGGGCCTGGGAGTCGCTGCATAGGATTGAATCCAGCAATCCCGGAGTCCCACCACGGCCGAACCTTGCGTACCGTCCACTTGAATCGTTAGCAGGTCGTCGCGGCGGACACGCGTGGACCATGAGCAATTGAAGTGCGCGACGATGCCTCCCTCAAGTTCAAAGGTCGCGCAAGCAGAATCATCAGCGGTGCACGAGTATGTGTTGCCCGATTCGTCGCGGCGCTCAGGAATGTGGGTGGCGCCGTGACACGATACAGCCTTTACGGTTCCGAACAGGCTATCGAGCACATAGCGCCAATGACACAGCATGTCCAAAATGATTCCGCCGCCGGCTTCTTTGCGATAGTTCCAGGATGGGCGCTGCGCCGGGATCACGTCGCCTTCGAAGACCCAATAGCCGAACTCGCCGCGAACGGAGAGCATTCGGCCAAAAAAGCCGAGATCGCGCAACGTCTGCAGCTTCAATAAGCCCGGAAGCCAGAGCTTGTCTTGCACCACGCCATGTTTGACTCCGGCATTAACGGCGAGGCGATACAATTCCAGAGCTGTTTCGGTCGAACTCGCAACCGGCTTTTCACAATACACGTGCTTGCCCGCGGAAATCGCTTTGCGAACTGCACCGGCGCGCGCGGCGGTAATCTGAGCGTCGAAGTAGGTTGCGTATTGCGGGTCTGCGAGCGCTTGGTCTAGATCGGTCGAATACGGTATCCCGCCAAACTCGCGAGAAATGGCTTCCAGCTTTGAGGCATTGCGGCCTACGAGCAGAGGACGCGGCACGATTGTTTCGTCCTCAGAAATCTGAACACCGCCCTGCTCGATGAGCGCGTAAATCGAACGCCGCAAATGCTGGTTCAGGCCCATTCGACCGGTAACACCGTTCATGATGATGCCGACGGAATGGACTTGTTTATTCATTCGCGTATTGGGGTTGTGCATCGTCGGGGAGCGGCGGAGCCTCAATACCTGCACGAGGCAGCGTACCTTCGAGTTCCTGCCGCCAATGTGCCACCTCTCCTGCCGGCCCGTAACAGTAGATCATGCGCATGGGCGTAGATCCGGTGTTCGTGAGCTGATGGAACACACGCGGAGGGATGTAAACGGCTTGCCCGGCGTGCAGCATGGTTCTCTCGCCGCCCAGGCACATCTCGCCTTCTCCTTCGACGATTAAATAGATTTCTTCCTGGTCCTGATTGTGCCAGGGTACTTGCCCGCCGTTTGGTTCGAGCGTCACGTGTCCGAGCGAGAAGTTGGAGGCCTGAATGGGGCTTGCGCCGCCAACGAGATTTTGAGTCAGCCGACGGGCTGGATATATTCGTCCGGCAATGGTTGCCAGATCCGCGATGATCATAAGTTAAAGGATGCGAAGATGGAACCCGCCATCCACGTGAATCACCTGTCCGGTGCAGTAGTCGAGTTTGCCATCTGCAATCGCGCGAATCGCATTTGCGACGTCCACGGGTTCGCCCATGCGGCGCTGAGGCAACAAGCCCTGTGAAATTTTTTCTTCGTAAGCGGCGATCGCCGGAGCGATCATGTCGGTTCGGATGATTCCCGGCTGTATTTCAAAAACCGGAATCCCATCGCCAGCCAGTCGCGCCGCAAAAAGCTTGACCGCCATACTGAGGCCGGCCTTTGCCATGCAGTAGTCGCCGCGGTTCACGGAAGCCGTGAAGCTCGAGATTGAGCCGATAAAGACTATACGCCCGGAGCGCTTCTCCAGCATCCAGCGGGCGATCTTCTGGGTCAGAAAATACGGTCCTTTGAGATTGGTTGCGAGCATCTCGTCTAAACTATCGGGAGTCGCATCCAGGATGTCGCGGCGCTCCCGCGAAGCCATTGCGGCATTATTGACGAGCAGGTGGACTGCAGGAAAACGCTGCTTCACGGATTCGAGCAGGTGCTGACAGGAATCGAGGTCACCGAGGTGGCAAGGTAACATGATTGCTCCGGTGGAAGCGGCGACCGATTCAGCCGCCTGGCGGTTGGAGTTGTACGAGCCGATCACGTCGTGAGTCTTTGACAGCTCTTCGACGATGGCACGCCCGATTCCACGGCTGCCCCCCGTGACGAGAGCGATTGGTTTTGAGGTGGTCATGCGAGTTTATGACAAGGCGCTAAGTGCTCCGCGCTTCTACGGCTGGCATATCGTTGCAACCGGATTCATAACGCTCGGCATCGCACTTGGCATCCCCTACTACAATCTCCCTTTCTTCTACGACTATTTCCAGAAGGCGTTCCATTGGGATCTGAGCCAGATCACTCTGGGATTTCCCATTGCAGCTTTGCTGACCGTCTGGGTCGGCCCCTTGGTCGTTCCGCATTTTAGCCCTCGCAAGCTTATCATCGCGGGAACCGGGCTGACGGCCATCGCATTCTTCGGCTTCGGCGCCATGAAGGGATCGCTTGCCGTCTATTTCCTCCTGTACTTTTTCTACACGCTTGGGTACATCATTTCAGGCCCGATTCCGCACCAGATCCTGGTCTCTTACTGGTTCCAGAAAAAGCGCGGCAGGGCCATGGGACTCGTTTACGTCGGGGTCGGGTTGCTGGGCGGGCTGGGGTCGTTTTTCGTACGGTCGTTCACCGAGAAGTATGGATTTCGAACAGCGTTGATGGCGCTTGGGGCGTTGATGTTCATCACTTGGCCGCTCGCTATTTTCCTACTCAAGGACAAGCCTGGCGAAATCGGTCAATACCCTGACGGCGCCGACCATCCCACAGCAGATATGAAGCTCGCTCCTGAAAGCTTTTTGCGCTTGCTTCACAGCGGATCCTTCTGGCTGCTCCTGGTTGGCAGCATCTGCTCGATCAGCTCCATCGGATGCATCAATATGCACATGAAGTTCGTGTTTCGAGATGAGGGGTTCAGCGATCAGAAGATACTGAACGCCACGTGGACAACGGCTTCCGTCCTGATTCTATGGTCGAGCATCATCGGGCGCTTAAGCGTCGGCTATTTGGCGGATCTCTTTTCGAAAAAACGTGTGATGACCGCGACCTACGTTGTCGTGGCAGCCAGTATTCTCCTTCTGCTCTCGGTCAGACCCGGGCACGGCTCATCGTTATATCTTTTCTCGATTGTTTTCGGTTTTTCGATGGGCGCCGACTACATTTTGATTCCACTCATGGCCGCAGAGCAGTTCGGGGTTAATTCGCTGGCACGCGCCATGGGCATCATCCTGCCGTTGAATACAATCGGGCAAACATGGTGCCCCTACCTTGTCTCAGTTCTGAGACAACATTATGGCAGCTATCTTGCTGCGATGGTCGTAGTGTTTAGTATCGCGGTTGTGGGAGCGCTTGCAATCGCCGTGATTCCACGTTCCGGTTCTGCTGTCTCCATCACTTTGCAGAGCCGCTGACGGCTGCAGACGGATCTCGTACAATCAGCGGACCTAGCTTTTGCTGCTCCGCGGTTTGCTGGAATTTTGGAATCTCCGTTTTCACCATTGACTTCCAACGCTGCGCATATCCGTCTACCTCGGCCTTTACCTTTGCGAACTCGTGGACTGAGGCTTCAGTCGGCGCTGCGTCCGAATTGCCTCCGGCAATGATGGCAAGATCTGCCAGGTTGCCATCTACTCCGAGTCCGAACTTGAGCGAGTCTTCGTTGGCTCGAACCTTTGTATTGACGAGCTGGTTTTGAAGCGCGCCCAACCGTTCATCAAGCGCCTGGGCCTCGAGTATCAGGGGCTTTGCGCGATCGGGGTCGAGGCGCTTCTTCATGTCGGCAAGTTGCTTGCGCAGGTCGATCACTTCGTTTGCCAAATCGTAAACGCGTGTGAGCTGACTGCGAATGTCCATCAGCAGCGCAAATTGTTTTTCGAGATCTTCGCGCGGCACATTTAGGCGCGGGTCGAGCTTCAATTCGAGAGGCGTGGCGAGAGTTCGGCCATCGGCAATCAGTCGAACCTGGTATTTGCCCGGCAGAGCCATGGGCCCTTTGGATCCGTTCTCGTACTCATAAAGCCAGTAATTCTCAATGCGCGGAGGACCTTCGTAGCGCAGGTCCCAGACCAGCCGGTTCATGCCGGGCTTCAGCTCGAGTTGCTTCTTCGGCTTTTCGTCCTCCGGATCGAGCTGTTCTTCGGTCTCTTTATCTACGTCGGACGAATAGGTGCGGATCACCTTGCCGGCCGTATCCAAAATCTCGAGCTTCGCGTGCTTGGGCTTGGTTTTTGTGAAGGCATAGATCACGGCCCCGCCGGGCGGATTCTCGCCTGCCGTGAGCGACGGTTTGTCAGGAGGCGCGGGCGAGTGTACGCGCAGCGCCGCTGCCGGTTCATAGAGCCACACATCAGCATTTGCAGATTGATCATTCGCCTGCCGCAGAGGCGAAATGTCGTCCAGAATCCAAAAAGACCGCCCATGCGTTGCAAGAAGCAGATCGTTGTCCTTGATCACAAGATCGTGAATCGGAACGGTCGGGAGATTCAGTTGCAGCGAGGCCCAGTTTTGGCCCGCATCTTTCGACCAGAAAACACCGGTTTCGGTCCCGGCGAACAGCAGGCCTTTGCGCTTCGGGTCTTCGCGCACGGTACGCACAAAGGAGCTCTCGGGAATGCCGTTTACGAGTTTGTTCCACGTCTTGCCATAGTTGGTGGTTGAGTAGATGTATGGCTTGAGATCATCATTCGCGTGACGGTCGACCGCGACCCAAACGGTTCCGGCATCGTGCGGAGAAGCATCAATCTGGCTGATTTTGCTCCATTCCGGAAGATCCTTGGGAGTGACGTTGTTCCAGGTCTGGCCGCCATCGCGAGTCAACTGGATCAAGCCGTCATCCGTGCCTGCCCAGATCAATCCTTTTTCGAGGGGAGACTCGGCAACCGCAAACACGGTGTCGTAATACTCCGTTCCGGTGTCGTCGGTCGTGATCGGACCTCCGGACGGCTGCTGTTTGCTTTTATCGTTTCGCGTCAGGTCGGGGCTGATTGCCTCCCAATGCGTACCCCCATCAGTGGTTTTGAAGATCCGTTCAGCCGCGTGATAGACAGTATTCGGGTCATGCGGCGAAATCAGCAAGGGCGCTGTCCATTGAAAACGGTGCTCGAGCACGGCCGCGCCTTTGGCGTCGCTGAGAACAGGGTGGACGGTAACGTTGCGAAGCTGCGCGGTGTGCTTGTCGAAACGAGTGATATTTCCCTGGTAATCACCCGCGTACACAACCAGCGGGTCGCGCGGATCGGGCGCAATGTAGCCCGCTTCGCCACCGCCAACTGGATACCAATCCTGACGATCAATCTCTCCCTCCGGGTCGCGGCTGGCGATTGCGACAGTGGTGTTGTCCTGCTGCGCACCGTAGAGGTAATACGGGAAGCGGTTATCGGCGATGACGTGGTAAAACTGCGCGGTGGGCTGATTGCTCTCCGGAGTCCAATGCTCGCCCCCATCGAAGGTAACAGTCGCCCCGCCATCATCAGACTGGATCATGCGACTGGTGTTCAGCGGATCTATCCAAAGGCCGTGATTGTCGCCGTGGGGAACCTTGATTTTATTGAACGTGTGCCCGCCGTCGGTCGAGCGATGGAAATCGACGTTAAGAATGTAAACGGTGTTCGAATCTTTGGGATCGGCGATGATGTGCATGTAATACCAGGCGCGCTGGGTGAAGCGATCATCGGAATTGATCAGCTGCCAGGTGTCTCCACTGTCATCCGACCGGTATAGCCCGCCCTGCTTGGCTTCGATGAGAGCCCATACGCGGTCCGAATTAGCGGCGACAGCCACGCCAATCTTGCCGTATGGTCCTTCTGGGAATCCCTCACCTTTCATTTGTTTCCATGTATCGCCGCCGTCGATCGAGCGATATAGACCGCTACCCGCCCCGCCGCTTGAAAGAGTCCAGGGTTGACGTCGAACTTGCCACAGAGAGGCGAAGAGAATTCGCGGATTGTGTGGATCGAACGTGACGTCTGCGGCGCCCGTATTGTCATTCACGAAGAGCACCTTTTGCCAGGTCTTTCCGCCATCCAAAGTGCGGAAAACGCCACGCTCAGGATTTGGTCCATACGGATGGCCGAAAGCCGCGACGTAGACGATCTCAGGATTGCTCGGGTGAATGATGAGTTTCCCGATGGCGCGCGAATCCTTCAGACCAACGTTCTTCCAGGTCTTGCCTGCATCGATCGACTTGTAAACGCCGTCCCCCTGCGCGAGATTACCGCGGATGCACGCTTCGCCGGTGCCGGCATAGATCACGTTAGGATCTGAGGGTGCAACGGCAAGACTGCCGATAGAGGAAGACCTTTCGTGATCGAAGATCGGCTTCCAGGTGATCGCAGCGTCAGTGGATTTCCAAATACCGCCGCCGGTGGAGCCGAAATACCAGGTATTCGGGTCGCTGGGAACACCGGACGCAGTTAGCGAGCGACCGCCGCGAAATGGGCCGATGAGGCGATATTGCATTCCGTGCTGTTCCTTCTTTTCCTTTTCTTTGTCGAGCGGCTGAGCCTCTTCGACTCGCTTTTCATGAACTTGCTGCGCCTTGGTCTGGGCAGCGATGGGGATGGGGGCACATAAAGAGGAAAGGAGGAGAGCAATGAAATGGGTGCGCATGAAGTATGTCATTCTAACCTGTCCGCCGCAGGCAGGGACGATGACTCTTCTAAAATAGGAGCCTTGGTCTTTCGCCTCTACCCGCTCCGTTTTTCCTTCGTTGCGCGGGAGCCTATCCACTTTCCGGTGGGGAAATATTCCAACATCCTTCGAGGGGCGTTTGGCCTGATCTTTCGCAGAATCGCGTGTGTGCCGCGATGCACAACCGCGCGTGGATGCGAATGGCGAGCTAGCTGCCCGTACGCGCGAATGTTTGAGCCAACTACTGTTGACGCCGGCCCGAGCGGGTTTGGGGATTGGCCGCGCCCTTTCGTGTTCCGCGCCACTCATTTGGATGACCGAACCGTCGATGCTGGCGAATCGTTCCACTTCGATCTGAACCTCTTCGATATTCATAATCCCGCTCTTGCCTACTTAATACTCGCTTTCGCGCAACTCGCCCGAGAAGGTCTGGGCCCGCGACGGAGCCGTGTCGAACTAACTCTCGTTTGCAAACTGGACGGCCAAGGTGGGCCTACTACCGAGATCTTCGATGGCAGTTCGCTCGTGATGCCACAGAATGCGACGCCGCTCGATGTGAATCTTGCACGTCCAGCCGAGCCTGTCACCCGCTTGCGCGTCCGTTTCCTGACGCCAACGGAGTTGAAAAGCGGACAGCAGGTAGCGGGGCGTCCCGAGTTCCCGATTCTGGCCGCGCGTATCCGGGACCGTCTCAGCACCTTGCGTGAACTCTACGGCGAAGGCCCGCTTGACATCAACTTTCGAGCCTTCGGCGAGCGCGCCGCACTGGTGCGCATGACCCGCTGCGACATCCAGCAGGTGGAGATCGTCCGGCGCAGCAGCCGCACCGGCCAAGTCCACCCTATCGGAGGGTTCACGGGTGAAGCCGACTACGAAGGCGATTTGACGGAGTTCGTTCCTTACCTCGCTGCCGCCAAATGGACGGGAGTCGGCAGGCAGACAGTGTGGGGCAAGGGGGAAGTCGCGTTGGCGCCCCTGTAAGCTTCCGATTTGCGAAACGGACCCAATCTGGAGGGCTCGAAGCCGGAAATTACCAAACGAACTGTCCCCTGCGGTCATCAAGGTTTTACGAAACGAACCCATAGCATGGTCTCTGCATCCTGCAAAATTGCTAAATAAACCGGCTAGCCGTGGATTTTCATACTGTTTTGCCAAACGAACTCCTCCTAAGATCTTTGCCGCGCTGACAAAATGCGGGGTCACGCTGGCTGGCGGCGGTTTTTTACGAAACGACCCAAACTCGGGTTTTTTCTGCATTGCAAATTGCTGAACGGCCCGGGCCAACCGTGGTCTTTGTATGCGATTTCGCGAAACGAACTCCTCCTGGGTCTTCACCTGGCTGATAAAGCGCGAACTCATCAGTCCGCCTTCGAGGTTTTTGCAAAACGAAGCCAATTTCGGATGACACGAGGCCATAAATTACCAAACGAACTGGTCTCCTTGGGTCCGTTTAGACCGTTTTACGGAACGAATTACGGAACGAACCCAATTCGGAGATCCCGGCCGGGAATTACGAAACGAAGTGCCATACCGTACTCCGATTTTGCGAAACGAACCCAAAGCCGGGGCCGACTTCCGATTTGGAAATACAAAACCGACTTGAGTTTACCGGTAATGCCCGAAGCCGGTTCATTCTTAACCGACCGAGTCACGACTCGGGTGCGCGGCTGGTCGTAAGTTGTTGGATTCAGGGCGGAGAGACCGCGAGGTGATACGAGTTTCTCGCCATCTCACGTTTTGCTTCTACAAAGAAGGATCTTTCTTCCAGGTCCTGAACCCGAGCGCAGGGAGGCGTCAGGAAAGGTAAGCTGAGCCGGAAGGATTGTAGAGTCGCAAGCTCTATGAGCCTGCGCGCCGGAAAACAGGGTAGAGGTCAATCGCCTCTGGCGAAAGAGGGGCGCGAAGGAGAAGTTTTTCTCATGACCCACGTCAGATTAGTCCGATTAAAGTGAGACCTTCTCGATCTCAACAATACTAATCAGAAAAGCCTGATACGCCAAACCATTGTCCGGCCTAGCTGTAATGCTCGGGTCGGCGAGAGAGTAGAGCTGTGCAAAATTTTGTTCAAAAGCCGCCCCAGCAAAATGCAATTCTTACTTTGCTATTGGCGAAATGTCTTTGGCACCCTAAAACGGGAAAGCCCATCTGCAATGTGATAGGACTTCTTCTTGCGGGGACTTGCCTCGTAGTGTTGCTAAGAACGCTGCCGCTACTCACTGTTGCTTCTTTCTCAATGGCAGGGCTCGTGAAATTATTGAGGCGGTGTTTTGGAATCTTTTAGCGAACCGCTGTTGGCTCATTACACTCTAAGCCCGTATCGAGGGCCGGGTGTCTAACTCTTTTTACGAAACGAAGCCAATTTTGGATGATGCGAAACGCATGAATTACCAGACGAACTGTTCCTCCGGCGTTATGAACATCTTTGTGAACGAACCCAAACCGGGGCGGGACCTACCGATTTGAAAATACGAACCAATTCCTTAGCCCGATGCACCCGCTGCCTTATTCTGATGGGCGGTTCCGTTTTCAAGAGGGGGCACTCTTTTGTAAGTTCTTGAATTACGAGGCGCTACGGCATTAGATTCCCGGCGGCTCGCCAAAACTTTCGGAACTCTGTCCCTACCGAAGCGTATTAGTCTGTTGAGCTTTTGATCACACCCCAAAGGAAACAGACTCGAAATGGGCTCCTTCACAGATCAGCTAAAGCACGTTTTCCGGAGGCTGGGGCGGGCGCCGCTGTTTACCGCGATCACCTTGGTTACGCTCGCGGTTGGAATCGGATCAAATAGCGCGATTTTCAGTGTCGTGCGGGGAATCCTGCTCAAGCCGCTTCCGTATCCGAATCCCGACCAACTGGTTGGAGTGTGGGAGAGCGCGCCCGGTCTGGGGTGGAAAGACGTGAACGCGTCGCCGGCAACCTATTTCACATTCCGCGAGGAGAACCGCACATTCGAGGATATCGGGCTGTGGCGGGGTGATTCCCTGAGTGTCACGGGACTTACGGAGCCAGAGCAAGTAGATGGTCTGGATGTCACAGACGGTACGCTTTCGATTCTTGGCGTGCGCCCGATTATTGGACGGCGCTTTACGCGCAAAGATGATTCGGCAGGTAGCTCGGCGACCGTGATGCTGACGTACGGGTATTGGCAGCGGCGATTTGGCGGCAACCCGTCAGCGATCGGGCGAAGAATCGTTGTGGACGGGCGGGCACGGGAAGTGATCGGTGTACTGCCTCAGCGCTTTCGGTTCATGAATCTCAAACCCGCGCTGGTCCTTCCTTTCCAGCTGAACCGGAACGAGGCGTTCATTGGAAACTTCAGCTACCAAGCCATCGCGAGACTCAAGCCGGGAGTCACGATCGCGCAAGCCAACGCGGATGTTGCGCGCATGCTGCCCCTGATGATCCAGAAATTCCGTCCAGCACCGGGCATGAGCCTCGAAATGTTGAAAAGTGCGCGGCTGGGCCCGAATGTACGGCCTTTGATACAGGATGTGGTCGGCGATGTGGGAACGGTGTTATGGGTTTTGATGGGAGTGGTCGGGATTGTGCTGTTCATCGCGTGCGCGAACGTGGCCAATTTACTCCTCGTGAGGGCCGAGGGACGGCAACAGGAACTCGCGATTCGGGCTGCACTGGGAGCTGGCCGGTCCCGGATTGCCCGTGAGCTTTTGGTTGAGAGTGTGACTCTCGGAGTGATTGGCGGCGCGCTGGGGTTAGGGCTTGCTTATGGTGCGCTACGCTTACTGGTGGCCTTAGGTCCCGCGAATCTTCCGCGGTTGGACGAGCTTTCAATCGACACTCCGGTCCTGATCTTTACCGTAGTCGTTTCCCTTATCGCGGGCGTCGTGTTCGGCCTGGCACCCGTGTTCAAGTATGCCGGAGCACAATTGGGCACTAGGTTGCGAGAAGGCGGGCGGACTTCAAGCGAAGGCAGGCAGCGTCATAGGGCGCGAAGCACGCTGGTTGTAGTACAGGTCGCACTGGCTCTGGTTCTGCTTATCAGCTCGGGGCTTATGATTCGTACGTTCCAGGCTTTGAAGCATGTTCAGCCTGGCTTCACGGGTCCTGATGAAATCCTCACATTCCGGGTGTACATCCCGGAGGCGCAGGTACCCGAGCCAGACCGAGCGGCGCGCATGTATGGCGAAATGGTGCAGAGGATTGCAGCAGTTCCCGGCGTACGATCCGTGGGTCTTGTGAACTCGATCACAATGGATGGTGAGAACGACAACGACCCCATTTTTGCTGAAGACCGGCCTGGTTCTGAAGGACGCATCCCGCCTCTGCGACGGTTCAAATTCATCTCCCCGGGGATGTTCAAGACGATGGGCAATCCGTTGCTTGCAGGGCGCGACTTCACTTGGACGGACATTTACGAAAAGCGGCCAGTCGTTCTTGTGTCGGAGAATTTCGCGCGCGAGTATTGGGGCAAGCCGGCCGCAGCGATTGGAAAACGAATTCACGAGAACCCGAAAGCGCCGTGGCGAGAGATTATTGGCGTGGCCGGTAACGAGCGGGATGATGGTGTAGACCAAAAGCCGCCAACGATGGTGTACTGGCCGATGCTAATCACAAATTTCTGGGGCCAGGCTTTGGTTGTTCAGCGCGGCGAGAGTTTTGCGGTTCGAAGCTCTCGAACCAACTCCAGCGGCTTTCTTGCAGAGATCCGGCGCGCCGTATGGTCGGTGAATGCGAATGTTCCGATCGCGGGCGTCCGCACCGTCGAGCAGATCTACGATAAGTCCATGGCGCGAACGTCGTTCACGCTGCTGATGCTCGCTGTTGCCGCAGCGATGGCGCTTCTGCTCGGGATTGTGGGGATCTACGGCGTAATTTCCTATTCTGTATCGCGGCGGACGCGGGAGATCGGAATTCGGATGGCTCTGGGAGCACAGCAAGCAAGCCTCAGGCGAATGTTCGTCCGCCACGGCCTGTTGCTGACGAGCATCGGCGTAGTCTGCGGTCTCGCGGCTGCTATAGCAGTGACGCGTCTGATGTCGGCTCTCCTGTTCCAGATCAGCCCACTCGATCCAGTTACATATTTCGCTGTGCCGACCGTTCTCGTAGCGGCTGCTTTGCTTGCGAGTTACATACCTGCGCGGAGAGCAACGGTGATCGATCCGATTGAGGCTTTACGGGTAGAGTAGCGCGAGTGATGGCTTCGACGTAGGGCTTCGCGATAGGCGAGGCATGCTGATGGGCGCTAGTTCGGTTAGTTCCAGGAGTCAGCGGCGTTATGGGGAGGTGTATCGTGGAGTAGAGGCGTTTACCGTTCGTAATACCGCACACCAACTGAGAGGCTCTTTGATTCGAGACGTGCATCCGTTCTGAATTGACGGTTCCACGTTCCAGGGTTGGGGGAGTATCGCCGATAACCAAACGCCCCAACATTGTCGCCCAGTTCGGCCTCGTCCGCACATCGTTATGGTTGGCAAATTGCGCGGATTAGCACCTGAAGTCGGCTAATGTTAAGCATGTCTTTCGTGTCGCAGCTTTCCTGTTACTGATCCTGGAAGGTCGCATTCCTCTTCGGCGATAATCTCTTCTAAAAACGGAAATGACATTCCTTGAAGATGACCTTGTGTATCACTATACAAATTGTGAGTCCTTCCTCAGCATCGTCAAGAGCAACTCACTATGGGCGTCGGATCTGGAAGCCCTCAACGATCCCGCAGAGTTATACACTGCACGTGGGCTTCTGCACAATATCTTCGCTGTTTACAGGGAACCCAGTGGTTTCGTTGCCAGCGCCATTCAGCAGGCAATTGGTCTAGAGTATTTACCGCCCCGCTGGAAATTTGCGGGTCAATCGGAGTTGCAGCTTCAGCGGTTCGCTCAAGGAGCTGTCGATTATCTTCTGCGGCACTCGGCAGAATCTCATTGGGACTCGGCAAATTGGCCATGTCTTCGGCGTAAGCTTCTGCAAGAAACCTGATCTTCTAAGCCAATGGCGGGCGTACGGACTCGATGGTGGTGGGGTTTGCATCGGCTTCGAGCGCCAAGAGTTGAAGACGCGTTTACAGGAAGGATTAGAAATCTTCGACGTCAATTACGAACAGAACAAGCAAGTTCAGTTCGTCTTAGACCTAATACGCTCGGCATTTGAGAGTTATCAAGCTGAGATGAAGCAGCTTGACCCCTACGGCAGCCTTTTTGCTCGACCAGAAGGCGCCGTCAATGTCAATGAGCAAGGTCGTCTTGAGCTGACCATCCAGAGCGAAGAAAAGCACTCCTTTAAAGAGAATAAGATCATTGAGAAATGCTTGAACGACGCACTCTCGGAGCTAGGTGCTATTGCGCATACGTTCAAGCTCGATGCGTTTTCAGAGGAGCAAGAAGCACGACTCGTATCCAAATTTCCCGCGAATGGACCAGAGTTGACGAACGTACAACTCCGGGCGCGCGGAGACAAACTTATCCCTTACATCGAGATGATGCCAACAGCAGGGGTTCTTCCAATCCGAAGGGTGATCATCGGACCGGCATCCAAATCTTTCGATCAAACATACGCACTGGAAATCCTCCTTGCCCGCAGTGGACATGTGGATGTCGAAATTGAGCGATCCCGGTTTGCATTGCGGTAGGCCCGATGACGTAGCCGCGTTGGCATCTGTTTGATCCTTTTGGTCAGGATGCAGAATTCTGGGATCGGTACCACTAAATCGGCCTTTCGGTCAGCCAATTTCCGGAGAACCGTAATCAGGCCCTGCCTAAAGGGTTACGCGCTCCGAAGCACCAACGTTCGACCCGGTAGATAGCTTCTGTACAATAAACGGCGACAAAGGAGACGTCACGTGGAAGGTCCAGTCGGATTGCAGTAATTGAAAGCACGGATGCGTAACACGTGGATGGCTGGTGATCTTGGTCGAGTAGTAGTCACGGGTGTTGCGCGATCCGAAGCCGACTCGCGTGACTAATCCTGCTATCGGATGGGTAACTTCCGGATTGCCGAGTAACCAGGAGCTATCGGTGCAAGATGCAAACGACAAGCTGCAACGAATCGTGAGGAAGGCCACCTGTCAACAAAGCACCAACCGCCCCCTTGGTTTCAATTGGACCACCGCCGGTAGGATGGTCTTGCGTGAATCGTATCCTCGTCATCGGAGCCACTGGGCGCGTCGGCCGGCAGGTTCTCTCTCAATTGCCGGCTACGGGCGTGAAAGTCCGCGCGCTCGCGCGCAACCCGGACGCGGCCGGTTTGCCGCCACAGGGTGAGGTGGTGCGCGGAGATCTCGCTGTTCCCGAGACTCTTGATAGATGCCTGGATGGCATCGATACGGTGTTCCTGGTGTGGGTCGCACCGTCGGCCACTGTCGCTCCCGCTTTGGAGCGGATCGCGAAGCACGCGCGGCGCATAGTATTCCTCTCGGCTCCGCTCAAAACGGCACATCCCTTCTTCCAACAGCCCAATCCGTCCAGAGTGCTGGGCGAGAAAATTGAGCGGCTGATCGAGACCTCAGGACTCCAGTGGACGTTCCTCCGGCCCGCGATGTTCGCCGCAAATGCCCTGCGCTTTTGGGCACCCCAGATTCGCGCCGGCGATGTCGTGCGTTGGCCGTATCTCACCGTTCCTACAGCCCCGATCGACGAGCGTGACATCGCCGCAGTCGCGGTCCGCGCGTTGTGTGAGGACGGACACGCCGGAGCGGAATAGGTTCTGACCGGGCCTCAGTCCCTGAGCCAATTCGAGCAGGTGGCCACATCGGTCGCGTGATCGGCCGCTCGCTGCGCATTGAAGAGATCTCGCCAGACGAGGCGGGGCGTGAGTTGCTTACGATCATGCCCGCGTCCGTCGTAAATATGCTGCTCGACGCCTGGGCTGCCGCAATCGGCCAACCTGCGTTCGTTACATCCACAGTCGCAGAGATCACACGAGCACCGGCACGGACGTTCCTTGACTGGGCGACACACCATGCTGCGGAGTTTCGAACGTGATCTCAGGTTCGGGCATGCGGGCATGCATTCGCCGACGAGACTTGAAGAGCCTGCGGCCCCTCCTGTTTTACGGGTAGAGTGACGGATGCTGGGCAGGGACATAGTTTCCGTATCAAAATGCGTACCGGATTCGGCACTCGGGAAGCCGCTGTTCGAGTAAGGCGCAGAAGTTTTCGACGATCTCGGCCTTGAATTCACGTTTGTAGCGCAAATTTCGGCCACCCGTCTGGCTGTACTTCGTTTCCTGCAAGTCGGGGCGCCACAGCAGTTCCTCGCCTTTGGGGTGCCAGCCCAAGTTGATTTGATGCAAGTTGTCGTTATGCGTCAAGAATATGATTTCAGCCGCCAGCTGCTCCTTCGCCTCCGGGCGCAGCCGGTGCGCCAACTCGCCAAATAACTCACGATAATCCTCAAGCCAACCCTCGTAATAAATAACGGGCGAGAAATTCAAATGAACTTCGTATCCTGCCGCGTAGAAGTCGTTGATCGCAGCGATGCGCTCTGCAATCGATGAAGTGCGCACGTCGACAACCTTGCCGATCGACTGCGGCATAAGACTGAACCGGATACGCGTCTTGCGGCGCGGGTCATAGCCGAGCATCTCGCGGTTCACGAATTTGGTTGCAAAAGCTCGCCTTGGCATTGGGGAGATCGCGGAATAGTGAAATCAAATCATAAAGGTTATTACAGATCAGAGCGTCGACAGAGCAGTCGCTATTTTCACCGATGTCGTAGACCCAATACTTCGGATCGATCTGATCCGGTTCCGATTTGAAGCCCTGGCGCGCGGCGTGACGCCTGAGATAAGCAAGAATCTGCTCGATGTTAACGAACTCGGTGATTGGATTCGCGAAACCTTTCCGCCGCGGAACGTAGCAGTACGAGCACGCCATTGCGCAGCCGTTCGCGTGCGATGGTGCTACGAAGTGCGAGCTCCGCTTATTCGGGCGAGCCGTTAAAGAACTCTTCACACCCAGCACGAGGATGTTGCGCTTGATCTTGATCCAGTCCTCAACGTTTCCTTCACACCCGTACAGCCCCGGGATTTTCCAGTGTGAGTCAACTGAGATGTGCTCGGCGTCGGGAAACGCGTCCACAATCTCGCGTCCCCGGGAGTATTGCTTGACCTCGGGCTGTATATAAATGGCCTGAATGTCCAGAAGCCATGGCGCGATGCGCGGTTGATTAGCGGTGTCGGCGTGTGGAGGAATATCCGCGAGCCGAAAATCCATTTGTGTGCTCAACCGTGATTTCTCCAAATCATTGGATGCTACGCCGCTAGCGAAGTCGCGGGACCTCACCGTGAATTTAAGCAGGAGATTTGGTCGGGGCGGCAAGATTCGAACTTGCGACCCCCTGCGCCCAAGGCAGGTGCGCTACCAGGCTGCGCTACGCCCCGACAAACTCAGCGACTTCCGTGATCTCAGGCAGGTACGCAGAAGCCTGAACGGCTTCATCCTAACATGAAAGTTATCCGGCGCCGGGCTGGGGTTGTTACTACAGGCGCTTACTTGAGTTCTGCCGAAGGTTGGAGACCGCGAGTCCTTTTATTTCTCATTTCCAGGACGAAATTCATCAAGCGCGGTCCGAAGCCGCCCGAGGTTAAACAATGCCGATGTTCGCTCTCTGGTCGATAGTTCCTTAGAGTAGACGATCGATTTCGCGTAGACTTTCTCAGCTGCGTTGCGAGCGTCATCAGAGCCTGGCTTGTTTAATTGACACAGCATCTCGGCGAATTGCAGTAGCGAGAACCCAACGGAGATGTTGCTACAAATCAGATTGAACAAAGGCGAGCGATTCAGATTACCGCTCACCTCTTTGGTGGCGCGAAGTTCACGTGTTATCTGTAAGCGCAGAGCGCGTGTCATTAACTGGGTAACCGCAATCTCGTTAAGCTGCGCGACGAAACTGCGTTCCTTGGCTTCATTATGCACATTTTCAAGGAATTGGACGGCACGTTTGGGAGAGCCTAAAGTAACAGGAGGGAACCCATCTAGTACTAGCGGCCTTACTGGAAAACAGTCAACTTCTGTGTGACAAACTTCATTCGCGTTCGCCTCTCATAATTGACTCATTTACCGGCGTTCTTCTCGTATTCCATCAGTACGCAGGAAAGATCAGCCAGCATCGCGGGATGAATCTCGGACGACATTCTCCCGCTCCGAACCATTGGATCGCCGCTTACGATCTGCGTGGCTTCCTCAGCGGATGCAGCATTGATGATAAGAATGCCGCGAATGCGCCCGTTGTCGAGAAAGGGACCCGCGAGTGCATACTTGCCAGCTTCGGCTTGTGAGCGGATGTAGGCAAGGTGTTTTTGCATCAGTTGATCTAGTTCTTCTTTCGGAGGCGTCTGAGCCCATTTCTCGCCGGGCACCAAAAAGCCGACGAAATAGTGCCTCATGCCTTTCGGAATATCGAGGTGTTGGTGAGGTTTCGAATCCGTCTGGGGGGCAAGCGCACCCAGGAGCAGCAATAATTTGACGATGGTCAGGTTCAAGTGAATTTCTCCGTCTGGAACATCTTCAAAGAATATTCGATCGGACGACTGTGGCGCAACGGATACTGGAGGAATGCTCGCTCCCTCGACAAACATCATGCCGTACCTGGAGGATTCATCCGGTTATCACGGCGAGGCCGAGCAGGTATTCCTTCCTTCCGATTTAGGCGAGCTTCGTGAAATTGTTCAGGCCTCCGCCGGCCGCGGCATTCCTCTCAATATTGCGGGTGCAGGCACGGGCCTGACGGGTGCGCGCGTGCCTCATGGAGGCTGGGTGATCTCGCTGGAACGTTTTCGAACGATTGAGATTGAACGGAGCAAGGCGCGTTGTGGGGCGGGCGTCATCCTGACCGACCTTCATGAAGCAGCCGGAAAGGCGAAACAGTTCTTTGGACCGAATTCCACCGAGACCTCAGCTTCAATCGGCGGAGTCATCAGCACAAATGCTGGCGGCGCCCGCAGCTTTCGTTACGGGGCAGTTCGACGGCATGTGCTGGCGCTTGAAGTGATGTTGATGGACGGGCGAATACTTCACGTGGAACGCGGCGACCGCGTGGAATTTCCCGTGCAGGCGGTTCGTGTACCCGGGACTACGAAGAATGCCGCGGGGTACTTTTTGCAGCCGGATCTTGAATGGGTGGACCTATTTCCCGGAAGCGAAGGGACGCTTGGTATTGTGACTGAGGCTGAGTTGAAGTTGTTCCCCGAGCCGGCCGCAATTCTCAGTGGCGTTGTTTTCTTCCAGACCGCTGATCAAGCTTTGAGTGCTGTGGAAGTGTGGCGGCGCATCCCTGAGCTGCGATTTCTGGAATTTATGGATGGACATTCACTCAGGCTCCTTCGCCCCCGATATCCGGAAGTTCCAGAGGGTGCGGGAGCCGCGTTACTGATTGAGCAGAATTTATGGTCGGAAGACGACGATGAGGTGGATTTGTGGACGACGCGTCTGGCGGAAAGCGGCGCGCTCGAAGAGGAGTCCTGGTTTGGGTTCACAGCCGCCGATCGCGAGCGCTTTCGCGAATTTCGCCACACGCTGCCGACGATCGTCCTCGACTTTGCACGCCGGAACGGTTACCCGAAGTTAGGCACCGATTTCGCTGTTCCGCTGGATAGAAATCGCGATTTGTATGCCTATTACGTTCGGCGGTGCGACGAAGTGTTGCCAGGTCAATACGTCATTTTCGGGCATGTCGGCGATGCCAACGTGCATGTCAATCTGCTTCCCGCTACTCCCGAGCAAGCAAAACAAGCCGAAGACCTCATGCTCGATTTCGCTCGATATGTGGTCTCGCTCGGCGGGACTGTGGCCGCAGAACATGGCATTGGGAAACTGAAAATTGACCTGCTTAAGCTGATGTATTCGCCACAGGAGATCGGCGCCATGCGAGATGTGAAGCGGCGGCTGGATCCGGCCTGGCTGCTCGGGCGCGGGACTATCTTTGAGGGTTGAAGAACTTCCAGCACTGTTCTAAATCGCTAGTGCAGATCCCGTAAACGGACACGGCCGGGCACGAGGCCATTGATTTTATTGCGCATACTGCCGGAAGCTGGTGTGCATGGCATCACGGTATGCGCACGCTAATCCAAGATCTGCGATATGGGCTGCGAATGCTGGCCAAGAATCCAGGGTTTACCGTGATCGCGCTGGTGACTCTGACGCTCGGTATCGGTGCGACTGCGGCAATTTTTAGTGTCGTGGATGCGGTACTTCTCAGGTCTCTCCCGTATCGCGAGCCAGAGCGTTTGGTCTCGGTGTTTGAGGACCTCACCGATGTTGGGTTCCCACGCAACACGCCTGCTCCGGGGAATTACGCGGAATGGAAGAAGCAAAAGCAAATTTTCGAAGATGTCGCCGCCATGAGTGAGGGTGATTACAACCTCACAGGGCGCGAGGGAGAACCGGAGAAGCTGGGCGGGGTAGCCGTTACGCAAAATCTCTTTTCCGTTCTGGGGACTAAGCCCATCATAGGTCGCGTGTTTGCTCCCGAGGAGGACCGTCCCGGCGCAGAGCATGTCGCGCTCATCAGTTACCGCTTGTGGAAGCGCAGGTTCGGAGGAGATCCGAAACTGGTCGGTCAGGCAATCCTCCTGAACAACGAGAAATATTCGGTTTTAGGTGTGATGCCGCCCGGCTTTTCATTCCCTCAGAGGAATATCGATATCTGGACACCCATCGCTTTCACTTCCAAGCAATTGGCGAATCTCGGGGGACATTATCTCTTGGTTGTTGGAAGACTACGGCCCGGGATGACGCTTGAGAAGGCGAACGCCGCACTATTTGTATTGGCAAAGCAAATGGCGCGGCAGTATCCCGATAGCAACTCGGAGATCAAGCGCTTCTTTGCTGAGCCGCTGCAGGAAAGTTACACGCACGACGTGCGCCGGGGGCTCATAGTGCTGATGGCTGCGGTCGCCTTTATTCTGCTGATTGCCTGTGCCAATATCGCCAACTTGCTGTTGTCGCGAGCCGCAGGCCGACAGCGCGAGATTGCAGTGCGAACAGCGCTTGGCGCAGATCGCGGCCGGATCGTCCGGCAGTTGCTCACTGAGAGCGCATTGCTCGCGATCGGAGGCGGCATGCTCGGCATCCTTCTAGCGAACTGGTGCTTCAACTTCCTAAAAAACCTGATACCTGAGGATCTGGCGCTCACCGTATCGCTTAGGCTCGATTTTCGCGTGCTTGCGTTTGCCGTTCTGGTTTCGCTGACCAGTAGCTTTTTATTCGGGCTAGCCCCGGCGTTGCAGGTCTCGAAAGTTGATTTAAGCGATGTACTGAAGGAAGGCGGACGGGGCACTGCTGGCTCGCGGCGGAAGACTTTCCGAAATCTGCTGGTGGTCGGAGAAGTGGCGCTTTCGCTGATGCTGCTGGTGGGATCGGGACTGCTGCTCGGAAGCTTTTCGAACCTGCGGGGCCTGGACCCGGGCTTCCGGTCGGACCACGTTTTGACAATGCGCCTGGTTGTCCCAGACACCAAGTACAAGGATTTTGCGAAGCGGACGGAATTCTTTCAGCGCGTCCTCGAACGCGTGAGAACACTGCCGGGGGTGAAGGCCGCCGGATTTACGAGCGCCTTACCGCTGACTTGGCCTGGCGGAACGAACGGTTTTACGCCTGAAGGCATGCTGCTGAAGCGCGATGTAACCTACGATGCAAATAATCGCGTGGTGACGCCTGGATATTTCGAAGCCATGCGCATTCCATTGCGCCGCGGCAGACTGTTCAACGAGAGCGACGGGAAAGACGCCCCGCTAGTAGCGATCATCAATGAGACGATGGCGCGGAAGTTCTGGCCTAGGCAGGATTCCATTGGCAAGCGTTTCAAGATGTCTTCACCAGAAGGTGACGCGCCGTGGATTCGAATCGTCGGTGTCACGGGCAATGTGCGTCAGATGAGCCTGATTGAGCCGCCACGCCAAGAGATGTATTTCCCCTATTGGCAGGCGAAAGACAACTGGATGGTGCCGCGCGATCTGGTGATTCGGACGATCCGTGATCCCCAGAGTTTGGCGGGTACGGCGCGTCAAGCGGTTTGGTCAATTGACCGGGATCAGCCGGTCTCGAATGTGATGACCCTGGATGACCTCTTGGATCAGGAAGTGGCCCAGAGGCGCGTACAAGCCATGTTGCTGGGCGCATTGGCCGGTCTGGCGCTGATTCTGGCATGCGTGGGCATCTATGGGGTTCTGTCGTATCTGGTGATGCAGCGGACTCAGGAGATCGGAGTTCGCGTAGCACTGGGCGCGGATGCAGCCGATGTTTTCCGGACAGTGGCTAGTCAAGGGATGGGACTAGCGGCGATTGGGATCGTGACCGGCCTGATTGCCTCGCTGCTGCTTTCCCGTTTATTGATGAGCCTGCTCTTCGGCGTGAATCCGACCGATCCGCTAACCTATCTCGGCGCGGTAGCGGTGTTCGCGACAGTCGCCCTGCTCGCCTGTTACATCCCGGCGCAAAGAGCCGCCAAGGTCGATCCGATGGTTGCGTTGAGATACGAGTAAAGCCGTGACGGTCTCGCTCAGGGAACTTTTACAAGGTTGGCTGTGCAGTTGCCCACAGTAGACGCAAACTCTCGGTGTACGGAGTTCGAGCGACGCCGTGTTCCGTGATGATCGCCGAGACATACCGGTTCGGTGTTACATCAAAGGCCGGATTCTCGACCTTGACTCCATCGGGAGCGACATGTACTCCCTGCAGGTGCGTTACTTCTTTCGCGCCACGCTCTTCAATCGGGATCTGATCGCCGGATGCGAGCGTTAGGTCAAGTGTCGAGACAGGCGCCGCGACATAAAAGGGAACATTATTCTCTTTTGCCAGGACAGCCAAGCTGTAAGTCCCAATCTTGTTTGCGACATCACCGTTGGCAGCGACACGATCGGCGCCCACGATAACGCAGCCAATCCGGCCGCTCTTCAAAAAATGGCCGGCCATATTGTCGGTGATGAGTGTTGCATCGATGCCGTCGCGGTGGAGCTCCCAGGTAGTCAGGCGAGCACCCTGGAGAAACGGGCGTGTCTCGTCGGCAAACACATCGATGTGCTTACCCATTTGCACTGCGGCACGAACCACGCCTAATGCCGTACCGAATCCAGCAGTTGCTAATGCGCCCGCGTTGCAGTGCGTCAGTACGGTTTTGTGATCTGGAACTAGTGGAGCGCCATGCCGGCCGATGGCCTTATTAATGGCAATGTCTTCTTCGCGGACTTTTTTGGCCTCCTCGGTCAATCGTGAGCGGATCTCCTCGACGCCAAGGTGCCGCACCGAGCCGTAGACTCTCTTCATTCGATCAATGGCCCAAAATAGGTTGACCGCCGTGGGACGAGTGTTTCGAAGAGTCTCGCAGATGATCGGCATGTCTCGATCGAGGTTTTCCGATTGAAGAGATCCCAAGGCAATGCCCATGGCGGCGGCCACGCCAATGGCCGGTGCGCCTCGAATAATCATGTTCCGGATTGCGTCGGCCACTTCCGCGTAGGTTCGGCAGGTGACGTAGGCTGTCTCGTGCGGCAGGCGAGTTTGATCGATCATCACGACGCCGTTCTGGGTCCATTCGATAGTCTCGAAGCTGTTTTGAGTAAGAACCGCAGTAGGAGTCGTCATGAGTGTTTGACGTGTTTCGTCACAATAAGAGCAATTACGAAGACTAAGTTGTAGCAGGCGTGCATCAGTGTTGAAGGAATGATCGAGTTCGTTCGAACTCGCACCCATCCGAATACGGCGCCGGCGAGCGACACAGCGACGACGTACTGCCAAGCCCACGCATATTCAGGAGCGTGTAAGAACCCGAAAACCAGGGCAGTGATCAAAATACCCGCGAGCACGCCAAACGTGCGCGAGAGAAGCGGCTGAAGGAAGCCGCGGAAGAAGAGTTCTTCAAAAAACGGCGCCAGGGTTACTGCGAGCGCTCCGAATAGGGCCAGATCGATCGGCGACTTCAAAAATCTATCCAGAGGCGATGGAACCTGCGGAGTATGTAACAGGGAAGCCAAGCCCGAAATCGCAAAGGCGAGTACTGCTCCGCCGAGCGCGGCAACGCCAAGATTGAATGAGGTGCGTCGCCATCCGAGCGACGGGAGCACGGACTTGCCGTAGCGCGTTCTTAACGTGAAGTGCAAGGCCAGGTAGATGAAGCCGTAGAATGCGATCTGAACCGGCAGCAACAAGGGTCCCGGATCGTCTCTCAAACCGGAATTAAAGGCCACCAGAAAACCCGTGACCAGCAAAATAAATGCGATCGAGGCAACGACGAAGCCCATCACCAGGAGTAGGTCCGTGTAGCCCCAGAAGGGGTCGCGTGAAGGCGGAGGCGGAGGCGGCGGGCCGATGTCGATGACCGGTTCGGCTGGTGAGATATCCATAAATTCAGGCGGCATTTCCCGTCTTCACTGTCCTGCGGAGGGCCTGTCCAGTGTGGCTGCGCCGATTAGCCATTATCTGTTCTGGCGTGCCTGCGGCGACAACGTAGCCGCCGCTCTCGCCGCCTTCCGGGCCCAAGTCGATAAGATAGTCGGCGCTCCTGATTACGTCAAGTTGATGCTCAATCACGAGCACGGTATTCCCAAGATCTACCAGTCTCTGCAGAACATCGAGCAGGTGGCGTATGTCATCGAAGTGCAAACCAGTAGTCGGCTCATCAAGCAGGTAAAAGGTGCGGCCAGTTTGCCTTTTACTAAGTTCTTTTGCCAGCTTGATGCGTTGCGCCTCGCCTCCGGAGAGCGTAGTCGAGGATTGGCCGAGGTGAATGTACCCCAGACCGACTTCAGTCAACGTCTTGAGCTTCGCCTGGATCTGCGGGATATTGGCCAGCAGCGGAAGCGCATCGTCCACGCTCGATTCGAGCAGATCGGCGATGCTCTTATCTTTGTACTTGACCTGTAAAGTTTCGAGATTGTAACGCCGGCCGCGGCACACGTCGCAAGTAACGTAAACATCCGGCAGAAAGTTCATTTCGATACGTTTGAGGCCATCACCCTGGCAAGCTTCGCACCTGCCTCCTTTCACGTTGAAGCTAAACCTGCCCGCCTTGTAGCCGCGCTCGCGAGATTCGGGGAGCATCGCATAGAGCTCGCGAATCGGCGTAAACAGACCGGTGTATGTCGCAGGATTTGAGCGCGGGGTCCGGCCGATCGGCGATTGATCAATCTCGATGACTTTATCGATATTGTTCAAGCCGAGGATTGCCCCGTGCGCACCGGGCTGCTGGGTGGATCCGTAGATTTCTTTTGCGAGGGCCCTGTAGAGGATATCGTGCACCAACGTCGATTTACCGCTCCCGGAAACGCCCGTCACGACGATGAGAGTGCCTAGCGGAAAATCGACATCGATCCTCTTCAGATTATGTTCGCTCGCGCCCTTCACCGTGAGCTTCAGCCCATTTCCGTGCCGCCTGAACGGCGGTGGCGCGATAGACAGGCGGCCCGAGAGATACTCGCCGGTGAGCGATTGGGGCGCACTCATAATTTGGGCCGGCGTACCCTGTGCGATCAGAGCGCCGCCGAGGCGTCCCGCGCGAGGGCCAAGATCGATAACATGGTCGGCACGTTCGATAGTCTCGGCATCATGTTCGACGACTAAAACAGTATTTCCCAAATCGCGCAGGTGATGCAAAGTGTCGAGCAGACGTCCATTGTCGCGAGGGTGCAGACCAATCGACGGCTCGTCGAGAACATAAAGCACTCCGCGCAGCTTTGAGCCTATCTGAGTTGCAAGACGGATGCGCTGCGCTTCGCCTCCAGACAGCGTCGCCGATGATCGGTCGAGACTCAAATAGTCGAGACCGACATCACACAAGAATTCAAGACGGTTTCGGATTTCATCGGCGACACGGCCCGCGACCTTCAGCTCCCGTTCGGTGAACTTCCAGCTCTGAATGAGCGGCAGCGCCCGAGCGATCGGCATTCCGGTGAAATCAGCAATCGAGACACCTTTTACCTGCACCGCGAGACTTGCTGCCTTGAGACGGCGTCCCATGCAGTCCGGGCATGCAGTGGGCGACATGTAATCCATCAACCATTCACGGTAATTTTCGCTGGCGCGCCGGTAGCTCTCATCGAGAAGTTTCAAGATGCCGGAGAATTGGGCGTTGCCGTCTATCAGCAAGGTGCGAATCCGCTTTGGTAGCTCTTCAAACGGTTTGGTGAGATCGATCCTGAAAGTTTCAGCGGCTTCAGTCAGATTCGAAATCATGTAGGAGGAAGTCGAGCCGGGGCCGAGCCCTCCCTCAAGCAATGGTTTTGAAGGATCGCAAATCACCTTCCCGGCATCGAAAGCCCACGTGCTGCCGACGCCTTTGCAGGTTTCACATGCTCCGTAAGGGCTGTTGAACGAAAAGGAACGAGGCTCTAGTTGCGGAATGCTGGTGCCGTCATTGGGGCAGGCAAGTTTTTCGGAATACAGCGTCTCTGGCCCATTGATGACCGCAACGATCACAAGGCCGTCCGACCATTTGAGCGCCGTTTGAATGGAATTTTCGAGCCGTTGGTTAATGCCGGGCTTTACAACCAAGCGGTCGATTACGACCTCGATCGTGTGGTTCTTGCGCTTATCGAGCGTAATGGGCTCATCGAGTGAGAGCAGCTCGCCATCAACGCGCGCGCGAAATCCGCTTTTTGCCACCGCCGCGAGTTCCTTCTTGTACTCCCCCTTACGCCCGCGAGCAATCGGGGCAAGAATCATGATCCGTTCGTTTTGGTAGCTCGCCAGAACTTGGTCGAGAATTTGGGCTGGCGATTGGCGCGCAATCTCGGCGCCGCAGAAGGGGCAGTGCGGAACGCCTATGGAGGAATACAGGAGCCGAAGATAGTCGTACACTTCGGTCACGGTGCCGACGGTCGACCGCGGGCTGCGCGAAGTCGTTTTCTGTTCTATGGAGATTGCAGGACTCAGGCCGTCTATGCAATCGACTTCGGGGCGCTCCATCTGATCGAGAAACTGCCGAGCGTAGGGTGAGAGCGTTTCGACATAGCGGCGTTGGCCTTCGGCATAAATCGTATCGAAGGCCAAAGAACTCTTTCCGGAGCCACTGAGCCCGGTGATTACCGTGAAAGTATTTCGCGGAATCTCGACGTCGATGTTCTTGAGATTATGCTGGCGCGCGCCATGCACAGAGATACGATTCAGCATTGTTCAATCGCACACAAATTACTTGTGCGCTCCGGTTCGAAGGGCTACCTCTATTGTCTTTCACCGGGATGCGAGATCCTGGAAATCGGAGATATGCAGTTTGGAGGCGCAGCCGGCGCACTGGCTAAAATGGCTGCACATGGCACTTCTGGTCACCGTGGGGGAGTAGTTAATGGCAAAAAATTTCAAAGATCTATCCGAGCGAGAGATCTTGGCGGTCGCTATTTCACTCGAAGAGGAAGACGGCCGCATTTATGGAGAGTTCGCGGAGGGTTTGCGCGAGACTTATCCCGTGACGGCGAGCATGATGGGAGAGATGCAGGCCGAGGAATCGGAGCATCGTGCAAGACTCATCGATTTGTATAGGTCTCGATTCGGAGAGCACATTCCGTTCATTCGCCGGCAGGACGTGAAGGGCTTCGTCTCGCGGACGCCGCTGTGGCTGGTGGAGCCCGTCGGGCCCAAGGCAGTGCGTAAATCGGTGGAGTCGATGGAATCAGAGACGCGCCGTTTCTATAGTTTTGCGTTGCAAAAAGTGACAGACGCCTCGACCCGGAAACTGCTCGGTGATCTCGCCGAGGCAGAGGCGCAGCATACGGCCGCCGCAGAGTCGATTGAGAAGCAGCAACTGACGCCGGACATCCGGAAGCAGGAGGACGAGGCATATCGGCGGACGATTGTGCTTCAGTTTATTCAGCCTGGGTTAGCCGGTTTGATGGACGGTTCGGTTTCGACGCTGGCTCCCCTGTTTGCCGCGGCATTTGCCACGCACTCGAGTAAAGATGCATTTCTGGTGGGACTTGCGGCATCGGTGGGGGCAGGCATTTCTATGGGCTTCGCCGAGGCGCTTTCTGATGACGGCTCGCTGACCGGGCGCGGCCGGCCTGTCGTCCGAGGCGTGATCACCGGCGTCATGACAACGGCCGGTGGAATTGGTCACACCCTTCCGTATCTCATTTCAGATTTTCAAGTAGCGACGTCGATAGCTATTGTCGTGGTCGCGATTGAGCTAGCGATCATCAGTTGGATTCGTCAGCATTACATGGAGACTCCCCTGATACGAGCAGCGCTGCAAGTTGTGCTTGGCGGCGTACTCGTGTTTATCGCCGGGATGCTGATTGGCAAGTCGTAGCAAGGAGAAAGGAATGGCCACGCTGGGCATGGTTGAATATCAAGACGCAAGTCCGGAGGTTCGCGCGGTCTACGACGACATCATGGCGACGCGCAAGACGGACTCAGTTACGAATTTTTGGAAGGCGATCGCCCGTGATCCGGCGACGTTACGCAGGACATGGGAGAGCATCAAACAAACCATGGCTCCTGGCGCCCTGGACGCACTCACCAAGGAGTTGGTGTACCTGGCTGTCAGCACGACAAATCAATGTCACTACTGCATCGCATCCCACACGGCGTCGGCCCAGAAGAAGGGTATGACCGATGAGATGTTTGCAGAATTGATGGCCGTCATCGGGATGGCGAACGAGACCAACGGCCTAGTGAGCGGGTACAGGGTTGCGATTGATGAGCAATTTAAATCACCCACGCGCTAGCTGATTGAAGTCGCCTCTTGCCGCCCGCCCTGAATTCGGGGTAGGGTAGAACAAAAGGCGAGTTTGTGAATTTAGCTCTGGATTTCGAAGAAGCGTCCGATTCCGGCGGCATGCTGGCGATCGAAACCCGCTGTGCCGTTACGGCGCTGGCTGCCCCATTCCAAGAATCCATGCAGCAGGGCGACTCCTGCGTACGCGCCGTGCGATATCAGGCACCTAAAGCTGCAAAGTTAGCGGCGTTCCCGAGCGAGCTCAATCCAGCACTCCATTCGGCATTAGCCGCCAGGGGAATTGAAAACCTATATACCCATCAGGCTGCGGCGGTGAAACATGCGCTCGCAGGCAGAAATACCGTTGTCGTTACGCCGACGGCGAGCGGAAAAACGCTCTGCTATAACTTGCCCGTCGTGAACGCGATTCTTTGTGATCGGGCGGCACGGGGGGATCTTCCTGTTTCCCACCAAGGCGCTTGCCGAAGATCAACGGCTTGAGCTGCAGAGGCTGAACGAGGCTCTTGGTGGACCCCTCTCCTGTTATACATATGACGGCGATACACCGCAAGACGCGCGGCGCGCCATTCGGGAGAAGGCGAACGTCATACTCACTAACCCAGACATGCTTCACACAGGGATTCTTCCTCACCATACGAAATGGGTGAAGCTGTTTCAAAATCTCAGATATTTCGTTATAGACGAACTGCATTATTACCGGGGCGTGTACGGTAGTCATCTCGCGAATGTGTTACGGCGTCTGAAGCGAATCTGTAAGTTCTACGGATCAGATCCCCTGTTTATTTGCTGCTCGGCAACAATCGCTAATCCAAAACATCTGGCCGAAGCTATAACGGAAGAACCGTTCGAGTTAGTCGCCGAAGATGGTGCACCGTCAGGCGAGAAACATTTTATTTTTTATAATTCGCCAGTTGTCAACCGGCAGCTCGGGATTCGGCGCAGCTACTTACACGAATCGCGCAGGATCGCTTCGGAATTCATTCGCCTAAAACAGCAAACACTTATTTTCGCAAATAGCCGCCTTGCAACCGAGGTGCTGGTCACTTACTTGAAGGACGCTTGTTCCTATCTTCCTTTTTCGCGCGAAGCGGTCCGAGGTTATCGTGGCGGGTATCTTCCACAGGAAAGACGTCAGATCGAGGAAGGTTTAAGAAACGAAACAATCCAAGCAGTGGTGGCGACCAATGCGTTGGAACTTGGAGTCGATATCGGATCGCTCGATTCGGTGGTGCTGGCCGGTTATCCGGGCAGCATCGCTTCCACTTGGCAGAGAGTTGGCCGGGTGGGCCGGCGCGAAGCTGCCTCGATCGCTGTGTTTGTCGCGTCCAGTGCGCCCTTGGACCAGTACATGGTCGAGCATCCCGAGTACTTCTTTGGCCGTTCCCCGGAAGAGGCACACATCAACGCGGACAATTTAGAAATTCTGTTGAATCATTTAAAATGCGCAGTCTTCGAGCTGCCCCTTCGAGACGGCGAGCAATTTGGGAATCTGGATACGGGCAAGCTTTGCCGATTTCTCTCCGAAGATTTGCAATTACTGCATCACTCAGGCGAGTGTTGGCATTGGGTGAGCGATAGTTATCCGGCTAATTCCGTCAGTCTACGGGCGATTACAAGCGATAACTTTCTGATTGTGGATGTTACGGAGAACCATCGGATCATTGGAGAAGTGGATTTCTCGTCCGCACTAACCACGTTGTATGAGAAGGCCATTTACTTGCACGATGCGAAGCAGTATCAAGTCGAAAAGCTGGACTATGACGGGAGAAGGGCGTTCGTTCGCCGCGTGGATTCGGACTATTTTACGAATGCGATTGTGTATACGCAGGTGAGCGAGCTAGCCCAGTTCGAGAATGGCACAGCCGCCTGCCATCAGCAGGCACAATCAGCATTTGGGGAGGTGCGCGTTAAGCGCCAGGTAGTAGGATTCAAGAAAATCAAATTCTACACGCTCGAGAATATTGGGGCTGGGAACCTGACACTCCCCGAACAGGAAATGCACACCACTGCATTCTGGCTCCATTTCGCGACGGGATTTTTCGACGACTTCGATGACTTTTCGAAAGCTGATTTGCACGACGCGCTGCACGGGTTGGGCAGCGTTCTTATGACCGTTGCTACAGTATTGCTGCTCAGTGATCCTCGAGATCTCGCGGTTGCGGTCCTTGATGATTCGGCAGAACTGCCCAAAATGTTTGAACCTGACGTGGTTCTGTACGATAACTATCCCGGCGGCATGGGGCAAAGTCAGCCGCTATTTCGGAGGAGCAAAGAGCTGATTGGGGCGGCGTTGGAACTCGCCTCCGCCTGTCCTTGCGATGCCGGTTGTCCAAGCTGCGTAGGCCCACAGGATGAAGTAGGCGCCCGCGGCAAAGAAGGCGCGATTAGAATCCTGCAGAAGTCACTGAAGCAAGCCTAGCAGCTACGCCGCGACTTACTTCGCCTTCGATTTATCCGCGTCCTCTGGAAAAACAGCAAATCCCGGAGGAGCAGGATAGAAAGATTTCAGCAGTTCAAGCCGCTTTCGCAGATGACGGCTGGGCAACTGCCGCGGTCCCGTTTCGACGTCGATGTCGCAGCAAATCCCGTGCAAGTAGAGGGTCAAAGTATCTACAAAAGACTGCCGGACGTAGTCCGTGAATATCGGACTCTCACGCTTTACGTTGGTTTGCCGTCGAAGCAAAGCCTGTTTTGCCTGCCAGCTATCATCATCGACTTCGCCGTGCACGCCAGCGATTAGCTCTTCGCGAATCGCGGATTTATAGCTCAGCGCGACTTCAGCGGACCATGTCTCGGCAACCAGGGTGGCCAAGCGCCGGTACAGCCGGTAATGATATTCCGCGACATCCTGCTCTTTTAGGGCAAAGACCAGTACGGTCTCGTTCTCGAAACGCACCTGAGAGGCCCAAGATTGGTGCCCGTCGGCGGGGCGCTCCTCGACAACGAAATCGGCTACCTTCTCAAGAGCAGTCCGGGTCTTCCGTTTCGTTTTGGGGGCCGCGCGGTCGCCGGAACGCTCCAGATATGGCACCAGCAAAATGGAAATACGCGGCAGCGTGGACGCGAGGGAGGGAGGCAGCGCCGCAACCGGCTCCTCCAGGTACTCTTTCACTACTTCCTCGCTCATTGGAACAGAGGAGCAGAAGTAGGCGAAGGTATTGCTCAGCGGAATAGCTTCGCCCCGAAACCGTTCTGCGAATTGACCGACGCTGACTTTAGCGAGATTGGCTTCGGCCGAACTGGCCGGGGTCAGCTCCCGTTGGCTGGACATCTACTTTTGACCTCGATTCTAGCAAAGGGCTCCCGTGTTCCCGCCGCTTGCGCGAGCGAAAACCCCGAACAGACAATCACATGGAATGTCCGTCCCGCTGGTACACTTGAATCAAAACGAAGTGCGTTTTCTGATTTCGGCGGGCGAACCGTCGGGCGATATGTATGCGGCCGGCGTCGTTACGCAGTTGGCGCGGAGGTATCCTGCGGCTGAATTTTATGGATCTGCGGGGCCGAAACTGGAAGCAGCAGGCGTTACCCCCGTCATCAATTTCGCAAAGTTAGGCATAGTTGGTCTCGCTGAAGTCGCCGGTCACCTGCCGGGTATCTACCGGGAATACCGGAAGCTCATCCGCTGCGCTGAGGAGCATCTCCCTGACGCGGCGATTCTCACGGACAGCCCGGATTTTCACCTCCGTGTCGCACGGCATCTCAAACGTTTGAAGGTGCCTGTTTTCTACCTAGTTGCTCCTCAAGTCTGGGCGTGGCGGCAGGGACGAGCGAAAACGATTCAGGAAGTTGTGGACAAGCTCTTTTGCCTTTTTCCGTTCGAAGAGGCCTGGTTTCGAAAGCGCGGAGTGGACGCTACATATGTAGGTCATCCCCTGGCCACCATGGTTCGGGTGAAACTCTCGCGGGATGAGTTCTTCGACCGGCATCATCTGCCCAGGGATCGGCGCATGCTGGTGCTGCTCCCGGGCAGCCGTCCAGGCGAGGTCCGTAGGCATTTACCTGTTTTATTGCAGGCAGTTGCGGAACTTCGGAAAAATTTCGCCCTGGGTGTGGTTTTGGCGACGCCCCACGGTTTTGCAGCGCAGGGAACTCTAGCTACTTTTAAGGAACGCATTCGATCCTTATCCATCCAAATAATTGAAAACGAGACTTGGGACTGCATTGGTCATGCTGAGCTTGCCCTGGCTGCCAGCGGAACCGTAACCGTGGAGGCGGCGGTTTTGGGCACTCCCATGGTCACCTTCTATAAGGTCACGCCCGCCAGCTGGTGGGCAGGTCGACGACTGGTCAAGGTTCCGTTTCTTTCCATGGTCAATTTAATTGGAGAACGCGAGATCGTTCCGGAACTGATTCAACAGGACATGACGCCAGCAAAGATAGTGGCCGCAGCGGTGGAATTACTCACCAGGCCAGAGCGGGCCGATCGCATGCGAGCCGAGTTGGCGACTGTCCGTCTTGCGCTCACGGGCGGGGGAGATCCATTCGAGCGTGCAGCGGACCTTATTGCAGAGGCGTGCGGGAACCGAATTGCGTCCGCTCCGGCGGGACTAATTCACCCGGGAAATCTTTAAGGGACAATCAAAGTGATGGTACGCGGTTTCAGATGGATGGTGCTTTTTCTCGTCGTGGTGTGCGCCTGGGGGCAGGATAAGCACCCGCGCATCGAAGTTCAGAATTACACGATTGATGCTGACATCAACCCTCGCACTCAGTCGATCGTGGCGACAGCTAAGATCAAATTCACGCCGCTTGAAGACGCAAATGAAGCGGTGTTCGAGCTGAATAATGCTCTAACTGTGTCCAAGGCCGCGGATAGCACGGGGCAGCCGCTGCAGACAGTTCGCAACCCTCAGGATTTTACGGTGAAGGTTTCGTTTCCGGCTACTCTACACAAGAGCCAAGCATCGGAAATTTCGTTTACCTACGACGGCAAGCTGACCGGCAATGAGGACTCTCCGGTTTCAGGAATTAAATTTGCAGCCTTGCACCCGGATTTTGGGTACCTGCTCTATCCTGCGCGATGGATCCCCGTCAATGACTATACGGTCAACCGGTTCACGGCTGACATCCGCGTGACGACGCCTTCCGATTACCGTGTCGTTGCGAGCGGCGATTTAAAGACGGACCGTGGCGCGAATGACCGCACTATCTATTCCTTTCACTATGAGAAGCCCAGCTTTCCAGCGAGTATTGCAATTGTGAAAGGCGACCCCGTACGGGTCTCCTCGCAAGGTATTACGACGCAGATTTTCTTTCGGGATCAGCAAGCCGGCGATGCGCAGGCCTATGGCGACGAAGCCGGCAAGATCATGACTTTCCTTACCTCGGAGTATGGTCTTGCGCCGCAAGCAAATCTGACGTTTGTCGAAACCGAGGCTGGCGCTGTGAACGGGTATTCCGCGCCGGGCATCATTTTTCTTAACCCGGGTTCCATCACCCATCAGGTGAATACCCGGGTGCTGGTAAACCAGCTGTCGCGTCAATGGTGGGGCGTTTTGGTTTCCCCGATCACGCGCAACCATCTGTGGCTAGTCAATGGCCCGGCACGATATTCGGAGCTTCTCTATGTAGAGAATACCGCCGGTCCTGGCGCAATGGAAACGGATCTCAAATCGACTTACGTTGAGGCGCTTACCGTAAAAGACCCTCCCGTTCTGCAAGCCGCACGACTGGAGGATTATTCGCCTGAATACTGGGCGCTCACGTCAGCTAAAGGAGCCGCGATTCTGAACATGCTGCGGGGGATTGTAGGTGACGCGGACTTCAAGAAGGGCCTGCACGCGTTTATCGACAAGTACAGTTATAAGCCTGTCAGCAGCGAAGACTTCCGGAAGGTGATGGAACAGGCCTCGAACCAAGATTTGCGCTATTTCTTCCTGCAATGGCTCGAATCAAGCGGATCGCCCCAGTTCAAGCTCGAGTACACGGTCCTGCGGACCAAGCAAGGATTTCGGGTAGTCGGCAAGGTCACACAAGATCTGGACACGTTCCGCATGCCCGTCGATTTGCGAATTGAAACCGAAGGCAATCCGGAGGACAAAAAGGTCGAGGTGACCGGCACTTCTTCTGAATTCAGTGTTGACACTTTCGGGAAGCCGCGCAAGGTGACAATCGATCCGCAGAATCGGATACTTCGGCTCGATCCAAGCATGCAAATCGCGGTTGCGATCCGGCGGGGCGAGCAGTTCGTCGAAATAAACGACTTCGCCGGCGCGCTGAGGGAGTTTCAGAAGGCATTAGAGGTGAATCGGAATAGCTCGCTGGCCCATTATCGAATCGCCGAACTATTCTTCAAACAAAACAATTTCCAATCAGCAGCGAATGAGTTTCGTGCCGCGATCAACGGCGATCTCGAACCTAAGTGGACCGAGGTTTGGTCACATGTGAATCTCGGAAAAATCTTCGATGTCACCGGTCAGCGCGATCGGGCAGTCAATGAGTACAAGCTTGCGATCAGAACCCACGACAACACGGCCGGGGCGCAAGCAGAAGCAGCGCGGTACTCGACTAAGCCTTATGAGCGGCCGGATCTACTAAGTGAGCGATAAAATCCCACAGTTCTCGAACCGGTCGATAAGCCTAACCCTGTCTACTGCAAGGGAGTAGATCCTATGAGCACCTAGAGTAAACAGTAAGGGCGGTTGTGACCGTACTTCCCCTAGTACTGGGGCGTTATTCTGCTGCACACTGCGCCGTTTACCTGGACGTGGAGAGGCGAATTGGGTGATAACCTGAAGGTGCCCGGGAAAGGAATTATTTTGGACGAGAGATTGAAGGATCTGATGCAGGAGCTGGGCAACGCCATCAACGAATCGCTCTCTGATTCAGACCGCATCGCTGGCGCTATCGGCGAAATCAAGCGCGCTGGCTACGACGTCTTTCTCGTGTTAGAAGCGACGATAGGCTTCAATAAGCGGGAAGATGGCGTGGATTCCGAAACTACGGCCACCGAACACGACTCGGAACACCCGGTTCAATATGAATCTACGGGAAAGATCCGTTTGACGACGCAAGATCACAAATTCCTCCGCGCTCTCAAAATCTCTCTCGACGAAGAATCCAAATAGGCTTTTTTAGCTCACGAGTTCTCGATAAATCGAGTGAGTTGCCTCAATGGCGCGATCCCAGGTGTAGCACTGTGCGCGTGCGCGGCCAAGGTCGGAAAATCTGGTTCTCAGGACGGGATCATTCATGAGACGCTTGAGCGCGCATTCTAACTCTTCAACGGCATAAGGGTTGACGAGCAGTGCGGCGTCTCCAGCGACTTCGACTAGCGCGGACCGGTTTGACGTCACGACGGGCACTCCGTGAGCCATGGCCTCGAGCACTGGCATTCCAAAGCCTTCATCAAGCGATGGGAACGCGAAAATGGAGGCCCGCGAGTACAAGGCTTCCAGCTCGGATTGCGAAACGTAGCCCGCGATTTCAATGCGTTTGCGGCACGTACTTTTTTCAACTCGATCGAGTATACGATCGGCCTGGTAGCCTGACGGTGCTCCCGCGAGCACCAGCCGCCACGAATCCCCCGCCACACCCCGATCCTGGCAATTGCTACTCAGCCGTTCAAAGGCTTCGATCAGGCGTACCACGTTTTTGCGAATCTGCAATGCGCCGACAAACAGGATCAGGTTTTCCCGTTGCAAGTCGTGCTGTCCGACCGGCTGGCGCACCCCGTGCGGTACTACGCGAATCCGTGAATTATCAAACTGAAGCAAGCCGCTGACCTGGTTTGCCGTGAAGTCCGAAACGGCGATGATCAGATCAGAGTTCGCGGCCGCGCGTTTCGCCTGCTCAGCGAAGCGCATCCTGAACTCGGGCGATGAGTATTCTCCAGTCATGACGAATAAGTCGTGAAAGGTAGAAACGATCTTCCTCGCCGGGCGGCGGTCGACTCTCTGGTTTAGCGCATGAAAGAGATCGGCAGTGAAGGTGAAGAGAGGCGGCTGCCATAGTCGTCGCTGGGCGTTGGGAAGAGTCGCCAGGGATGCCCGCCTCCACTGCTTCGGGCGATAGCAAAACAAAAATTCATCTTGCGTATAGGTAGATGCAAGGCCTGAGAGCAGTTCGCGCGAGTAAACAGCGATCCCTGATGGGCGCGGATCTACGCTATAGGTGGCATCGAGCGCAATCCGCACGATCCCAATCTTACAGCCCGTACTCCTTCAGCTTCCGATAGAGAGTTGTTCTTCCAATCCCGAGCATCGCCGCCGCTACGGTGCGATCGCCTTTGGTGTATTCGATGGCATGCAGAATTGCTTGTCTTTCTACTTCAGCGAGTGGTGCGACGCCCGAGCCTCCAGGGTTAAAACCCGGCGCGAGTGATTGAACGGCACCCTGTATCTCCTGGTTGCGGCCCAGGAGCTGGCGTTCAAAGGATCGATTGACGACCGCGGAAGGAAGGTCGGCAACCGTGATCCAAGGGCCGGAGTTCATAGCCACCATTTGCTGCACCGCGTGCTCGAGTTCACGGACATTGCCGGGCCAATCGTACTCGACCAGAGAATCCATAACCTCATCTGCCACCTTATGGTCATTCCCGTAGCGCTGTAGGAAGTGGAAGATCAGAGTGGGAATATCGCCTCGGCGTTCGCGTAAGGGAGCAAGCCGCAAGCGCATGACATTCAACCGGTAGTAGAGATCCTGCCGAAACCGCTTTGCTTCGACTTCGGCAAGCAGGTCGCGATTAGTTGCCGCGACAACGCGGAAGTTAGAACTTCGGTGGGCAAGCCCGCCTATCGCGCGAAACTGTTTCTCCTGCAGGACCCGAAGCAGCTTCATCTGTAGCTCGAGTGGAAGCTCGCCGATCTCGTCGAAGAATGCGGTACCCCCGTTCGCTGCATCCAGAAGCCCAAGTTTCTGGTTGAAGGCTCCGGTGAATGCGCCCTTGGCATAGCCGAACAGTTCACTTTCTATCAGAGGCCCGACCATCGAGGAGCAATCGACGACCACGAAAGGTCCTTGCCCTTCCATGTTGTGGATTGCGCGGGCAACCACCTCTTTGCCTGTCCCTGTCTCGCCCAGAATCAGAACCGGAAAACGCGACTTTCCCATCCGAGTGACGAGGCGATGCACCTGCTTCATAGGCGGCGAGTTGCCGACCAAGGTGGAAAGAGGCGAAACGTCCAGGGCAATCTGCGGCGTCACGAGTAGAGCTACTGTCGCTCGTGAACCTAGTGCCAAGCGGCAGCCGAAACTCTCGGCATCCGGCTTACCGGCTACCAGGTTTCCGGCATCAATCCTGGAACGATGCTGGTACCCGGCTTTATGACAGTCGCGTCCAAGCGAACAACAAAGACGGTCCGGTTCTCCGCGCTTAACACATCCGCCAATTCTTGCGCAGCTGTGATCGAGGGCTCCTTCCCGATGAGGACCCGCCATAGCGGAATCGCGCCCTGCTTCATAGCGAGTTGTGCCGTACCGAAACGCTGCGCATACTGCATGCGCACGCGCTCGGCATTGGCGGCGACCGAAAATGCCCCTACCTGAACGGCGTAGAAATCGTTCGAAGGAATATCAGCGGGCGCTCCGGTCACTTCCAAACGCACTCGCCCAAGCCCTGGTCCTAAAAGGCCGATCTGGCGCGCAGCCGCTTTTGAGAGATCAATGATGCGCCCCTCGACAAACGGACCGCGATCGATGATGCGCACGTTGACGCTTTCATTATTGGCAAGATTGGTTACTTTCAGCCACGTGTTGAAGGGCATCACGCGATGCGCGGCCACAAGCGTTTCCATATCGTAGGTTTCACCATTGGCCGCCTTGCGGCCGTGATACGGGATGCCATACCAACTGGCGATACCTTCTTCCGTGTAGCCGACTGGCACAGCTGTCCGTTTTCCGGCCGGCTCTGATGAGTCTCTCGAACGCGGAGGCGAGGTGGTGTGGGATGGCTGCGGGGGTAACGCAGCTTTTGCGATGCCATGATGTTTTCTGCACGCGGGCAAAACCAGCACGGAGCTCACAAACGCGAGAGACGCAATCAAAGGGAGGATCCGCTGCTTCATGATGCCGATGCCCTGATCATAACCGGCCAGACGAACTATATGAAAGACGAGAAAGATGCGCCGCTGGGGTAAAACAAATTTCCGAATTACGTTTTTGGCTGGCCGGATGTACGAACTGTTCCTCGTGGAAGAGAACCCAAATGTATTTTTTTTCTTGACTTCTCTGGCGAAGACCCTTATATATGAATCACACTGCGATCTGTAATGGATTGCAAATTTACGTTAGGGAGAATCGTTCGATGAAGAACGCAACAAAAAAGTCTGGTGGCTCTAAGAAGTCCGCGAAGAAGTCATCCAGCAGCAAGAAAAAAGGGAAATAGCCCTTGTACCCCGTAAGAGCGGGGACTCAAAAAAGATCTAAACCTCTTCGCCCCCGGTTTCCGGGGGCGTTTTTATTTTGTACCCGTCTTCTGCTTGTAAACTTTACCTACCTGTGCCGCCCATCCCATCCCGAGCACCAAAAAAAGCACAGCTGCGGCCGGTGCTTGATGAATCGTGATTCCTATTAGGGTTTACGGAAGCGTGTAGCGAAGGTCCAGCCAGATCATATTCGTTTTGGCGTAGCGTGTCCCGCTGGATGGTATTGACCATGGACTACGCCACATGTAGGAATACTGCGCGATCAGCGAGAGTGCGCCATAGGCCGGGTTCTTCCAGAAAGTCTGAACCAGATCGAACGTTGCCTCTTGAACGGTGCGGTTGTTGTTTGTCGCGGACCCCGCGAAGCCGTAGCCGATCGGCGTGCCGTCGCCATCTACAGCCGTGTTGCGGCCGAAGTAAGCACCGCCATAGAGCATAGAAATCAATGTGTTCTTACTTATATTTGCTTCAAACCCGTCCACCGTTGAATATGCGTGGACTGGCGAAATGCTGCCATCAGCGCGAACAACGACATCCGGTCCGAGGCCAAAAATGTAGCGGCCTCCACCCGAGCCGAAGAACGTGTTCGCGATCAGGCGAACATTCTTTACTAGTTCGAGATTTGCGTTTACCTCACCACTGGCAGCCGTAGCCGTAGAAGATACATACGAGGTAGGGTTCTTCCCGACCGCATTCACGAATTTAAAACTTCGTATTAAAGCTCCTGCCTCCACGTGCAAAATTTTGTCTCCGGCATGCCCGTCGTACGCCGCCTTGAAAATGATGTCGGGATGCAAGTTCGGCACGGAATAAGTTGTGGTCGTGTTGTTGAACTCGCCGCTCGTCCCGGTTGAAAGCGATGCGGGAAAAGTCACGATCCCGTTGCCCACATACTGCTGCGGGTTTTCGAGCGAGACCCCGAAAGCCACGTTCTGGTTCGGATGTGCAATCAACCGGAACTGAGATTGCCGCGCCCAAATTAAGCCCGCTTGGTAGTTCGTGTCCATGTTCTGCGAATAAAAGATATCTCCAGGAATGGGTGACAGACCCTTGCGGTTGGGAGTGAAGAGAGTCCAGTCCTGACCTCCAAGCATTTCCAACCCACCCTTCTGCACGTCGACGAAGAAGTTCCGCATCCTAAAAGTGTTCGAATTGCTCGTCACGAAAACATTCGCCGCCGCATTCCCCAGAAAGTCCGCCTCAACGTAGCCGAGGACCTTGGCACCGAGGACAGTCGAGTCGACCCGGAAGCCGATGCGCGAGTTCTGCGTGCTGAAGTTGTTTTCCGAGATATGACCCATCGCGGAACTGTTGTAGGGAATCCCGCCAAAACTGGTTCCGATCCCACTACCGACGTTCGTCGAACGTCCATACCAGGTAAAATCGATAAAACCCAGCGGGGTGAAAGTAGTGTTTCCGATGTTGATGGAGAGCGGCGAGGGATTTTCTGCCGTTTTCTGCCCGGTTCGGCCTGATCCCGTAATGTTCGGATGCGCGACGTTGACCGCCGGGATCAGCTTGACTGGTCCGCCGCTCGCACCGCTTGATGCGCTAACGAACGCTGGGCCGCCGTTAGAATTCGCTACTGCCCTTTCGAGAAAGGAGCGCTGTTCTTCAATTGACTGTTGCAGGCGCTTGATTTCCTCCTCTTGTCTGACGATTCGCTCGCGAAGCTGATTCAGATCGTCGGCGGTAACGACCGCAGCAGATTTTCGATGATCGGCTCCGGCCGGCATGGCCTCCACGTTGGCGGCGGCCGGGTTAGCACCGGATGCAGACGCCGTGCTCACGGACTCACCCGCGGCGAGTTGCAGTGCCGGCCCGAATACACACAGTAAAGTCAGAATCAATTTCATACTGCTGAATCTCCTGAAAGGGTTTCTGGAAGGTGCATCCGCGCGGTCGGGCGCTACAGTCGTCGTGTGCCGAATGTTTGACCTGTGCACGGACCAAGTTATCGAAGTACTGTTACATCGCGATTAACATCACGTGACGACTCCGATACCGGCACCGCCTTTCTTACGCCGGGAAAGCTGCCGCTAAACTAGGAGGTAATCCGCATGTCCGAACGTCCCTTCGTTCACCTTCATTGCCATACCGATTATTCGCTGCTCGATGGAGCGTGCGACATCAACAAACTTATGGGCGTTGTCAAACGCCTGGAAATGCCGGCGATCGCGATGACTGATCATGGCAATCTTTTCGGGGCAGTCGAGTTCTACAATGAGGCGGCCAGTCACGGCATCCATCCCGTCATCGGATGTGAAATGTACGTATCGCAGCAGGGTCACAAAACGCGCTCTGAATCCGACCGTTATAACCACCTGCTGCTGCTATGTGAGACACAAGAGGGGTATAAAAACCTGATCAAGCTGGTCTCCACAGGCTATCTTGATGGCTTCTACTATAAACCTCGCGTGGACAAAGATCTTCTGTCGCGGCACTCCAAGGGCTTGATCGCCATGTCTGCCTGTCTGCGCGGAGACATTAATGAAACGATCCTGGCCGATCGTTATGAGGAAGCCAAGCGGCTGACGAACGAGTATACGGATCTGTTTGGCAAAGGTAATTTCTTTCTTGAAATGCAGGATCATGGCCTGGATCAAGACAAACTCGTTTTGCCGCAGATCCGGCGCATGTCAAGTGAAACTGGCACCCCGCTGGTCGTGACGAATGATGCGCACTACCTCACGCGTGACGACGTTCGAGCGCACGAAATCCTGCTGTGCATCCAAACCGGAAAGACGATGTCCGATGCGAACAGGATGCGCTTCTCCACCCCCGACTTCTACGTGAAGACACGGCCCGAGATGATGGCTCTGTTCGGCGAAGTAGAAGACGCCCTCGACCGTACCTGGGATATCGCGCAGCGCTGCCACGTCAAGCTCGAAAAGGTAAACGATCCATTCCCCCGCTTCGATGTGCCTCAGGAACATACTTCGGATACCTACTTTGCTTCGGTGGCGCGCGAAGGATTTGAGAAACGGCGGGCCCGCCTCGAAGCTTTGCGCAAACGAGGACACCTGAAGCATGATCTACCTGAATATCTGGCGCGCCTGGATTTTGAGATCCGGATGATTCAGCAGATGAAGTTCTCCAGCTACTTTCTGATTGTCTGGGACTTCATCCGATTCGCAAAGCTGAAGGGCATTCCGGTAGGTCCGGGTCGTGGGTCCGCCGCCGGCAGCCTGGTTGCTTACGCGATGGAGATCACCGATATCGACCCGCTGCAATATGGTTTGCTGTTCGAGCGGTTCCTTAATCCGGAGCGCATCAGCATGCCGGATATCGACATTGATTTCTGCACGAAAGGCCGCGGCGAGGTCATTCAATATGTCACCGAGAAGTACGGCCGTGAGCAGGTGGCCCAAATCATCACCTTCGGCACACTCGCCGCGAAAGCTGCCATCAAGGACGTAGGCCGGGTGCTCGATATGAGCTACGCCGAGGTGGACCGGATTTCGAAGCTCGTTCCGAGGCAGTTGAATATCAAGCTCGAAAAAGCTATCCAGGACCCGGAGTTGAAGGAAGTCGCCTCGAAAGAACCGCGCGTCAGGGAAGTCCTGGACGTCAGCCTAAAGCTCGAAGGCGTAGCCCGAAATGCCGGCATGCACGCCGCTGGGGTGGTTATCTCGTCCGTGCCTCTCATGGAATTAGTGCCGCTGTATGTCACGAACAAGGATGAAATCGTGACGCAGTATGACATGGTCGGGCTTGAGAAGCTCGGATTGCTGAAAATGGACTTCCTCGGCCTGACCACGCTCACGATCATCGAGGAAGCGGTGAAGCTCATCGAGAGGTACCGGGGAGAAAAGATTGTTCCTGAGGATCTGCCCACGGATGATGCCGAGACATACCAAAAGATTTTCAGCACCGGGCTAACCAGCGGTGTGTTCCAATTTGAGTCTCCAGGAATGCAAGATGTCCTGCGCCGTTACCAGCCCAATCGCATTGAGGATTTGTGCGCCCTGAACGCGCTGTATCGTCCAGGTCCCATTCAGGGTGGCATGATACCGGACTTTATCGATCGCAAGCATGGCCGCAAACCGGTTGCCTACGATCTCCCCGAGCTGAAAGAGATTTTGGAGGAGACCTACGGCGTCATCCTCTATCAGGAGCAGGTAATCCAGATTTCGAATCGGCTGGCTGGGTACTCACTGGGCCAGGCTGACGTGCTGCGCCGCGCCATGGGGAAGAAAAACATACTCGAAATGGCAATGCAGCGTGAGCATTTCATCCAGGGCGCAACCGAGCGCGGCTACCCGCCCAAGAAGATTGCCAAAATATTCGATCTGATGCAGCAATTCGCCGGCTATGGGTTCAACAAATCCCATTCGGCCGCCTACGCGTACCTTGCCTACGTCACTGCTTATCTGAAGGCACACTACTCGGTCGAATTTATGTCCGCGCTGCTCACGTCTGAAGCAGGGAACACGGATAAGATCGTCAAGTACATCAATGAATGCCGTGAAATGGGAATCCCGGTGCTCCCGCCCGACGTCAATCAGAGCGATTGCGATTTCACCCCCACGCGCGACGCGATTCGTTTCGGTCTCGGCGCCGTGAAAAATGTTGGGCAAGGCGCGGTACAAGCCATTGTTGCCGCACGGCAGGAGGGTGGCCCATTTTCTTCCATCTACAATTTCTGTGAGCGCGTCAATCTTGGCGGCGTGAACCGGCGCGTCATGGAAAGTTTGATCAAGGCTGGCGCTTTTGACTCGACGGCTGCAAATCGAGCTCAATTGACGGAAGCTCTGGACCGGGCGCTCGAATCAGGGCTCCGTACATCACGCGACCGCGCGATGGGTCAGCATGGCCTGTTTGGGCTGGTTGCCGGCGACCATAAAACGGAACACCCGCTGCCCAGACTGCAGGACTGGACGATGGAGGAAAAACTGGCCGGGGAACGGGAAGTGCTTGGAATCTATGTTTCCGGCCATCCGCTTGATCGCTTCAAAGACAAGGTTGCGGAGCTGGCGACGCACTTCACGGATAAGTTAGATAATCTCGAACGAAACACGCCGGTAGCGCTTTGCGGTATTCTCACCAATATTGTCCGCAAAACAAATCGCGAAGGAAAATATTGGGCCGCTCTGAAGCTGGACGATGGCCGGGGCGCTGCCGATGGGATGGTATTTGCAAACCGATATGAGGAACAGCTCTCCTGTCTGATGGAAGATGCAGCGGTTTTCGTGCGGGGCTCCGTATTGACAGAAGAGGGTGGCCCCCCGAAAATTTCGATTCAAGAAATGGTGAAGCTGGAAGACGCCCGGATCAATGTCCCATCGCTCATTTCCATTCGGATTTGGCTGAAAGATGAGGGTTCGATGGATAAGGCAAGCGCTTTGAGCGAGCTGTTCGTCAGGAAGCACGGCGACACGGAGGTCCGGCTCCGGTTGGAAAAGGCTCGTGATTTCTCAGTCATCATGGATGTGAACACAAAAGTGCGGCCCGACCGCGAATTTCAGGCGGAGATCGAGAAAATCTGCGGCCCGGAATCGATGCAGATTCTGGCGAGTTGAGTATGGCTGAAGACGAATCGCTCGATATTCCTGCGGAGATGGTGGAAGCCAGCGAGCAGTCGCCTCCTAATCCGAGCTGGGAGCGGGTCCAACTTGCGCGGCATCCCAAGCGGCCGCATGCGCGCGACTATATCGAACGATTGTTCACCGGGTTTGAAGAGCTGCACGGTGACCGCTTTTTCGGCGACGACAAATCGATTCTCGCCGGGATGGGGAGATTTGAAAGTCAGCCTGTGATGATTATCGCCCAACAAAAGGGCCGCGACACCAAAGAAAAGCTGCTGCGCAATTTCGGTATGCCAAAACCGGAAGGTTACCGTAAAGCATTACGGCTCATGCAACTTGCCGCGAAGTTTCGCCGGCCCATTATCACGCTCATCGACACCCCCGGCGCATATCCGGGGATTGATGCAGAAGAGCGTGGCCAGGCCGAAGCCATTGCATACAACCTGCGCGAAATGTCACGCCTCGTCAGCCCCGTCATTTCTGTGATTATCGGCGAGGGCGGAAGCGGCGGTGCGCTTGCGCTCGGCGTAGGAAATCGCGTCTACATGCTTGAAAATTCCTACTACAGTGTAATCGCGCCTGAAAGTTGTGCTGCCATTATCTGGAGAGACTCAGGAAAGGCGCCCTTGGCAGCGGCGGCTCTTCGCCTGACTGCTACCGATCTGCTCGAACTGAAATTAATTGACGGCATAGTCCCCGAGCCGCCTGAAGGCGCTCACATGGACGCTGATGCTGCGGCACAGTTTTTGCGTCTGACGCTGAAGCAGGCGTTGGATGAACTGTCGGGCCTGCCTCCCGAGCGGATCATAGAAGAGCGTTACACTAAGTTCCGCCAGATGGGCGGCTTTTTCAACGAGGTCTCCTCCTGAACAAAGTCGGCATTGTGATAGCGCTCTTTGTTGTTGGATTCCTGGTGCTGGTCGCGTACTCAACGATTAAGGGCAGCCGATACCGGGTCGAAGTGTGCATGGCCTATCAAGGACGCACCAATTGCCGCACTGTCTCCGCCAAGAGTGACCAATCCGCGCTGCGCTCGGCGAGTGACAATGCATGCGCTGATATCGCCTCTGGCGTTACGGATAGCATGCGCTGCCAACAATCGCAGCCGCAAAGCATTAAATGGCTGCAAAGGCCAAGCCGGTGATGGGGACCGCTCTAAAAAATTGTAAGAGGGGGCGGCCTAGCTCCGTCTAAATAATTTTCTAGGCAAACGGCCGATGGCTTCGAGAGTTTTCCATATCCTGCCGGTCAAAATGTCGTGAACAGTTTGCTCCATCGTCTCGATTCTCCAGTCCTGATTGGCAAGGCGGGATTGATGTTTCTCCAGAAGCTCGACGACGGCGTTCATTTCCTTACTTAGGCGTGAAATCTGGTTTTTTATGTCGCTCAGGTCTCGATCAAATCGCCGGACCTGCGATCTTCCAATGCTCTTACCTCGGAACTCTCGTTTCAGGACAGCACCTCACTTGATAGCCGAAGCCTGATCGTGCCGCTTGCGTTCCTCCCTCGCTGCACACAGTCACGGAAAGATCTCAAGGATGTGCTCGTAAAGTTTGAAATCCCAGCTATTGAAGCGTTGGATAAGCTCTGCGTCCGAGTCAACCAGACGATCCTCCCGGGAATAAGAGCCGCGGTTCATCATCTCGGGAGGAAGACTCCAGTTCCACCCAAGCTTTTCCTGGAGGAACAAATAAGCTTCCCGCAGGCGCTCCTGCTGTCCTATGTACAAAAATTCCTTTTCTGCGTGATGTCGCGCGAGCTCGTAGATTTCGCCGTTGATTGTTCCCGGAGGAAAGTGTTTCTCGTTAACCCCGGCAAAACAGCGCACCATCAAGTTATCAAGATCGACTGTCAGCCCCCCTTCAAGCACTTCTTCAAGCGTCTTGATATGTTTGTCACTGGCAACTAACGGGTTCTTATACTCCACCAGATAGTTATAGTGCGAGCGGACTCTATAAAGAGGATTTCGCACGACGCTGAAATATGAATACTCGTTGGGGATTTCGTTGTGGATACCGTATTGGAAGTGTCCGACCACAAACCGAAATTGAGCGCGTTGCGCCAAGGGTAGATCTCGGAGATCGCCCACCGGAAATCCCGGCGGTTCTGGGTAGATGTAAGCAACTTCGCTCTGCTTGTAATTGTTGAGTATGGTTTCACGCAATGCGGTTCCCGCTGTTTTAGCAATGTGCATATACAGAAGCGTGGGTTTACGGGAGCGGCGACAGCGCGTCAAATGGGCGCGAATCGGCGCGTTTTGCAAAGATCTTCCATTCGAGAGCCGCACGTCGATTATGGCGTCTGTGTCGGCATCGGAAACTTGACTCAAATCTAAATAGAAGCCGTGTTGCCCTGAGCACTTGAATTGTTCTGCGACGTCAGGACGGTAATAGACAGCCAGGGCCTCCACAACCGGTCGCCCGTTCACATGGGCCGTGATCTTTGCCGGTTTGTTGGGAGTATCCGGATTAATGGCCCAGCCATAGATCTCACAATCCTGTATGCCATCGAGATGGCCTAAAGCGCCGAGCATAAGTGGCGGCAGTTTCTCCAGTGGCACCGGTCGCCGCCGACCTTGCCGGAAAACCGCGTAGCTGAGGAGCGCGACGGCGCTATATTTTGCGCCCAAGATCCAGGTAGCCTGATCCAGATTCACCGCGAGCAGAGGGGGTAGAAAAAAGAAGTCGGCAGCGAGAGTTGAAACGAGAACCGAAAAGATTCCGCCACCTATGCCTACCACCCTTGAAGCGGTCACAATTGCTAAGGCCAGTAGGACTAGAGGCGCCGAGCCGAAAATGATTTTTCCGACTCCTATCAGCACCAGCGCGGCCAACACTATCGAAATTGCAACCCCATAACGTGAGTAAAAATGGGCCGATCGGCCAAAGACTTGCCCCGGGTTTGCGGCCATCCGACGCAGAGACGAGATGTGAAGCAGCGAAGAGTTAGGCATCAACTACTTGCATCTATGTAGCGCTAGACAAAGATTGTATCCTTGCCGTCGGACCGGACGGTGCTGCGCCTGCCTTTATGCGCTTCCAATTTGCGAACACCCTGCTGTCCGGAAGTTAAGAATGCGTTTGGTAACTTACTCGAATCGGCTCTGATTTGTGAAAAGGAGAACGTCATGCACTGCCCAAATTGCGGCACCTTGGTTCAGACCGGCGCTGCTTTTTGTCCTAACTGCGGCACAGGTTTGAATGCGACCGCGATCCCCGAGCACGGCTCGCCCTCCGGGTCGAGTTCGCAATTTCCTACGAACATTTCTCCCGTTCCCGCAATCCTTTCGCAACCCGAGGAAAGGGTGCGGCGCGTCGTTGCTTACCTGATCGACGTAGTACCGATGCTTCTTCTGGCTTTCATTCATTTCTTGCCTGTCATCGGTTGGATGTTCTATGGTTTGATCCACGCGTGCTATTGGCTTTTCCGGGATATCAACGGTGCGAGTCTAGGGAAACTAGTCATGGGCAGTTTCGTCGCAAGTGAAAATGGCACTCCGGCGAGCACAAAGCAGAGGATTCTACGCAATGTAACTCTGGCTCTGCCGGGTGTCGTCGGGACGGTTCCCCTGCTAGGCCTTTTCTTTGAAGCCGGCTTGGCTATTGTTATTTTCGGCGCAGAGGCTATTCTGTTGCTTGTAACCGGGCGTCGTCTGGGAGACCGAATCGCCGGAACAATGGTGTTCCGAAGAACCAGGTAGTCACTGCTGCGGTGCGTTCCATCGCGGCGTCTGCGGAACCGCCTCGCCATCCGCTCGCGGATCCGAGCCGCCGTAGTTGATTTCGTGAGTATCGCGCATCACTGCATTTCCACGCCCCATTTCGAGCGAATAGGGCTGCACGATTTGCAACCGATGCCCCTTAGCCGAGAGTTCATCGCGTACGGCCGCAGGTACCCGGGATTCGATCAGCAGATCACAACCTTCAAAAGTCGGTTTGGTGAATCGCGCAGCGCTCAAGGCCTGTTGTATGTTCATTCCAAAGTCGACGACGTTCGATACGAACTGAGCATGGGCCTGTGCCTGATTGAAGCCGCCCATTATGCCAAACCCTATCACTTCATCTCCCTTCTGCATAAATGCCGGAATAATGGTGTGCAGCGGGCGCTTGCGTGGCGCGAGTGAGTTTGGCTTACCGGTTTCCAGGGTGAATAACTCACCGCGATTTTGCAAAGCGAAACCAGTTCCCGGGGCGACAAAACCCGTGCCGAAGCTGTCGTAATTGCTCTGGATGAGCGAGACGATGTTCCCTTCCTGATCGACAGTCGTCAAATAAGTGGTATCGCGACCTGCCGTAGTCAATTTTTCGCTCAAATCTGACGGCAACACCGAGCAGTGAGCGTGCGATGGGTCGATGAAGTCGGCCCGTTTTTTCGACAGCTGTTTCGATAGAAGTTGTTCCACCGGCACGCGGGTGAATCTCGGGTCCCCAACATACTGAAGCAGATCAGCGTAGGCCAGCTTCTTCGCCTCGATCATGACGTGCAATGCTCTCGCGCTGTTGTGCCCATAATCGCCGAGCGGAAACTGCTCCATGATGTTGAGCATCGAAAGTGCCGCGATCCCTTGTCCGTTGGGCGGCAGCTCCGAGACGGTCCAGCCTCGGTAGCTCGTTGAAATCGGATCTACCCACTCGGGTTGAAACTCCGCCAGATCTTTCTCGCTCATCGTGCCGCCTTGCTCTTTCGAGAACTGCACCAATTTCTGAGCCAAAGCGCCGGTGTAAAAACCGTCTCGTCCACGCGAGGCAATCAGTTCGAGTGAGGCAGCCAGATCTGGGTCGCGGAAGACCTCTCCCGTTTTCGGCGCGTGTCCTTCGGGCAGAAAAGTTTTTCGAAAGTTAGGCTGGTCGCGCACCGCCTCCGCAGCCCTCGCCCAGACTCCGGCGACTACTTCGGCTATTGGAACGCCGTTATTTGCATAGTAGATAGCCGGCGCTAGCACGCGGTCGAGCGGCAATTTCCCAAAGCGTCGATGGAGCGCATCCCAGCCCGCGACCGCTCCAGGTACGGTGACAGAATGAATACTCTTCCGCGGTGTCGATTTCGAAATGCCTTTTGACTTCAGGAAATCGATAGTCAGTTGCTGAGGCGCCCACCCGCTGGAGTTGATGCCATAGAGCTTCTTCGCCTTTGCATCGTAAACAATCGCAAATAGATCGCCACCGATGCCGTTCATCATCGGTTCAATGACGCCCAGAGCAGCGTTTGCGGCAATCGCGGCGTCAACTGCGGTACCTCCTTCCCGCAAAATGTCGGCACCAGCCGCGGACGCAAGCGTCTGGCTTGTGGCTACGATTCCGAACCGACTGACCACCATGGATCGAACATAATCGCGGCCTGGATCCGAAGTATACCCGGCAAGTTGCGGATGTAATTTGGCCGTCTGCGGGTGTAATTGAACGGGGAGGATAACCAGGAAGAGAGAGAAGATGCCCAGCCGGGTCCAGATCACATTCATTGCTGAAGTATGCGCGCTACCACTATGCGCGCGTGCTGGCCATGGGTATCTTGCGCAACAGATCTTCCATCTCGGTTCGGCTTTCGCTGCCGATGGTAAATCCGTCGATGTACCCGGGCTGATGTGCCAGCGCGAATTGAAGCGACTCGTCGACTTTGTGCCGCAGCCCGCCCTGTCCGAGAATCTTCATGCCGATCACTCCCTTACCGGCCTGCTTCATCTGCCGCAATACCGAGAGAACTGTACGCGGATCCGAGTCCATATGGAGCTGTGCCGGATTGATTCTCGCAAGATCCACCTCGACCCACGGCTCAGCGGCGGCGGTCCTCAGTGCAGCCAGCGTGTGGCAGGAGGTGCCATGACTGCGGACGATGCCCCGCTCGCGAGCTTCGGAGATAACCTCCATGGGTCCGCGCAGGGTCCGGTTCCAGTCACCGTCTGTCATGCAGTGCAGAAGGATGATATCGATGTAGTCAGTACCGAGTTCACGGCGGAAGCGGTCGAGATCCGCTTTGACCTCCGCGGCGGTTGTCGAGTTTGTCTTCGTGAGAATGACAACCTTATCACGTGGAACGGTTTTCAGCGCTTCGCGGAGATAAGGATGGCTGCCATACTGATCGGCGGAATCCCAAAACGTTACGCCCTGGCCGTACGCAGCACGCAGCAGTTCAGCCATGCCCGGATACCCGAGCTTACGGGTCTGATTTGAACTACCTCCGCTGCCGTTCGTGCCCGTACCCATGGCAAGCCGGGTTACCGCTATCTTGCGAGGCCCGAGCGTAACTTTATCGGTGGCGTGTTTCTCTGTGTCACTGGCAAAAAGGCGATAGGGGAACGAATTTAGGGAAAGGGCGCCCAAGCCCGTACTTTGGAGAAAGTGCCGCCGATTCATTCAGCCTCCAGACGAGAGCGAGTATAGCAATTTTCGCCGCTAACGTGCCGTTGGTTACTTCGCTAGGTGATCAAAGAAGTTTTCAGAATCAATGAGCTAGTCACAGCATTCGGATCTATACCCAGAACTGCGGTCGCGATAAAGCCATCCTCAATCGAGCGCTCGTTCATCTGCGTCAATGCGAGCATTGAGCCACTGCCGTGTTGGGTCACGAACACCTCATCCTCATGCTGCCGTGTGCGTGTGACGTCGTGATCTGCATATGGTTCGTGTAGAGCAACAGCGTCGGTAATGTCCTCGTCAAAGAAAAGCTGCCCAGTGTAGGCAATGTGGCCGCCTCCATACCTGGCATCGGTTATGCTGCCGCCGACATGTATTCGCACATGGATATGAACATCGCGGCTCTCATACCATCCCGGAAAGATCGTGGAGAACTCGACGATTCCGGCCCCGTCCGTCAGTTGAACGCCTCGAAGAAAGGTAGTGTTGTCGTGCTCGCGACCGGGCGGCCCACCCGGACTATCTGCTGTAATGCCTGAGTAGATGCCCAAAGCGTCGCAATGCCAGACGTCAACAGCAGCATTCTGAACCGGCAAACAACGCGACGCGTCGACAACTGTGAGCCGTAGTTTTAGCGGGAGTCCGGGCTTTCCCTCTGTAAGATCTCTGCGAACCCTCATTGCATCCAGATAGTATGGGCCGACCGTCTGCTCACGACTAAGCACGCACGACGCAATGTTCGACTTAGCTTTAGCGACCCCGCTGCGAGTGGCGCAAAGAACGGCTGCCGCGCCGGCCATGCCCCGGAACAGGAACAAGCGCCTCGTCGGCGTGTGAACGCTGCAACTCGTCGAAACCATGTCACTCGGGTTCTGCTTATCCGCTGGATTCATACGGTCCCGTTCCATCTCGCACATTGCGTACGAAGACCCATTTGACACGGACGGTGTAAAAATACGATTCAGAACTGGATGGAAGTTGTAAAGAACATGTAAAAACGATCGGTACAGCGCTGGCGGCGATTGAGCAGTACCGTTGGAGCTACTGCGAAGCTACAAACGCTCACCGCTCAATTCTGGCGCTGCCGGAGGAGTACCCTCGCGGTTCAATGGCAACGGGTGAGGAGTCCTTGGGTATCAGCAGAGTCACCGAAGCACACGGAAGGAGGCTTCGCTTTCATCGTCTCTCGACCCCGCGCCGGCGTGTGTCAGAGCCGCAGCTGACGGTTGGCTCCGAGCAGGAACCTCCAGAGTCGGCAAAGGTTTGGCCTGAAACAACCGTCGGCAAGGCTTCGCTAGCAGGCGCGCCCAAAAACGTGCCCGGCTCTGTCGTGCGCTATCTGTTGCAATTCCAGTACCGGCGTACATTTGACGGTACAGTTTGGAAACGAACAAGAAAGCCAGGCGCCCCCGAATCGATGACACACAGCGAGATCGTTTCCAAATGGAAGCGACACTGTAAAACCTATCCCAGACAAGCTGGGTGCGCTCGCGGATCTCGTCGGAGGTCATCGACGGATGCGGCGTGAACATCTTGGGCCTCAGCGCGGTAGGAATGAGCCAGTAACGCGTAAGAGGGGTACCATTGACACTCGCTCCGTCGTGTTGCTGGGCCTTCTCCCAACGCTCAAAATCCACAGTTCCGGGGAACGGTGTCAGCATGACAAACTGTGCGAAAGTGATGCCGGCCCGTTGCGCGAGCTCCGCAGTCGCATCGAACGTGTCTGGTCGGTCCGTAGGCAAGCCGAAGATGAACGAGCCAAGAACATGGACACCGTGCTCCCGAAAAGTTTGAAGGCGCTGGACCAAGCTCTCGCCCGAGCAGTTGAAGTCCTTGAAAACGGCTTTTAGACCTTCGGGAGTAACAGCTTCTACTCCCACCAATGCGCCTTTTATCCGGGCCTTTCGCATTGCATCCAGAAACTCCGGATCTTCCGCTGCCTCCATCGTGATCTGCGTGTAGAAAACCATGTCGGAGGGAAGTTCGGCCAGGCGCGCCATTAGAGCGAATCGTTCCTCACGAATCGAACGGAGTTCATTCAGCTTCTGCTGGTTCTTCTGCCGTTCGGCCAATCGCAAGTCGGTCAATGTAACGGGGTAGAAATTGTCGTCGGCCAAAGCAATGAAGCGGAAGCCCTTGCGTCGTAGTTCAACAATTTCCCCGACGACCCCGTCAGACCCGCGTTGCCTTGGACGCTGACCATCGGTGCGCCAGACAGAGCAGAATGAGCAATGCTTTGGGCACCCTCGCAGCGTCTGAACGGAAGCCCACATGTAGCTCTTCTCTGGAAGCAGATCCCAACGGGCAGGCAAAAACTGATCGGGTCCAATCCTTCCGCCTTCATAGATCGAAGCTGGTCCGCCGTTCACGCAAGCGTTCAAAGCCTCTGCCCAAACCACATCACCATCGCCCTTGACTACCGAATGAGCACTGCCTAGCCTCAGGGCTTCTTCGGGATAGAGGGTGGCGTGTATTCCCCCGAAAACCACCCAAGCGCCGCGCTCCCGGACCATTCTGCCAATCTCATAGCCTCGGAGAGCATTGCCTGTGTGAATGCCGATCCCGACCACATCGCCAGGCTCAACACGTAAAGGATCGAGCTGTTCCAGAGTTTCATCGCAGATCTGGGCGTCTCCGAAGGAATCCGGTGTAGCGGCTGCGAGAACATACAGCCAGCGCGGAGTAATTACTGCTGTACCGAATGATTTGTCACTCGGATTAACAAGATGCACGTTCATCGACAATTAGCCTTCCCACGTTCTAGGTAATTCGTAACTCGCCTTCCAGTTGACGCGTGCCTGTCCCTAATATCTTTGCAGGCACAGATGAAGCAACGAAGATAAAGGTCGCTAGTGACAGCAGAGTGGCAAAGTCTCTCAGGATGCAACGTAGAATTCTTGCGAGCTATGCGCGACAGGTTTCCTGCCCCCAGACATTAGACGAGGCACAGTCTTTTATGCTACCCGAAAGGTGTAAGCTATTTCTTCCGATCATCAGAGCTTTTCGTTATAGCATAGCTTTGCCAACGTGCGGCTCCCCGGTCATTGAACACTCGAGGACTTCCAAGCGAGGCACACCGGATCTCAATACTGCGATGGCGGAGGCAGGAGAGCGCCTGCTCCTCGAGAACCAAGATCGAGCCAGCTTATTCGCACACCGGCAACTCGGCGACGGATGAACTGAATGGCTCCGTCGAGCCGGAACTCGGCGTTGAACTAGCGAAGCGGTGAATCGCTCCTGTGGCGTCTCCTCTCAATAGGTCGCACGCCCCCCGCTGATATCGAACACAGCGCCAGTTGAGAAGCTGCACTCTTCGGACGCCAGCCAAGCCACGAGCGCCGCGACTTCATCCGGCCTGCCGACGCGATTCATCGGAATCTTGGCGACCATGTAATTCACGGCTTCTTCGGTCAGCTGCGCCAAAAGCTCGGTTTCGATCACCGCAGGCGTGATGCAGTTTACATAGATACCTTGCGTCGCCACTTCTTTTGCCAGCGCCTTCGTGAAACCGATAACTCCGGCTTTAGAGGACGAATAGGCGCTCATGTTCGGGTTGCCTTCTTTGCCGGAGATGGATGCAACATTGACAATCCGGCCGGACCCGCGCGCGAGCATCGAGGGCAAAACGGCTTTGCAACAGTAGAAAACTGCATCGAGATTGACGGCGAGAACTCGTCGCCACTCTTGCTCGGGATAATCGACGACTGGCGCGGCCTTCCCGCCTATTCCGGCATTGTTTACCAGGACATCTATGGCGGAATACCGGTCGAGAATGCGATTCACGATGGCGCGAACCGATTCCGGATCGGTTAGATCGACTCGGACCGCAAATGGTTCACCCAAGTTGGCCAGTTCATCGGCAGCTGTATCTGCCGCGGCTTGATCGATATCTGCAATCGCGACTGCGAAACCATCATTCAGGAGCCGCGTTGCGATCGCTTTGCCAATGCCTCTTGCTGCTCCCGTAACGAGTGCGGTTTTCAAGGATCTCCTCTCAGCGGGCTAGATGCAGTTTAGAAATGCGCGCTCGATACTCCAGCTTGCCAGGTACCAATAAATTCAGTAGACAGGCTTCGGCTGCTCAACCGTGACACCATCATCTGCGGCCTGTGGGCATCATCTATATTGGAACAGGTTGAGATCCCGGCGGTCCGACCAGATGGATTAGGCGCCCGTTGCGTTGACTTTTTTCGCTTTGCGGGATTATGGAACGCCGGTTCCACTCAGAGCCGCCGTGTGAGGCGAACCGGCAGCAGGCTCGTACCGGCTCCTATCCCTGGCGATGTTGTCTGCAGCTTTACATCGCTCACGTCCGAACGAGGGCTGGTGAGGAATTGGGGGTCAGTTGCAGTAAGGCTATGACTGCGCAAAGTCGCGTTCCGCACAGGGTTGGTGATGTTTCCGTTGTAGCTGTTGTAATCCTCGGTGATTGAAACGCATTTATCGCAAAAAGTTCCGATGAAGAAGTTATCGAAGATGTTATTCATGGCGGTCACACTACTTGCTGGGAGCACGTGAATTCCGAACGTCCCAGGTCCGCCTGAAAACGTTTTATTGTAGTCATTCCCGCTAGAACTTGAACTGATGTGTACAACGTTTTCGGTTCCGCAAGGGCCGACTATCACATCGGCGCTGACATTATCGTTGGTTCAGTTGGCATCACTCTCCGTTATCGCTTTCCACAGCTTCCGTCGCGTTTTCATCAAAGAGTCATATGCCGCGGCTTCCTCTTTTCGGTTCGCCACAATTCGTTTCAGATCTTCACGGGAAATCGCACCCTGGTTGTAGTCGACTAGCATTTTGCATCCGTTCCTGAGGACGGTGGTGTACCGTGTGAGGGCCCGCGAGCAGTTATTCTGGAGCCGGCTTAAAGCTTCATCCCTTGAAGCACTCACTTCCGCCAAGGTTTCCTTCGGATCAGAAAAAAGGGCGCTCGACTTACGAGCTGAAGCTTGTCGATGCGAGGCTCGAAGCGTTCGACCAATTCGATTGGAGGCTTCACTTGAATGTTACTGCTGCATCGCGCCGTAACCATATCACAATTACCTGCATCACAGTCATCGCGTAACCCTGCCCTCGTATTTTCTTCCGAACTCATAGAGCTCTGCAGTGCGTATTATTGTATTTCTCATAAAGCCCACTTACGCGATGAGTTTATACTTATTTGGAGTTCGGAAACGTCCGAGATGTACTAGAACCGATTGAAGTGTATGAAATATAAACGCTTATATTTATCCCGAAGTGGATGCGCTCAGGTTTCAATTTCGCGGTCGCTCCTGCGCGTCTGCCGTCAGTAACTTCAGGAGCCTGCGCCGTGTCCTCAGAAACGCTTCGTACGCATCGGACTCTTCTCTCCGATGCAGCAGGATTCGTCGCTGCTCTTGATCGGAGATCGGCACCTCTTTCGGCGCAGTGAGTGTTTTGCATGCGGCCCGCAGAGTTGCTGTGTACCGCCCAAGTGTTCGCGTGCAGTCGCTCTGCACTCGGGCAAGGCTCTCGTCATTCGATTCATCCAATGAAATAGAGTCTCCTGCTTTGGGAACTGACATCTTCGGCACACCTTTAGAGTTATAGCAAGATGTAAAAAGATCCTAGGTCGTATTCCTAAGCCGAACTCGTGGTTCCAGGAGCATCTGTAGACGCTCAGCTTGGGCCTTCCCTTCGAGGCGTCTCCGGGTCCCAGATTGAGATTTTAAGCGTGTATGATACCCAAAGACACCCATGTCAAGCAGCCGACGTACCTTCCTCGCTCGAGTAGGTACCGGCCTCAGCGCCCCAGTGATCCTTGGCGCAACCAACAAATCCGGCAGCAGGAAGCCGGTTTTAGGCGAGGGCGAGCACACCTATGAAGTCACCCACAACTGGGGTGAGCTTCCGCAAAATGTCCAGTACGGCAACACGCATGGCGTATGCGTGGACTTGCAGGGTCACATCTACATTCATCACACCGTCTATGCCACCAGCGAGAAGTCCGACAGCATGGTGGTCTTTGATGGCGAAGGGAAGTTCGTCAAGAGCTGGGGAAAAGAATTCAAGGGGGGCGCGCACGGCCTCCACATCCGACGTGAGGGTAAAGAAGAGTTCCTATATCTTTGTGACATCCAGCGTGGTCTCATGGTCAAAACAACGTTGGACGGCGAGGAGATCTTCACGCTCGGTTATCCCAAACAATCTGAACCGTATGCAAAGTCCCAAGCGGACGGGAAACCGCTCAAGTACAGCCCCACAAATGTGGCAGTCGCACAGAACGGGGATATTTATATCGGCGACGGGTACGGTTCCAGTTACCTCTTACAATACAACAGCAAAGGCCAATATATTCGAACCTTCGGCGGCCCCGGAAGCGAGCCCGGTCAACTGAGCTGTCCTCATGGCCTCATCATCGATGAGCGTGGCCCGGAGCCGATTCTCGTAGTTGCGGACCGAAGCAACAAGCGAATCCAACGATTCACGCTGGATGGCAGGCACATCGGTTTCCTGTACGGAACAAACGCGCCTTGCCACTTCAACGTTTACAAAAACGGTGACATGGTGGTGCCTGATCTATTCGCCCGCGTGACGCTGATGGACGGCGCCAATAGAATCATCACGAATCTTGGCGACGATTCTCAAAGCGACTACATGCGAACCCGGAAATTATCGCGCGATCACTTCAAGCCCGGCAAATTCGTCTGTCCGCATAGCGCCTGTTTCGATCACGCTGGAAACATCTATGTCGTCGAATGGGTGGAAGTCGGACGAGTAAGTAAATTGCAGAGGGTCGCGTGATCCGATTCTTAGCTGCGTTCGCTCTGGTTTTCAGCGCCCCACGCATCATCGCGGCTCAGCCCGCAATCGGCAAGCCGTTAGAGTTTCAAACCGAAATCGCGCCCATTTTTCAGCAGCTCTGCGTCAAGTGCCACGGTGGCGACATGGTAATGGGCAAGCTGCGGCTCGACTCCGAAGCCGCGGCTTTGCGCGGAGGCATTTCAGGTCCGGCAATTGTACCCGGCAACAGCACGCAAAGCTTGCTGATCAAGCGCATTCTGGGACTGACAGATGCCCCGCGAATGCCGATGGGCGGCGATCCCCTTTCACCTGAGAAGGTCCAGTTGATCCGGTCCTGGATTGACCACGGCAGTTTCACAGCTTCTGAAGCAAACGTGCCCGGGGGAAATAGTGGGAGCTCGCAGCCTGCACCGGCCAATACCCAGCAATCTTCGCTGTTCGCGACGACCGTCCGCCCCATCCTCGCAGCCCGCTGTTATTCCTGCCACGGACCCGATGTGCAGCAAAATGGTCTGCGCCTGGATTCACTCTCAGCGATCTTGAAGGGCAGCGATTTTGGAAAAGTTGTCGTACCCGGCCAGAGCGGAAGTAGTCGCCTGATTCGCCGATTGATGGCGCAGGAACGCCCACAAATGCCGTACGGTGGGCCGCCACTTTCTCAGGATCAGATCAGCGCGATTCGTCGATGGATCGAAGCCGGTGCTTCGGGTCCAGACGCTACAACTCCGATTGCGTCCTCCCAGCCCGCAAAGCACTGGGCCTATGTCAAGCCTGTGCCACCGCCCATCCCTCAGGTTCGAAATGTCGCGTGGTGCCAGAATCCCATCGACAATTTCATCCTCGCCAAGCTGGAGAAAGAGGGGTTGAAGCCCTCGCCGGCAGCTGCCAAAGCTACACTGATTCGGCGGGTTTATCTCGACCTTACCGGCTTGCCGCCCTCTCCTCGGGAAGTGGACGCTTTCATTTCCGACAGGAGTCTTGACGCTTATGAGAAAGTTGTGGATCGCCTTTTGGCATCCCCTCACTACGGCGAGCGCTGGGCCCGGCCATGGCTGGACCTCGCTCGCTACGCCGACAGCAACGGTTACGAAAAGGATGGAAGGCGCACGGCATGGCAGTATCGCGACTGGCTCATCCGTGCTCTGAACCAAGACATGTCGTTTCGCGATTTCACGATCAACCAGATCGCCGGAGATATGTTGCCGAATCCGACGAAGGATCAATTGATCGCCACCGGCTTTCACCGCAATTCGATGCTCAATCAGGAAGGCGGCATCGATGTCGAAGAGTATTACTGGTATTCGCTGGTGGATCGCGTCAATACGACTGCTTCTGTCTGGCTCGGCTCGACTCTCGGTTGCGCGCAATGCCACAACCACAAATTCGATCCGTTCACCCAAAAGGATTACTATCGATTCCTCGCGTTTTACAGCAACGGTGAATACAAAGTAGGCGGAAAGGACGATCACTGGGCACAGGAACCCGAGATCGAACTACCCACACCCGAGCAGGAAAAGCGAAGCGCGGAATTAAAAGCCGCGATAGCCCGTCTTCAGAAAGTGCTCGATACGCAAACGCCGGAGCTCGACGTGGCTCAGAAATCCTGGGAAGCCGAGATGCAAGATGTCGAGAAGCAATGGCCCGCGCTTCATCCATCTCGATACGAATCCGCCGGGGGCGCAACTCTGAAGCTCCTGCCCGACAGTTCGATTCTGGCGTCGGGGAAGAATCCACAGGCAGACACGTACACGATTGAGGCGAAATCAGATCTGAACTCCATCACCGCAGTGCGGTTGGAAGTGCTGCCCGATCCGAGTCTGCCTCACGGGGGTCCGGGTCGCGATGCGGAAGGGAATTTTTTCTTGAGCGATTGCGACGTCGAAGTGGCTCCCGCCGATAATCCGCAAGCGAAGCAACACATTATCTGGAAACAGGCGCTGGCAGACGAGTCGCAGGACGGTTACAACGTCAAAGATTTGTGGCGGAAGGAACCAGGGTTGAAGGAAACACAATTGCGCGGCTGGGCCATCGACGCAAAGACCGGAACGCCCCTTCGGCGCCAAGCAGTTTTCTTGCCGCCCGAGCCGTTCGGCTTCTCGACGGGCACTCTCGTGGCTGTCACAGTGAAGCACGAGATGCGCCACGCTTCGCGAAATATCGGGCGCTTCCGGTTGTCCGTTACCTCAACGAAAGATCCAGAATTCATCGCCAAGCTGCCGGCTCGCTTGCGACCTGTTCTCACCAAACTTGCGGATGAGCGTACCCCAGAGCAGCGTCGGCAACTCGCCGCCGCGTATCGCGACGTGTCTCCGTCGCTTGACCCAACCCGAAAGCAGATGGCCAATTTCGAGAAAGAGTTGGAGAAGTTGGGGATCGTGACGGCAATGGTGATGCGGGACAAGCCTTCATACTCCCGCCCGGCCACTCAAATTCGCGAGCGGGGCAGCTTTTTGAGCAAAGGCGATCTTGTTTACGCGGACGTTCCAACCATCTTGAACCCGTTGCCGAAGGACGCCATGCCGAACCGCCTTGGGCTCGCCGAGTGGCTGGTGAGCGACGACAACCCGCTTACGGCGCGCGTGGCGGTGAACCGCTTTTGGGAAGCGCTCTTTGGACACGGCATTGTTCAGACCAGTGAAGATTTTGGTACGCAGGGCGACGCGCCATCCCACCCGCAACTGCTCGACTGGCTCGCGAGCGAATTCATGAAAGATGGTTGGAGCATGAAGAAGATCCAACGCCTTATCGTGACCTCCGCAACTTACCGGCAATCGTCGCGCGCGACACCCGAGCTGCTCGCGCGTGATCCGTACAACCTGCTCTATGCGCGAGGACCGAGATTCCGCGTCGAAGCCGAGATGGTGCACGATATCGCGCTTTCAGCGAGTGGCCTATTGAGCAGCAAGATGTATGGCCCGAGCGTTTTTCCGTATCAGCCCGCAGGTGTCTGGGACATTCCGTATAGCGACGATAAATGGGTGCAAAGCGAAGGTGAGGATCGCTACAGGCGTGCGATTTATACGTTTATGCGCCGAAGCGCCCCATACCCGAGCCTGGCCACTTACGACGCACCCAGCCGTGAATTCTGCACGGTACGCCGCGTTCGCACGAACACGCCTTTACAAGCATTGACCGGTTTAAACGATCCCTACTTCTTCGACGCCGCTCGTGCAATGGCAAAGCGCATGATGTCGGAAGGTGGAACGAGTGTGGCGGATCGAGCTACCTACGGTTTCTACTTGACGATTTCGCGCCCTCCCTCCCCGTCCGAGCTCGAGCGCGTTATCAGCTTCTATAATCAGCAACTCGCGAAGAGCCGGGATAACGCGGCGGAGGATTCCGCTTGGACCATGGTGGCCAACGTCTTACTGAACATGGATGAGACCATCAGCAAAGACTGAGTCATGAAGCAGATGCCTTGCGGCCCTTCCAGTGAATTGCTTCGCGCGGTGACGCGGCGGCATTTCTTCAGGCAATCGGGATTCGGCGTCGGGACTGCGGCGCTAACCGGCCTTCTCAATACTTCGCTGTTCGCAAGCGATGTCAGGGTAGATGCCACCAATCCCCTAGCCCCGAAGCCACCCATGTTCCCCGCCAAAGCGAAGAGCGTAATTTTTCTCTTCATGGCGGGCGCTCCGTCGCAAGTGGATCTGCTTGATTCCAAACCGACCCTTCAAAAATATGATGGCCAAAATGTGCCGCAGGAGCTGATGAAAGGCGAGCGTTTCGCTTTTATTAAAGGCACACCCAAGTTGCTAGGCTCGCCCTATGAGTTCAAGCGCTGCGGGCAATCCGGCGCTGAAATTTCAGAGTTGTTGCCTTACCTGCAGCGCGTAGCCGACGACATCGCGATCGTCAAATCAGTTCACACCACGCAGTTCAATCATGCACCGGCTCAAATCTTCATGAACACTGGATTCCAGATCATCGGCCGTCCTAGCATGGGCTCGTGGATGACCTATGGACTCGGGAGCGAGTGCAAAGATCTGCCTGGCTTCGTTGTGCTGGTTTCGGGCGAGAACCAACCCGATGGCGGCAAAGCATGCTGGGGCAGCGGCTTCTTGCCGACCGTATACCAGGGAGTCGAATTTCGCTCGCAAGGCGACCCCGTCCTCTTCCTCACGAATCCGGAAGAGGTCTCGGATCAGACGCGTCGTGAGTCTTTAGATTTGTTGAAGAACCTGAACGAAATGCATCTCGCGAGCAACGGCGATCCGGAAATCCTGACTCGCATCGCGTCTTACGAGATGGCCTACCGCATGCAGTCCAGCGTGCCCGAACTGGTCGACATCTCTAAGGAACCCGCGTCTATTCACGAGCTATACGGAACGGCACCCGGCAAAAAATCGTTCGCCAACAACTGCCTGCTGGCCCGCCGATTGGTCGAGCGCGGGGTCCGCTTCGTTCAGCTCTATCACCGCGGATGGGATAACCACGGCACGTCCAGTCACGATGACATCGTTAACCGTTTGCCGAGTCTCTGTCAGGAAACCGACCGCGCCGCCGCCGCCCTCATCCAGGATTTGAAGCAGCGCGGACTACTAGACAGCACTCTCGTAGTCTGGGGCGGCGAATTCGGTCGAACGCCGATGAACGAAGCGCGAAATAATTCAAAATTCCTTGGGCGCGACCACCATCCACGCGCCTTCACGATGTGGATGGCCGGAGGCGGCCTTAAGGCGGGCATTACGCTCGGAAAGACGGATGAGCTCGGTTACAACATTGCGGAAGATCCGGTCGATGTGCACGACCTGCAAGCGACCATTCTCAACCGCATGGGAATCGATCACACCAGGTTGACTTACCGCTTCGAAGGCCGTGACTTTCGGTTGACCGATATAGCGGGAACCGTCGTAAACGGCCTGCTCGCTTAACCCCGCAACCTCCACTTCAGCCAGCGCGCACAGACGACCTGAATCAGGGTAACAACTTACTTGACAACTCCACTCGATTCCGGCATACTTGAACCATGGAACCGGAACCTAAGACGCTTCAGGAAGCCGTCATCTATTTCTCAAATCCTGAGAATTGCCGAAATTTCGTAGTAACACGGCGCTGGCCTAAGGGAGTTACCTGTCCCGTCTGTGGAAGCGATAAGGTCATCTTCTCAGAAAAGCATAACCGCTGGCAGTGCGGTTCCCATCATGCCCAGCGGCAGTTCACAGTAAAGACCGGCACAATTTTTGAGGAGTCGCCAATCGGTCTGGATAAATGGCTAATGGCCATGTGGCTCATCGTAACTTGCAAAAACGGTGTCAGTTCCTATGAAGTGCATCGGGCAATCGGTGTCACACAGAAAACCGCATGGTTCCTGAATCACCGGATAAGAATGGCATTGCATGATGGAAGCTTTGAAAAACTGACTGGACACTGCGAGGCAGACGAAACTTTTATCGGCGGTAAGGCGCGAAACATGCACGTCGGCAAACGGCAGAGGCGCATTACCGGAACAGGGACGAAAGACAAAACCGCCGTCATGGGAATCTTGCAGCGGGGCGGCAAAGTCCGAACTGCCGTTGTTCCCAATCGAAAGAAGCATGCACTTCAGGAAGAAGTAAAGAAGCACGTCGAAGCTGGATCGGCGCTCTATACTGACGCTCTGCTTTCATACGATGGACTCGCCAGCGATTACGCGCACCAAGTGATAGACCACGCCGTTCAGTATGTAGACGGGCAAGTGCATACCAACGGCTTAGAAAATTTCTGGTGCCTGTTGAAGCGCGGCATCAGTGGAACCTATGTGAGCGTCGAGCCGTTCCATCTGTTCCGCTATTTGGATGAGCAAGCGTACCGCTATAACAACCGCAAGGACATGAATGACGCGGAACGCTTTGACCTCGCTGTTAGGCAAGTAACCGGAAAGCGTCTCACTTGGGATAATCTCACTGGGAAGCAGGATTCTGCGACGTGTATTAACTGAGAAGGAACGCAAACGGCAGGGGCGCGGCAAAGTAAAAGGGAAGCGACAAAAGGGAAATAGCTAAAATCGGTCCGACCTTCAGGTACTTCTCTAAGCGCAGCTAAAGCAACGGCGCAACGTGTGTTTTGATTATATCCAGATCGGCTTTCATTCTCTCGACCCTCATCGGCGTGTAATTCATATAGTTATATCTGGCATTGATGCTATGAGTTTTCATGCGGACATAGACTTTAGAAATCGGCCCGGTATTGGAATCGTTCGCAACACTGCTGTCCCGTCCTCCGGTCCCACCGTGTCCGCCGTGATGTATTCCATGGATTGCGAAATAGGCTTCAACTTGATGTAGCGCTGAGTAAAACAACAACGTGATCGCCCAGTCTATAGCTCCTGGATCGCTGAGATTAAAAGAGAGCGCAAGTTTTTCTGCGGCCTTCGACTTGTCTAGATGTTCCTGCTTGAGCGGCAAACTTCCAAGCCCCTCATGCTCGCTGATACAACGGGGTCGCTGGAGCGATCAGTTCGGTGACATCTCTCCCCATCTGAAAGACAATGTTGAAGTCGAATGCGAACTGTCGAAATTCTCGCATGACAAACTGCTGGGCATCTATTGCGCGATCCAGAAGTTCATCGCCTGAATCCTTAAGGACAACCCAAACGTAAAATACGTCGCCTGTTTGTTGTGCGTAGATGTAATTGACATCGGGAATCTTGGAGAACTGATTCACGATAAAGTCGTTGACTGTCGCGGTGAGGATTCCCATAGTAGTCCTTTTCTGGAATGAGAATTGAACCGCGTCGGACAGAACAGTTTGTATGCTCTTCTCGTCATTAGAGGGCAAGAACACCTGCTCAAGTCCACCAGTGGAAACGGTGACCGAACTTGAATCGAAATAGATGACATCCATTTGGTTGATAGGCATACATTCACTCCGGTTTTTTCTTTAAGCTCTCAGGAACATCAGCAGTGACGACATTTGATGCATTCACTAGATAGAGGGGATCGCCGTCAGGCTTATACGCCTCAAGCCTAATAATCTGTCCGACAACCGCTTTCAGTTTCAGCTTCGTTCCGTCATGAAGTATGTAGGTATTCCATCCTTCACGCTCACTCTCAAATTCAACCTCTTCGCCCGGTATTTGCTGCCCACCAACGTTGTATGTCTTCTTCACTAGACGGCTCTCCCTCTTTAAAAGATGTTCGCCTGTAACTGAGTGTTCCATCGAGTCCCTTTGCATGCGGAAACTGATGATTTTATAGCCAGATATGTCCCCCCCCCCAAGTGTCGACAACTTTCAATCGGCAAATTATCCCTGGGAATGCTAGGTTGGCATTAAAACGGGTGAAATGTAAAGAGAAAAGCTGTGACTGGTCGCCCGAGCAGTTTCATTAGTACCAAGGGATTAATTCGGAGGATGTACCGCCGCCGATCCCAAGCCGAGGTCCAGGATCTGGGAGTATCATCATTTAAGCGGATGAAATCCACGGAGTTTTCGAAGCCGATTACCATTCCCGATGACCTGATCGCACGATGCGATGGCCCAGATCAATTAGGAAAGTTCGACAAATTCTTCCGCGCCGTAATCGCGGTTCCAAAATCAGAAATCGATACGCAAGAGGCGAAGTGGAAACGGTCACGGGCGAAGAAAACGCAAGCCAAGAATATGCCTGTAACTGGGAGATGACAGGTCGCGCTAAAGAAAGTGATACGTCATTCCCGGAGAAACCCTTCCCGTATCCAGCAACCCTCGCCGATCTTAGCACCCGATTCAACAGAGACGTATGCCATACCGCTATTGCGGTCGCGGTCGCCCACATGTAGCTTCACGCCTTCTTCTAACTCAAGGGCCTTTCCGCGACCTACAAGGCCTGCCAGTGCTGCCAGATCCCCTGTCGAATAAGCCCTGAGAAGGGGCGTAATATCATCGAATGATGCCGCACAAACACATGGAATACGCGTTGTAATAGGTGTTTCTGGCTGATTAGCTTGATAGTGCGATACCGCTTGGCTGATTAAAGCGAGAACCGTGAAGGCCCCGATGAGGATGAAGATTAGTTTTGCTCCAGGGCCGATACGCGAGAAACTTTATACGTTCAGGTGTTGTGGATGGCATCGTGACGGTGACGGATTGAGAACCACCGCATTTAGAACAGAACGCGGAATCCTGTTCAATTTGGGCACCACAATGGCGACAGAACATAATGGATTCACGCCCGATTCTCGCGGGTCTTTATCGTACCGTAAACTTAGTGTGCTAGATGGGCGTGGAGTTGCCAAGTAAGTTGTTACCTGAATCAGGGGGTCTGGCGGATTCAGCCGGGAAATATGCGAAACGGATTCATTGAGAGCTCGCGTCCATGTCGACCAGGATTTTTGTGAAGGAGCGCGGGGACTCACTCCAGTCGCGCAGAGCATCACCGGCAGATTCGAGTGCCACGGTTACAGAGATCGCCGCTTCTACTGGGAACCTCCCTTTCGACAAGACGTCGATGACCGATGGAAATTCGTCGATGTAGTTGCGCGAACCCAAGATATCCAGCTCTTTGTGCACGAACAGACTGGTCTCGAAGCTGACGGGCTCTTTTACCCAACCTATATAGACAACACGGCCGGTGTGAGCGACCGCCTCAATGGCAAGCCGATAGGTGTCGGGAGTTCCGACGGCCTCGATAATGACGTCCGGTCCGAGGCCGTTCGTAATGGCTTGCAGACGTTCGTGCAGCAATGGACTGTGGGAGTTGATGAAGTGTTGGGCACCGATTTGCTTTGCGAGTGCGAACTTGTTGTCGTCCAAATCTATGGCAATGGCGGTCGCACCGCGTGAAACAACGGAAGTTAGCGCACCGAGGCCGACCGTACCACAACCGATAACGGCTACGGTATCTGCCTGCGTGATTCTGCCCCGCTCAGCGGCATGAAAGCCAACGGCCAACGGTTCGATCAAAACTAATTGCTGGAGTGAAAGGCGCGATGCTTGAACGACCTTTTGCCAGGGAACGGTGAAAAGACCGGTCATGGCTCCATCGCGCTGAACGCCTAGAGTCTGATTGTGTTTGCACGCATTCGTCCGACCGCGTTTGCAGGAGGCGCATGTACCGCAAGAGGTGTTGGGGTAGACCGTTACGTGTACGCCAGGACGAAATTCCGCAGGGACCTCAGATCCGGTTGCAACGATCGTGGCGGCAATCTCGTGTCCAGGGATACGAGGATAGCGAACCAGCGGATTCTTACCACGGAAGGTGCTTAGGTCTGTTCCGCACAAGCCGATCAGGCGGGGTTTGAGCAGAATCTCATCGACCGAGGGTTTGGGTGGGTCGAGATCTCTCACTTGTGTTGTGCCCGGTTGGGTAATGTAGAGAGCTTTCATCTGCCAAATTTGAGAATACTTTTGATGCTGGAGATTTCGGCTTAGTCTCTTCGCCGATCCGTAAAGCGCTCCGCTAGACCACCAGCTCACCTCCCACGAACACCTGTTTCACTTCGAGGTTCCTGTCGAGCACGAGAATGTCGGCCTGTTTGCCGAGCTCGAGGCTGCCAAAATCGTTTGCGATCCCCGCACGTTCGGCGGGTGTTAAGCTCGCCATGCGAATGACTTCCGGCAGGCAGGCTGACGTATGACGGGCCATCGTACGCACCATTGCGTCCATGCCGAGGACCGAACTCGCTAAACCTTGCCCAGGAATAAAACCCACCTCCCCATCGCTCTTAATCCAGGTACCGTCTTCTTGCGGACCAAACCGATAATCTCCAGCGGGCATATTCATTGCCCGATTGGAATCTGTCACAAGGCAAAGTCTGGAACAGCCCTTCATTCGAAAAGCGAAGTCGAGCAGTTCCGGTGATAGATGCTGCCCGTCAGCGATGACTTCTGTACTCATTTCGGGTTCAGCGACCACAAACTGTTCCATGCTCGCCTGCATGGGCGTACCGAATCGGTCCCGCAATGAGGAAACCGAACTCATCGCGCACCAAAAATGATCCACGTGACGAACGCCGGCATCAAATGCCCGCTGCATTTCGGCCCAGTTAGCATCGGAATGTCCGCAAGTCAGAAGGCAACCCTGTTTCTGTGCTGCTTGGTAGAAAGCCTCAGCACCTGGCAACTCGGCCGCGCAAGTGGCAATGCGTATAATGCCAAATGCAAAAAGTCTTTCGTATTCCTCTGGGCTGGGATCCCGACGTCCAGCCACGGAATGGCATCCGACCTTCTCGGACGCGAAGTAAGGCCCGTAGAAGTGAACTCCGGCGATACGCGCTCCATCAGCAATCGACCATCGATCGCGTATCTCTGCGCAGGATCGAATCATACGCTCCAATTGCTGTGGGGAGCCGGTCGTAGTCGTCGGAAATATCGAAGTTGTGCCATGCAAGAGATGCACACGATTCGCCGTACGGATAGCTTCCGCCGTGCCATCCATATAGTCGGCCCCGTTACCACCGTGAACATGGAGATCCACAAATCCAGGCGAAATATAGCCATCGGATACGCCAATCGAACGCATGCCCGATGCAGTGGCCTCGTCGCCATCTATGCTCGCGATCCGCCCGCCCCGAACCACCATACAGGTGTTTGTCGAAATGCGATCGGGGAGAATGAGATCTCCTCGGAGGCAAAGGTCAGCGGTCACTCGCTCAGTATAAAGGGAAGGATGAAAAGCGCCTACACCCGTCGGGCGATGAAGCCCTTCCGATCTGCCGAATTTCTAAGACCAATCTTCAGAGTAGGTCGGCGACGGTGCTTGGTCGTTTGAAAGTTTTTCGGCCGACCTTTAGGAAAAGACACTGAATTTAGAGGACGTGCGGCTCAAAGGACGGGGCACTGAATGTGCGGCCTAATGCGGTGAGCGCAAGCACGGCGTATGCGGTCGCAGCATCGCTCATGAACAGGCCTGTTTGGGATTCCTCTCGGGGATGGTTCAAGGAATAGCCCGGCCAACGGCCATCGGATTTGCTCTGATTACGTCCCAGCCAATCGAGGGCCCGTTGCAGATGGGCGTTGTCGCGAGGCAGGCCATATTGCTCGAGAACGTAGGCGATCATGCCCGTGGCATATCCGTCACTTTTGCCTCCGAGAGGCGTGTTTTCGGATCGGAACCAGAGTTTCGCGAGCCCTTTCAAACTTGATTCACGCCACGTCCAGGCGAGGGACGATAAATTCCAGCCTCCGGCCGACTGTTGCTCTCTGATAAGACAGTCGACAATCGAGATCTGCTGCTGGGGTGAAAGAAGGCCCGGCAATTTCGAAGAGGCCCAGAGCAGAACTGCCTGGTTGCTGAGCGACTGTCGAGCATATTCGCGATCGAGATAATCCCGCATGAGGTTGAGATTTCCCTGGATTTCCGGCGATTCCCGGAAATTGCCGGGAGCAGCGCCCAATGCGACCGCGGCGAGAGCCGCTCCATAGAACACCGAGTCGTTCGCCTCAAAGGGCTCGTTACCCAAATTGAGCCAGGGCCAGGCGCCGCTTTCATCTCCGGTCGTCTGTTGTAAAGCCCACATATTTCGGAAGGCGGCGCGGGTGTCCGCACGGACCGTGCTGTTCCGTGCATCAAAGCTCGCAAGGATCAGAGCGTTGAGAACGGATTCCGTTCCTCGGGACTGGAGTGCTTTATCGGCGCCGTAAAACGGTTTAGCTTCATTCCAGAGGCGCACGCGCTTGATGACGTTGTCCAGAACCCTGCGTTCGCCAGGTGCGAGGACTTTCTCACCAAGGGTCCCTCCCAGCGCGGATCGCGAGAGCGCATACGGCAGGACGGTGTGACAGGAGATGCAGAAAGTTTCGTGATCGCGGGCGGCAGCGGGCCAGGATATCCACCACTCAGCTCTTTGATCGAGGTATGTTGCAGCGGTTTTCGGATTCCAACAAGTGCGACGCGCGGGAGCAGATGCTTTGGCGGAGAAAGATGTAGCCGCGAAACACATCACCAGAACGGTTGTCAGCGCTGCTTCCGTTCTAGTGATCGCCTTCATTGAGAAAGTCTTGTCTCGGTGTGAATTGGAAACGCGCGGCTTATCTGCATACACTGCACGCAATCCGCAATCGCGTAGCTGCTGCTTTGGTGTGCCGTGTGGTGATGGATGGCCACCCTCGCACGCATCCTTTATGATACTGCCGCCGAAGTTCTGGTTGCGCAGGAATGTGGACCAACGCTGATCCCGTGATCAGGCGGGTCAGCGTAGAGACATAGAGGGAGCACAGCGCAGCACCGTTTCTAGCTCCATTAACCCAACATTGAAAGCGGCCGAGGCCACTGCGTCGCAGTCGAAAAGTCGGCTACTGGACAACGTATTGCTTGATCACTCGCTGGTAAACGTCTTCAGAGCGCGGGGGAATGACGCGGCCATATGTCCGGCGAGCTTCTTCGGCAAACCAATCGGTGAGATCCACGACCTTCAGGATCTCACTCTTGGGCTCCGACAAGGGCTTGCCCTGTTCCATCATCAGAATGCGGGCGATTGTCTCGATCCTTAAACGAAGGAGTTCCGCGGCTGTGCGCATGATCTTGGACCTTCAAAAGCAGGGATCTTGCGCCAAGCAAAGAACGTCTCTGGGCCGCATCGACTGCGAGGTCGAGGTCTGAACGGTTTGCAGGGGAAAGGGTGCCAATACCCCGGCCGTAGCCGGGTTCAGGATCATGAGAGTTGCGTCACTCGAACTGTCGTCCAGATGCGATCGATAAAGAGTTGGGTGTGCGAAGCCGAGCACGTGTCCGCCCGGAAGCCTGTCTGGCGTTACGCGGAGGGCACACCATTCAAGACATCTAAGGTTGCGGCTTAGGGCGGATCCGGCTTTGACAACTCACAGAGAACTGGCATCGAGCGCTTGATCGAGATCGGCGATGATGTCATCAACATGTTCGATGCCGACGCTTAGCCGCATCGTTTCGGGTGTCACTCCGGCACGAGCTTGCTCTTCAGGGGACATCTGCCGGTGAGTGGTCGAGGCCGGATGACAGGCCAAGGACTTGGCGTCGCCGATATTCACGAGGCGCTTGATCAACTTGAGCGCATCATAGAACTTCTTACCGGCTTCGAACCCTCCTTTTACCCCAAAGGTCATTAAAGAGCAGCCGCGGCCACCAAGATACTTTTGCGCGAGCTGGAAATACGGACTTTCCGGGAACCCCGCGTAGTTGATCCAGTCGATCCTGGGGTGCGCAGACAGGAATTCGGCGACTTGCTTGCCGTTTGCCACGTGACGCTCGACCCTCAATGGAACCGTCTCGATACCCTGAAGCAGCAGGAAGGCACTGAGCGGTGATAATACGGCCCCGGATGTCCGCTGGTAGACAGCGCGACAGCGCCCGATGTAAGCGGCGTCCTTGAAATGTTCGGTGTAGACCAGATCGTGATAGGAGGGATCGGGCCGACTGAACATAGGGAAACGCCGCGCATGCTCTTTCCACGGAAACCTGCCACTGTCAACGATGGCGCCTCCGAGAGTTGTCCCGTGACCGCTCATGAATTTAGTCAGGGAATGCACTACAATATCGGCGCCGTACTCGATTGGGCGCAGCAGGATGGGCGTGGCGACGGTGTTGTCGATCGCCAGCGGAACGCCGTGTTTGTGCGCAACCCGAGCGAGCGCTTCAATGTCACAGATGTTTCCGGCAGGATTGCCGACACTCTCGCAGAACACTCCTCGCGTGTCATGGTCAATCAGCTTCTCGATTGCTTCGGGCTGATCCGACTCAGCGAACCGGACCGTCACCCCCTGACTCGGCAGCACATGAGCGAACAGGGTCTGCGTGGTGCCGTAGAGTTGGGGAGACGAGACGATGTTGGTGCCTAATCCGGTGAGATTGAGGATCGCGTAATTGACGGCTGCTTGCCCCGTACTCACGCACAAAGCTTCGAGCCCGCCCTCGAGCGCCGCGACGCGCCGCTCCAGCACGGCAGTCGTGGGGTTGCTGATCCTGGTGTAGCGAAATCCTTCGGCCTCAAGATTGAACAAAGCCGCTGCATGGTCGGCACTATCGAATGAGTAAGCGACGGTTTGGTAGATGGGCACGGCCACCGAGTGGGTCGTCGGGTCGTCCTCATAACCAGCGTGAACGGCTATCGTCTCGCATCTCATGAATCTATTCTGCGCCGTGAGGGATTCGGCTCATCTCGCCGACGACCCATTCGATATCCTGCTCGGTTGTCCGGAAACTCGTCACGCATGCCCGCAGGACGGGGCCGATGCCCTCAAGTTCGACTTCTGACATCCAGGCGATCTGGCGTTTATAGAGCTCAGCGAGGAACTTTGCGGCGACCAGACCGTCGCGAGTAAAACAGACC
>JBPCLH010000140.1:0-9997 GCA_051003475.1 Bryobacteraceae bacterium
AACGCATCGCTCTGCTATATGGAATTGCTGACTTTGCGACCTTCGGCGGAACCGCCAGCAGGGGGGGTGCGTGTGAAAGTAATCCACATGATGCCATCCACGATGACATTGGATTGCATACGTCTCCCTTTCATGATATGGGTCATCTTGGCTATGCTGCCCGCGATCCAATTTTCTACGCGCATCACTGCAACATAGACAAGATATGGAGTAATTGGAACGCCCTCGCCGCTACCCGGCCCTCCCCGGCCTATCGGAATCCCACCGATCCGGCATTCCTTTCCGAGCGTTGGAATTTCTACGATGAGAATCGACGGACTGTCTCGATGAGTGCTGCTGACGTGCTCAATTACCCGAGCTATCTTAGGTACACCTACCCCGCTTCGACTACCCGCCGAACGTCGTCTGCTTCAGCGGAGGAATCGCAAGCACCAGAACAATCGCAAGCACCAATCGTGAACATGTATGAAGGTAGATTGAAGTATTCGGGGAGCATTTCCGGCCCGGTTTTAGATTTGTCTTACAGAGTTAAAACGAGTCTCATTGAAGCAGTTCGAAACCAGGATTCCGTTGCTATCGTACTTCGAGAAGTTCCTATGCCTAAGAGCGCGACGGGAGTCTTTGACATCGTGTCGGTTCGTGGCTTCAGCGTGAAACATCTTGGGGTTATCGCAGTCGTAGCCGACGCGATGCAAATGGGCAACATGCCAAAGACGGTTGTGCTCGATGCAACGGAAGCTGTCGATGACTTGGTCAATGAGTCAAACCCGGCCAGGATTACGGTTGTCCCTCGTAACGGGAACGGTGGCAGCTTCACGCTCCATGCAGAAGAGATGGATTTGCGTGTGATATCGCGACGCTAAACACTTCGGAATCCGCAGACGAGACAACAAATCGATCAGGTGATGTTGCCGCACAGCATCTCGAAAATTACTCGCTTCTGACGTCCCGTTTTTGCGGTCGCGTGCATACGCGGCGTAGAGGTATGCCATATCTTGCGCGCTTGCGTCGAGCTGAGAGGCCGCAAGAGATTGGTATTCAGCGGGCACCGGAAGTGGGGAGAGGGACGACGCATTCCCGTTCACTCCCTCGATGGAGTTGTCCTCTTTGTTTTCAAAGGCACGCGGGTTCGTAACCCTTAGAACGCCTTCGGTACCTGTGTCGATCTGAAGGCCGGTGCGATGCTGTTGCCCACCTTCGATTTGAACTGAAAACAGGCATCCACCTTCCAGGGTGCCGATGACCATCACCTCGTTCGGACTGGTGTTGGGAACCTTCTCTCCCGCCTCCTCAATAGTGATGAAGGGAAACTGATTCTCTACAACCGCAGTCAGCTTTTTCGGGAAGCCAACGGCTCGAAAAAGCATGTCCATAAAGTGGCCACCGTAAATGGAATGGACGTGCGAAAAATTTGCGGTGGGGAAAGCCCACGCGTATCTTCCCGGCATGATTGGCTGGAAAGCATCCACGACGCGATCTGCGGCGTAAGTTCGAAATCGGTGCGGTGGCCGTTGAGATCGATCGCTTCGAATAGCTTGAAGACGTTCGTGCCGCGGTTCTTAATTGCGGTATTCCCGGTTCCATCCGAACAAACGATGATGTTTTTTGGCATTAGTCCTCGGGAGGCTCATTTGTATCACATTTCCTTGTGGGAGTTCGCGGCAGCCCGGAGTTGCGTGACTCGCTCGTATAACGCGCATTTCGTCCATTTGAACCGGCATCTCGAGCACCGTGCTCGGGACCCTCGAGCTATGTGATAAGAATGTGGCCACAAATCCAAAAAACAAGCGCAAAGCACGAGCTTGCTCATTCCGACTTTGGCTTGCCTTCGAAAATGCTAAATATTGAAGGTAAATCGGCTATGCGCCCACATGGTGGGACGACAATATCGTTTCTGGATAAGGACGACTCAGGAGCGCACTAGTAGGGAGCGGTGGCTGGGGTGTTGCTGACAGCCATGTTCCATGCCAACGGGCGAGTTGAGGACTTACTTCGCGCCGCTGACGAGGCCGGGGAACCAACGCACGGCGTTATCGTGAAACAACTTGCGCAGGACAGGACGAGGCAGCGCCAGGCCTTGGTAGGTTTGGCCCATGTACTCGACCTTCTGGTCGGTCGAGAAAAATTTCCAGTCGCGCGCATACGTGCTGCGGAACTCGGCGAGCGTGGCTTCCGTTTTGGACCGGGGAAACACCACTAGGTCCGTCGCGTAGAGCACCCGATCCTGGTACTTGAGAAGGAACGCGCGCACCTTGTCACGCGGCTGGAGCATGAAGTACGGAATGCGCGCCGCCATATCGACTGCGAAATTGGGGTATAAGTCGAAGCGCCAGGCGATGTCATCGACGTTGGTCTCCATGCTACCGAGGTGTGCGCCGACTACGCGCAGCTTGGGATTCTCGGCCATCAGGTGATCTGGAGGAGCGTCAGCGAGAAACAAGCGGCACTTTCTTGACGGGCTTCTGCAGATCCCTCCAGTCCACGGCGAGGTTCGCGCGATTAGATCGAGCCTCCAATTCCCGAAGTCGGGAATCAAGTCTGCGTGCTTCGTCTTTACCTGTTTGGCGGCTAATCGCTTCGAATCGTATAACTTACATCAAATTTAACTAGCACCCGGGTTAACAGCAAATTTAACAGCTCCCAGGGCGGCAGCTGTCGCATCCTGCGACTGTCGCCGAATGCAGGTCCGCGTGGCAGACGCGAAAGCGCTTGAAAGATTGGTTGCAGCCCATCAGTTCGCGCAACCGTCCAATCTTGGTTCTTCGACGAGCTCAGCTGCGTCCAAAAACCAAATTTGAATAGGAATGCGCTAAAGTTCTGCTCCTCGTTTCAAGACACGTTGTCAGCGGGGGAGGTCACGTGCCTGACACTCCCTCCGCGCAGTCCAAACTTGAACGCGTTCGCGGAACGCTGGGTGCGCTCGGTGAAAGAGGAATGCCTAGCCAAGCTGATTCTCTTTGGTGAGTCTTCGCTGCGCCGCGCCCTTCGCGATTACTTACTGCATTATCACTCCGAACGCAATTCGCATGCATGCTCCGTTGATGGTGATCCACGGCGACGCGGATGAAATCGTGCCTTTTTCACACGGCAAAGCGGTTTTTGACGCTGCTAACGAGCCGAAGCAGTTCTGGACGGTTTCAGCCGCGCATCATAGTGACTCGCTCGAAGTTGCGGGTGCCGAGTACGTGGCGCACTTACGAGATTTCTACCGCCGGCTCGGACCAAAGTAACGCGAACAGCGGACCCGATTTGATGGAGTGTCATTCGAAGAATTACACTGCCGAAGTGTAGACTGCCATGTCTCCTGACCTCCCGCCGCAGGGACCACCTGCAGAGAATTCGCCAACCAGCGATGCTACGCCTGATCGGCGAGATGGTGGAAGCACGGATCAGACCAGATACGGTCGAGGTGTGGTACGGCGGGCGAAAGGTGGAGGAGTTAGTGCGCTTTAGCAAACACCGGATCGATTACCGCCACATCATCGATTGGCTGGAGCGAAAGCCGGGAGCGTGCGGGGTTTCTTTCGCGGAAGTTGACATCGAGTGTGCCTGCTTTTGCAAATAGCAAGCCTTAGCACGATCGGCAGATCTGAGCGGCGCCGCCCGAGTGGGATAGCAAGGGAAGAGATGCTTTAAGTGTTTGATTGTGAAATGCGTGGCCCGCCCATTTCACGCCTGCATCACACTTATCGAAGCGCCATCATTCCCCCGCAAAATGATGTGCTACCACATAATCGGTGCACCAAAGCCGGATCGGTACATAATCCCTGTTCTTGAAACGCGACCATCTGTGTTCCATATATGGCGAGAAGCAGGAGCTAAAAATGCACATGAGGCCATCGGACAGGAAGAAAACGGAGGAAGCTTAATTAGTCAGATTTGTCTGACACCTTCCTAACCCGCAATCCGAATGAAGTCATCGAAGAAGAACTAACTGTGGGGGACCGCGTGGCCGATTCAGTCGCTCGCTTTGGCGGATCCTGGTCTTTCATCATCACCTTCTTTGTCGCCTTGATCGTCTATACAGGTCTCAACATTAGCCTGGGCCGAGCGGCCTGGGACCCTTATCCCTTCATCCTGCTGAACCTGTTTCTTTCCATGCTCGCCGCCATTCAGGCGCCGGTCATTATGATGAGTCAGAACCGCCAGGACACCAAGGACCGGCTGCGAGGCGAGCTCGACTTCGACGTCAATCGCCGTGCAGCATCCGATATTCAAGGTTTAGCGCGTAGGCTGAATCGGCTAGACGATAAGCTTGACGACATCGAAGACCTATTCCGGCAAAAGACTTCCTAAGCCGATTGGCAGAGAGTCGCGCCAGACTGCGGCAAGATTGCTAAACGCGGATAGCTGCTAGTGCCTATCTCACTTGGCGAGAACACCGTCGTCTTTGCTACTGCGAAGCTAAACCCGCTTGTACAGGCCGATTCGTTGCTTGAATCTTACTGCTGTCCTTCTTTGTTGCGGCCCGAATCACAGCAGCTGAATACACGTTTCGAGGATTCCACAGTATCCAACCATCCGCTCCGAACGTCTGAGCGGCGTTGATTTGCGCCTCAATTTCCTTCTCGCCGAATTGGCGCTTGTCGAAAGCATAATCGGCGAAGGCTTGCAGCCAGGGGCGGAAGCGGACCGGATCGATTTTCGCTCGTTCCCTGGCGCGATCGAGTGAGAAACGCACAATCTCGTATGGATGCTGTATCGGATTCTGGTACTTTGGAATTCCGTACAGAAAGCCTGAGGGATAGAGCATTGGTGAAACGTAGTCGAGAACACCAGCTAACTCGTCGATTTTTTGGCCGATTCCCATGTCACCTTTGTTCCAACAAACGTACCCAAATATGTCAGCGGAAAGAAATACGTTGTAGGGCGTTAGCCTTTGTCGCGCTTCAGCTAAGAATCCGGTAATTGTTTTGGGGCGCGATTCATCCGTACTCGGTTGGGAAAACTCGACACCTTTCGCATCTGGAAAGCGAACATAGTCAAACTGAATTTCGTCAAAACCAGCTTTGGCTGCATCCTCCGCCAGGTCGATGTTATAGTCGCGCACTTCTGAAAGAAACGGATCGCACCATGCCAGGCCTTCACGATCTTTAAAAAGAGTTCCGTGTCGACGTAAAGCGAGCTTGGGTTGTGCTGTGCATAGTGTATTGTCCTTAAATGTGACGATACGCCCGATCGTATAAATACCTTGCTTATGCAACCGATCGAGTAGGCCATGAATATCGGAGACCGTAGTGATTTTTTGTGCTCCGATCTTGCTGGCAAGGGGGACTGCGGTCCGGTAACAGATGTACCCCAGATCTCCTTTGACATCGATCACCACAGCATTGACCGGCGTGGTGGTTGTGAGACGCAGAGCAACTTCCCGCACCGAGGGCGTTCCCACGCCCCAGAAGGAAAGATATAGGGCACGAGGCGTGATGGGTATCAGCTTCAGCTGCAAATCCTTCGCGCCCTGACCGTCTGGGGCAATCTCCGAACGCCCATATCCATAAGCTCGTGCCTTTACGTCCCCTCCATTGCCGCTGATCTGAAATTCTCCCTTAGCATCAGCGAGTGTGACCTTAGACCCGACTGTGACGAAAGCTCCCGAAATCGGTTTGCCAGTGATGGCGTCGGTGACAGAGCCCGAAAAGTTAGCCCCTAGAGCAAAGGAGACCATGACAAGGAAGCCGCCTGCGGCACGCAAGAGAAATTCGCGCATTCATAAGGTATGTGGATCAGGACCCTGATGATCTCAATCGCAAAGTAAACTCTGCCTTATGCGAGGAACTTTGTCGGGGAAAACCTATCAGCCCGGCAGTTCGCGATGCGATCTCTAGCCGGTCCTTTTCATGTACAATCCGCAACGCGGAGACTTAGGCTAATCGGAGTGGGAGACAGATCTCCTTTGATGGGCACGAGTCTACTGATCCACTCTACTTGGACGTAACGTCGGCGACCGTACAAGTGCTCGCGTATTCACTGATCGTGGGCAGAACTCAGCAGCAATCCAACCGCGCATCTCTTTTAACGGCTGTAACTGCCAGTTTGGAAAGCTCATTCGGGCCTGAACACCCGGAGGTCGCCGCCGCCATCATCGATTTGGCGAAGACCTATTATGGCGAATCCAAATTTGATGACGCGGAGCGTCTGTTGCGTCGCGCGCTTGGAATGTGTGAGAAGACGTTAGGACCCGAACATCCTCGTGTGGCGGTCGCGCTGAACGACCTAGCGGCCGTCCAGCAGGCGAAACACCGATATAAGGAAGCTGAATCGCTCTATGGGCGCGCCCTCTCGATACAACAAAAGAGCTTGAAGTCCGATGACCCAGCGATTGCCCGAACCTTGGACAACCTTGCGGCGACCTATTGTGCACAAAGGCGATACCAAGAAGCTGAGCCGCTGTACCGGCTCTCATTGAACATGGCAGAACGGCGGTGGGGTCTCACGCACCCGGACTTAGCGGTACTGCTCGCCGACTATGCGCGGCTGTTGAGAAAACTGCATCAGAAAGATGAGGCACGCAGGCTTGATGCGCGAGTTCGCGCATTGCAGGCCGGAATGAATCCCACGAACCTTGCCGTCGACTGGAGGGATCTGCAGAAGCCGCTCAAGAACACGCCGTCTCTTCCCCGCTGAGAGCATCCTACTCGGAATTACCGTGTACATCGTGACGAACTCCGTGATGGTTCTGAATGCTATCGCGGGGCTAGCAATAACGTTTCACCATCGCCAGCGCGAGGGCACTTGAGCTGGGGAGAAATCACATTAGCAGCCTGTCATGTCCGCTAACCCGAAACCTGAGGCAGCAATGCAAGACACACCACAGAACAAGCCCGTCGTTTGTATCAGTTGTGGTATCGAGCTTCCATTCCGGGGGCCTTGTCTTTTGGCTACCGTAGGCGAAGACGAAAAGGGCGATCCATCATTCGTATTCTGGTGTCTTCAGTGCGGACCCGAAGGGAGAGGGTGCAGTAACGTTCTGAAAAGCCCGTAACATGAACTATGGTGAAGCTCCTCACTCTAGCGAAGCCGCCCGCACCTTGCTTAACGAGGCATGAACTGGCCTTGGCTCAACCGAAGCCAAAAAGATAACGTACGTAGAATTTCAATCTGATTAACAGCGCCTTTTGCCTCGATGAAAGAACGGTCGTCATGACATCACCTTTGTTCTCTCATCCATTGGCTACCGTTAAAAATGTCAAAAAGAGGGCTGCTCCAGGAGAGCAACCCTAAAGAGAAAAGGAGATGCACCTGTTCATCTTGCGCTGGGTCGCGAGCGCGTCTCTATTGACCTCTAGGGAGTAGTGGTACTGGGCGCGATAGGATTGTGGAAAGGTGTACCCCGTACGCTCACCATTCTCTTCAGCGAAGTATGCCACTTCAGGTTTAAGATCGTTGAGAATTTGCTGAATCGTCGCTCCCAGCGTTCCATTTCGAGCGGCTATATTCCCAGCTTCCACTGGGATTTGCGCCTCCAGGGCTCCCATCCCGCCATGGACATCGTTATGGATGCGCACCCAGATGTGTTGAATCACAATACTGAAACCGTGCCTCGCCTATACAGGCAGGTGCGTTTGGGCGCTCGCTACGTGCGTTCGCTCGATATGCTGCGATACGCAAAGCAGGTTCGGCCTCACATTCCAACGAAGTCCGGTTTGATGCTCGGTCTCGGCGAAATACAAACAGAAGTGCTGAACGTAATGCGTGACCTTCGCAATCACGACGTTGATATTTTGACGCTCGGGCAATATCTGAGGCCTTCTCAAAAGCACCTGCCCATCCTGCGCTACGTTCCACAGCAGGAGTTCGACGAGTACAAGAAGACCGGATACGAGATGGGCTTCGCACATGTCGAAGCGGGTCCGCTCGTGCGCAGTTCATATCACGCCGACAGCTCGCAAGAAAACGCAGCATTACATTACTCCTGCACTCACTGAAATATTCCGCGACAGCGATCTAATTTACAAATCATTTACTCGCCTTCCACAACTGTGCGGGAATAATCCAGCATTCTGGATCTGGGCGCACGCGAGAACGCAAAAGGGGCGCTCTAAAGGAGATTTTTAACTATATGAGTGCAGACGAAAGTAAGAATCGGCGTTCGTTTCTGCGAGGCAGCCTCGCGACTGGAGTAGCCACGCTAGGTGCGGGGATTGTGGGCAGTGGCCTTTCCGCTTTCGGGCGCGAAGAAGGTAGCGGCAGGCTCCCCAAGGGAGATGCCGCGATATTAAGGTTCCTCGCAGCAGCCGAAATCATCGAGACCGACCTTTGGGTGCAGTACAACGAACTCGGTGGAATCCAAGACAAGGAAGAGCCAGACGGGAGTGGAAATCCGTTGTACACGGACGCCCTTTCAATTTTGGATTCGGACATGGCCCAGTACATCCACGACAACACCGATGATGAGTTCACCCACTTCCGTTTCATCAACGCATACCTGTCTTCGAAGGGCGCTGATGGAGTCGATCTGGATCGCTTTCGGACATTGAACGGCAGTACGGCGGAAGGATCTTCAGGAAAGGGGCGGCTCACCAACTTGACACAACTCAGCGTGGATACCGGTTTTTGGACGCGATACCGCAGCAGTAAGAACAACCCCGACCTCGATCCAGGGTTTACGTTTGGCCAAGCAGTCAAGGGGTTGAATGTCGGGCAGCATCCGGCGATTCCCCGCAGCGATGCCGATACGGCGGGCAGCAGCATCGGTCACCCAACCGATCACCTTAAAGCGATCGCCTTCACAGCGGGATTTCACTTTGCCTTTATTGAGGGTGGTGGCACCAGCCTTTACCCATCACTGGCTCAGAGGGTGACGAATCCGGAGGTTCTGCGAATCCTGCTCAGTATCGGCCCAACGGAGACGATGCACTTTCAGAACTGGCAGGACAAGGCAGGCAATGCGACTCCACTGACCGACACAGACCCGATCACGAAGGCAACCGTGACGTTTGTGGACCTCCATACGAACCAGCCGGAATCATTGCAGGCCAACCTGATCATGCCTGAGCCCTGCCCCTTTCTCAGCCGAAAGTTTCCGCCCTGTTCGATCATTCGTGCTACTGAGACAAAAGGAGCGGCAATGGGAGCCCTGAAGGCCCTTACTGCCGACGGGCTGTTCATTGGCCAATCGAAAGAGTTCTTTGAATTCCTGCGCGATCTGGCCGAAGACGCCGACGAAGCCCGATCCGAAGACCGCCAGGACTGAAAGCTTTAGGTTTAAAGCAGATGCGGCGGACTCGTAACCGTACAGCGCTTCAAGCACGCCGCACTGCACTTCTCCATCACGGCAGCGCTTACACAACGCACCACACCGCATAATACACGCGGATTTACAACTAATCTACTTCGCACCTACAAGTTCTTGTGATTATTCCGTCAACCTGGAATCGCGAGCGCTTACAACCATAAAAGAGCGCTTCACAAGGAGAAATACGAAAGAACATGAAGAAAGAAAATCTTCCTTCTGGTGTGGCATCTGACCCAGAAGCGCTGCAATCGGCGAGCACAGAGGCTACCTCTCAGTGGCGAAATGTCGTCAGGCGGCGCTCATTTCTGCAGGGCATCGGCAGTATGGCGGCGCAATACTCCCAGCCGGTGCGTTTCAACACCGCAGCGATAAGGCACAAGCTGCTTTAATGATCATCCGAGTGCGACTGGGAGCCCAGAGGAGTCTCTCATCAGAGACTTCCGAGAGATCTTCTTCGATCGACAGCTGGACTTTGTCGCCGCCAAGATGATCGCAGGATGCGGCAGCTGCCGCGCTGGGAGCTGTTAGATTTGGTGTTAACCTGCGCGACCCTCGAATTTGTGATGTAAGTTCTACGATTCCAAGCGATTGGCAAGCAGAAAGCGCTCTCTGGGAGAGATAAATGGTTTGGCTCCCCACGTGTCTCACAGATTTTGGTCAAGCTGGATGACCCGGCGCTCACCGATCAGCAAGTTGCGCACTTCAATCAGTTATTGCGGGGCAATCTGCAGGCGATCTCGACCGAAGCCTTGGTATCACAGT
>JBPCLH010000141.1:0-7607 GCA_051003475.1 Bryobacteraceae bacterium
AAAAAGCACGTTCCCAAGTTTGGGAGCAACCAGCCTCGCGTTTTTGTGCCCAAGCACAGCAGGGCAGAAAGAAGGAAAAAACTCACGAACCTCAATCAGCTTTCGATCATCGGATTTATCGGCAAGAACGCCGAAACCAAGTATCTGCCGAATGGCACCCCGGTCACGAAGTTCTCCGTCGCGACCAAGAAGTCCTGGAAGGACGAGAACGGCGAGTGGAAAGAAAAGACCCAGTGGCATAACGTCGCCGCTTTCGGCAAAGGCTTCGCGCAATTGGCGGACCGGTTCGTGAAAGGCCCTCACGTTTTCGCCCAGGGTGAGCTGACCATACGCGAGTACGATCGCACCATCAAGGTTCCCATCGGCAAGGGCAAGAGCATCGAACACGCGATTCAGCAGCTCGTTGTCGAACTCAAAGCCGACACATCCGGACACTCGATCGTTCCACCGCCAATGGCGAGCAAAGCGATACCGCCGAACCGCCGGCCGAGGGTCACGAATAAGGGGCTACGCCCCTTTTTCGACAAGGTGTCGCTTCGCCTAACCCTCATCTCCGCGAGATCGCCTGCGGCAGCAAGGTCTGAAGAGTTGTTCTTTTAAAACCCCGGACGCGGCGGTAGTGTATGCGTCCAGTCCCGGCAACTGCCTTTCCTTTCGCGCATCGCGCACGCGACCCCGGCACAAGGGAATCGCCCTGCGGATTTTCGGTCCCCCCCCAATTTTCCAAGGGCTGTAGGAAAAAACTCTTTCCGAAAATCGGCTCCCCCGAAAAGGTTGCAAGCGACCCGATTCCCTTGACGCCCGTGGCGCCCCGCTGAGCGCAACAACATGCGCGAAAGGCAGTCGCCGCGCCTTTCCGCACCGCCGCGTCGGGGGTGCCGTTGAAGGCCAATCCGCGTAAACGCGGTTCTCTTGATGCGGCTGCTGGCTTTACGCACGCAGCCGTAAGGAAGCAACCCAACACCCGAAAGGAGATCTCTCCAATGAACTCTGGACCAGTCAATGCTCGTTACGACCTGCTTCTCACTGCCATCGATCTGACCCGCGCCTGTTGCGCCAATGAAAACTATCTTGATTGGCTCTCACGCCACTCCGACGCTCTCCCTGGCTCGGCGGGAATTGCGAATTACCTCGCCAACGCTGCTCTGTCCTTCGAAGAACAGGCCCATCCGCACCTTCACCCTGACTTCGACATGTTTGACGCTCGTGACAATTTGGCCGACATGCTGATGGCCTCCGCTGCACTTTCTTCTGAGGATCTTCGCACCTGTCACCACAGCGATTCGCGAAGCGCAGCCCGATTCATCACCCTCTTTGCCGTTCCGTTTTACTCACTGCAATGAACAACTATTTCGCCGCCGTGAGCAATCTCGATAAACGGAATAACTTTAGCCAATACAGCAACGAGGTGGCCGGATGACTCCGATTACCCGCAAGCTCGTCCGCATTACTAATGCGAAACATCGCGGCAACGCTGTGGTGATTGAACTCCACGCCACTGCCCTCTTTGTCCGCACCAAGGGATGCCGGGAAAACTTTCCTATCCCCTATTCGGATCTCTACGAAATTGCTGCCATGCGAGAAGCCAAGCGGAAGACTGGCTTCGCCGGTAAGCCTCGATCCAATCGCTAGGAGGAAACCCTGTGTCTAAACACATCAAACGGATCTCCTCTTCAACAGATGCCACTGAGAAGCGTTGGCGGCATCGAGTTGCTTTTACCGCAAACGTGTACCTCGACATCGAGACCGGCTCAGCCCACACGCCAGATCAAGATCTGGAGCGGTTGGCCATCGAAGCGGTGAGGCTCCCTTATGCGGCGTGGCCGTCATCAGAAGCTAGTGATCCGTCATCTGGGACAGCGATTCGCCAAGCTGATTCGTAGGCAAGGCCGAGGCGCATTGCCTCAACTCCGAGACGGAATTTACAAGCATCACCATCAAAGGGTTCCTGGACGGGTGAAGAAACAAGCTGCCCAAGTTGTTCGGCACTTAGGATGGGCTCATAGGCGGTGCTCGACCGGACCCCCTTGCCAATCAACTTCACTGAAGTGCCCATCGGCACGGCCATGATGATTTGGACGGGTTCCGGGAAAAGCGGGCCGTAGACCGTGACATTTTGCTTGAGATCTTCAGGCAGCATTTATTAACATTTCCATTCGTACTCGCTCGCCTCCGCCATCGTGGTTGCGGCTGAAATCCTTACCAGAGTAACTTTTGCGTGTCAGTTACAAAACGTCCGATCTAGCTTTGGGCAACCACGCTACTTCCGAAGCATTGAACGGCCGCCTCGCGCCATGGCGGATATGCAGCACTTGAACGTTCTTCTGCTTTTCCATGACGCGGTAGATCACGCGATACACGTGAGGCTTGTGGCCGTACAGCAAATGCCTGAGTTCGCGATTTTCGCGCGTTGCGGGGCACCGATTCGGGTGGCCTTCGAGGCTGAGAATCGCCTCCTTGAGACCGCGATACCATTCCAGGGCAGCGCTGGAATGTTCGGCGTTGATTTCCGTAAACAGGAAGCTTAGATCGCGCTCTGCGCGAGCCGTTATATCAACGCGATATGCCATGCCCGGCTTCGAACTCGCTGAAAAACTCCCGTGCCGGCCGAATCTTTCCTTTCTTCGCGTCTTCCAGTCCCTGACGAATGCCTTCCTCTGCATCAGCGGTGGCGGCGATATCGAGCAGGCGCTGATAGGCTTCGGCGTCCTGCACGACTGCCGCGGCCTTGCCCTTAACGGTGAGCACCACGGGCCGCCTGCTCTTTTTCAGCTGCTTGATGAATTCGCCGGATCGCCGGCGAAATGTCGTGAGCGACTGGATGTCCTTCGTGATGTCTAGCATTGGTCCGCCTCCCATTAAAGCACCTTTTTAGGTGCTACCATGGCGATGCTCCGCCCATTTGTGACCTGCTGGATCTGATCTGTGCTCCGTCGGATAGTGCAAATCAGCAGGAATAACCGGGCAAGGGAACTTTAGGCGCCAATCGACATGGTGCTCCGAAAATGTTTGAATTTGATATTCTGAGTGAATCCCCCCTACTCAGAAGTGAGACGTTATGGCCGACGCCACGTTTTTCAACGCGCCCTCAGTAGCTTCGGCTAAGAAGCACCGGACGTTAGCAAGTATTTTGGTGGATGGGGGAACATAGTCCTTCCCACAGCGCTGGCGAGAGAAGGAAAGATTAGGTACCTCGAACTTTACTCCGGCCCCGGATCATATCGGGACGGGACGCGCTCGACACCGCTCTTAGTCTTGGATCACATTATAAAAACGCCAGCGCTACGCGATGCTGTAGAGCTGGTGTTCAACGACGAAAATTCCGACTTCCTGAGCGAATTGGAGAAGCATATCTCGGAGACGCCTGATGCCGAAACCCTTCGCTATAAGCCAGTTTTCCGAAACAGAGTGGTCGGCAGAGACATCGTTCCCCTCATTGAACAGATTGACGTACCCACCCTGTTTTTTGCCGATCCATGGGGATATCAGGGAGTTTCCATGGACCTGGTTGAGGCGTCGCTTTCTCATTGGGGGAGTGACTTCATGTTTTTCTTCAATTACAACCGGATCAACATGAATCTCAGCTGCGAGGCTATGAACGGGCCAATAAACGAATTCTTTCGCGCGGAGCTGGCACAGAAACTACGGGAGACTATTTCCCGTTTGCGGCCTGCCCAGCGCGAGGAGGCAATTCTGAAGGCTATGCAGGGCGCGATCAAGGAACTTGGTGCTCAGGTCGGAAAGTTCACCTATAGAAGCGAGACAGGCGCAAGACCCACTCACCATCTGATGTGCGTCTCAAAATCCGATAGACGTTTTCGACCCATTCCGGGCGCATAACGCGAGCACCCGCGCCGCTCTCGCCGCCCACAATCGCCCAGTCGATTCCCGAAATGTCAAAGTCCCCAAGGTCTTCGAGCAAAAGTTCAATCGATAAGAAACGTATCGCGGCGGGCGCTCTTTTCAAATCGCCTATGCGTGGAAGGCCGTATTTCTTATCCTCGACGCTTACCCCCCACCACATGTGCGAGTGGCTAGCGGCAACGCTCAGGCGGCCATGCAGCATCTCGGACAATCGATCGGATCGCTTGGTGAGCACCTGATAGGTGTGCCAATTGGCCTCGACCATGACTTTGACTACATCCTCGATATATTCATCGGGAACGCCCGGTTGAAAGAGGTCGCTCATGCTGTTTACAAAAACGGTGCGAGGGGAAGACCACTCGAAAGGCTCAGAAAGCTTTTCAGGCACGAGACGGAGATCGAAGCCCTGTTCATAGGGTGGGCGGGCACGCCACGAAAGCGCTCGGCGAAAGCTTCCGCATAGCAATGTTTGCAGCCAGGACTGATCTTCGTGCAGCCACGCAAGGGATTCCACGTGGCATCGGTCCATTCGATCTTCGAATGAGCGCTCATGGCGCCGCGTCCTCAAATCTCGCTCGTTTGATAACCATAGGCATACCAGAGAGGTGAAGAACGAACAAGATAAAGCGCGGCACTAATCCTTCTCCCCGAGCAGCGCGCGCACGCGCTGCCGCCTGGTGATTCCCGGAAGGTCCTTCTCGGACTGTGTGCTCGGCCCATTTACTGACTTGCCCAAGCCGGATTTATGCTCAACCGAAGGACGATAGACCATCACTGTGAATTCTGTCATAGGGGAGGGCGGCGTCACGGGGATTAATGCCCTCCTGCCGAAACTCCGCGAACGCAATCGCGACGGCTTCATAGAGCGAATCGGCCTCAACATCGATTGCATGCGCGAGACCATCTATGCCGTTGTTAGGTTACGCGGCAGCGGGGCCATGGAAAAGATTGTAGCGCATAGTTTCGCTCTGTGTTCGCCTATGAACCCTCCTTAGTAACAGCCCGGTACCAAGGCGGGCGAAGAAAGGCATTTGTCACTAAAATGCCACTATAGGCGGGTCAAAACCAGTCAAATAGCGTGAAATCAGGTGAGATGAAAAACGGCTGCAAGTGTTGGCTGGCGAAGAGGTTTTGGTTTAGTTTATTGCACTTGCCGAGACGGCTGAATCGGTTTAGCGAACCGCTGCTTTCGACACTCGGCCATCATTCAACTTTTCCTTTAAGCCTCAAAGAGCGAGCACTTCGCTTACAGTCCGCTCCAACTGCACGTCCTTTCCTGCACGCAGTACCAGCAAGATCGTCTTGCCATGAAAGGGCTGCGCACCAGACCCCTCGGTCCACAGACTCAGGGAACGATCGCGATGAAGAAGGCCAAATCGGAATGCCATTGTCCAAAGCCCGAGCTTAGTTTTCGGTATGTGTCCAATGCGCATCAGCTTCTCTGGCGATTTCCTGTGCTCCTTGCCTTTGCGAGTCAAACTGTATCCTGTTAACCGCCGATCGGGGACGAGATAGCTCATTAACCGAAGCGATCCGAGTCCGCCGCTGGGATTCCCTCGCAGGTCCACGATGAGCCTGTCGCAACCTGCCGCCTTAAATCGCGCCATAATGTGGTCAACACCTCGTGCGAAATCGAAACCGACTGCGCCAGGGAATGTCGCCACTCGCATTAAGCCGATGCGCTTTTCCAGAATTTCATGTGAAAGCGGTTCAGAGGTGACCATCGGAGGGCGGTCTTTTTCACTTGCTTTGGGGATGTTCAGCATGACAGCGCGTGCATCGGTTTCATTCTGCCTCTGAACAAGAATCTGATGTGCTTCACCGAGATGAAAACGAGGTTCGTCAGCTTTCTGTGCGACGCCACCTTCTGCTACGTGCTGGACGAACCATGCGTAGTCGTTCCCATTTGGAAACGCTCGCAATTCGGCGCCAATAGCAAATTGGGGCGCGTGAAAGAAAGCCATGTGACTCAAGCCGAACCCACACAGCCATACGTTCAGCCTCTGCTCGAACTGCTCTTCCGACGCGTGGATGAGCTCAGCCCGAAGATTCTCAAGCGCAGCGGCCCTGTCCGCAATGTCCGTCGCGGACCACGATGGATGAAACAGCTTGTGACGGACCAGCTTTTGAATATTGTCAAGAATGGCTGTGCGCTCAACCGCTGTAGTCATCGCGAAGTCACTTCAATTCGTTTTCTGGGAAATATCACGCGGTCTCCATCGCCCAGCAATGTAAATGCAGCCCACTCAGCAGCGGGTTTTTCCATACCAAATTTGCCCAGCAAATCCGTCTGGCTGAGACGCAGCGCTTCAGCTTCGGACAAGCCATCGCGCAAGTGAGTGTAAAAACGTTTCATCAGAAAAAGCGAATACGTGTCGTCTATCGGCCAAAGCGTGGAAATGATAGACTTGGACCTGCCTCCAAGAATGCCCGCGCCAGATTTGCGATCCCTTCTTCGCCTTGAAGGTGACCGACCGCGCTCTCGCAGGCAGAAAGGACCACGAGGTCCGCATTGAGGTGAAGATTCAATATTTCTCTCGGTTCGAGGAGCCCATCCTCCTGTGGCGGATCAGGGCGGAAGATCAATGCCGCGCGATCAGGATTTTTTGCATTGGCCTTGCCGTGGACTGCGAGGTGGAGAATACGAAATTGACTCAGTCCTACCGCCTTAAACTCGCTCTCGGTTCCGTTGCGACCAACCAACAGGGTCGCGCCATCGGCACCCAAAACATCAGCTGCAGCGCGAATCTCCTCCTCTGTACCCGGCAGATTTGGAAGCCGGGTGAGATCTACATCGTAATAGTCTTCGCGAGTAAGCCCAAGCTTGGCTTGGGCCAGCACAGCGGATTCAGGTGTATTGGCGTATTCGACGCCCCCGACTCCTAGGAACATTTTTGGCGCATCTGAATGCCGGCGATCGCGCAGTAAGGCCAGCGTACCCGCTGCCGGCAGATACCAGATCGCATGATTTGACGCCAGCGCGGAAAACGGTACGAGATGCAAGATGCCGTCTGGAACAATCACAAGTGAATTGAGAGCAGATGGCAGATTGCAGTGGCTGAATGAGCAACTCGAACAAGGCGCGGCTCTCGCTGGAAGAATTCTTTTTTGCCTTAAGTTGAGCAAGGTAGGCTTCAGCTTGGGTCTCGATACTGTTACGAGGTGCCAGCTTGACAATGGTCGACGCGGAACGGCTTATCCTAAAACAGAACGACTCGGGTTCCCCGAGAACGTACTCCAAAATCACTTCATTCTGGCGAAGCTGCCGCTGAACATCGCCGAGGGCGATCTCTGCAGAGGGATCAAGCGCATGAAACGCGGTGCCAGAAATGTCAGTCCACCTCGCCTGTTCAGCGAAGAATAGCTGATCGATCAAAGTACGCCTCTGCTTCGCGACCTGAGTTCGACGAGTTGCACCTTAAACCGTCGAATTTTGTCCTCCGTTTGCGTATCCCGCGGCTCCTCGACAGCCGGTTGCAGAAGCCTCTCGGCGACAATTCGGCCGCGCACCTGCTCGATAATGCGAAACGCTTGGGCCGGACCGCCTCGCTGTGCTGCGATCGTGAAGTGATCAACGAAGATCGGACTCATTTGTGTCAAGAGAGAAGCTCTTGCCGCCCGATCAGGTGCACTGGCGACCATCCCTTCGATAATGTCGGTTGCGCGTTGATAAAGCTCAGAAGCTCGGTCCATATGGCCCACCGCTACTTCAAGGTCCGCGAGAGTACGAAGCCCAGCCGGGG
>JBPCLH010000142.1:0-22530 GCA_051003475.1 Bryobacteraceae bacterium
TAAAAAGCGGCAACTCGGCAGGGCGCCAGCTCACATCCTTGAACTCTGACGTCCTAGCTGGGAAACAGATCGCCGAAGTGGAGCCTTTTAGTTTCGTCAGCAACGACAACAAATTCGAGGTGGAGGCATATCTCACGAAGCCGCTTGGATTGACCGCTGAAAGCAAGCATCCGTTGATTGTCAATATTCACGGCGGTCCCCACGGGCAGAATGGTCCCGCCTTCAACTTCAAAAATCAAGCTTACGCAGCGAAAGGGTGGGCTGTTCTGCAGGTCAACTATCGAGGCTCAACCGGCTATGGCCAGAAATTTGCAGATGCCGTATTTGGCGATCAAGACGGCAACGAAGGGCAGGACGTGCTGTATGGGGTGAGCGCCGCAATCCGTAGATACTTGTGGCTTGACCGGGAGCGCATGGGGATTGAGGGCGTAAGTTACGGCGGCCAGCTTAGCGACTGGCTTATTACCCAGACCAACGAGTTTAAGGCAGCTATTCCGACGGCTGGTATTTCCAACCTGATCAGCTACAACTACATGACCTACTACAACCAATACGAAGAAATGGAGTTTGGCCAGTTCTTGCATCAGGGCAGGTTAGATCACTTCGCCTGGATACTGACGTCCTTTGAACGGATTCGCTGCGGTGATCGGCACGGCTTCTTACCCTACCAAATCCCTGCTTCGAAACTTCGCAATAAAACCTTCTCGATCGAGAGTGAAACGTTTGAATCAGTCCGTTCACTATTCCTCATATCGGAAGCAGTCTAAGGCTCCCGACTCACTAGTGTAATACGCTGGACAGCGTGAGTTCCATGCCCGAACACGAAGCTCCAAGATCGCCGATCTTCGGATACCCGGGGGAAACCCCGAAATCCGTTGCAACTGATGGAACAGCCCGCGAGTCCAGCCGTGCAGTGGTTTCAACTCCGCCCATTTCATTGCCGAAGGGTGGCGGCGCCATTCGAGGCATGGGCGAAAAGTTCGCCGCCAACCCAGTCACGGGTACCGGTTCCTTATCAGTTCCGCTGGGGGCCAGCCCCGGACGATCCGGCTTCGGACCTCAGCTTTCTCTCTCCTACGATTCCGGAGCAGGCAACGGTCCTTTCGGCTTCGGATGGTCGCTTTCCGTTGCTGCGATCACACGCAAGACCGATAAAGGGATTCCGCGATATTCCGATGCCGAAGAATCGGACGTTTACATCCTCTCCGGAGCGGAGGATCTGGCGCCGGTTCTTCAGGAGGATGGCACTCGATTTAAAGACGAGACATCGGCGCCGGGTTTTGTAATCCATCGCTACCGGCCCCGCATTGAGGGATTGTTTGCGCGGATTGAGCGCTGGACGAATATCGCGAACGGCGAAATCCACTGGCGATCAATCACCCGCGACAATGTCACGACGTTATACGGAAAGGATCGCAATTCCCAAATATCCGACGCAGAGCGCGTGTTCAGTTGGTCGATCTGCCAGAGCTACGACGATAAAGGAAACGCCATCGTCTACGAGTACGCGGAGGAGAACGCGGACAACGTCGACCTCGCACAGGCCAACGAACGCAACCGTACTCGCACCGCCAACCGCTACGTGAAGCGCATCAAATACGGCAACCGCGCCCCGAACCGCGAGGCCAACACGTGGCAGGCGACCGACCCGGCTCAGCTTCCCAACCAAACCTGGATGTTCGAGGTGGTCTTCGACTACGGCGAGGGGCACTACACGGAACAGTCGCCCGATGCGCAGAACCAGATTTCCGCCCGAGCCCAAATCGACCCGGCCGCGGGATCGAAATGGCTTGCCAGGCAGGACCCTTTCTCACAATACCGGGCCGGTTTCGAAATCCGCACGTACCGCCTATGCTGCCGCGTGTTGATGTTCCACCACTTCCCGCTGGAGCTCGGCCTCGACGATTGTCTTGTGCGCTCCACGGAGTTTTCTTACGCCGAAAGTTCCAGTAATACATTCATCGCGAGCGTCTCTCAATCGGGCTTCGTTCGTCAGGGCGACCGGTATTTGAAGAAATCGCTCCCACCGCTCGAGTTCGAATATAGTCAGGCGCCGGGGCCGGTGCAACTCGCCCAGCAGCAAGTACGGGACGTGGATCCGGAGAGCCTTGAAAATCTGCCTGTCGGCTTGGACAGCCGCAACTATACCTGGGTGGACCTGGACGGCGAAGGAAGCTCCGGCATCCTCACTGAACAGGCCGGCGCCTGGCATTACAAGCGCAACTTAAGTGCGAACAACTTGGCAGCTCAGTTCGGCCCCATGGAATTGGTTGCAAGCAAGCCTGCCATTACGCTGACCGGAGGCGGGCAATTTCTGGATCTGGACGGCGATGGCCAGATCGATGTCGTGCAAATGGAGGGAGCCGTGCGCGGTTTTTATGAGCGCACGGAGGACACCGATTGGACACCATTCAAGCCCTTCGCATCCTGGCCCGGCGTTGACACGCTGGATCCCGATTTGAAATTCGTCGACCTGACCGGCGACGGCTACGCGGACATTCTGATCACCGAAGGCGAGGTGCTCACCTGGTACCCTTCGCTGGCTCAGGATGGCTTCGGAGAGGCCGTTCGCGTGGATCTGCCTTTGGACGAAGAGCAGGGTCCGCGATTGGTTTTCGCTGACAGCACGGAGGCCATTTTTCTGGCTGACATGTCCGGCGACGGCCTGCACGATCTTGTTCGCGTTCGAAACGGCGAAGTCTGCTACTGGCCCAATTCGGGCTATGGCCAATTTGGCGCGAAGGTGACCATGGACGGCTCACCCTGGTTCGATTCTGATGACCAGTTCGACGACCGCCGTATCCGCCTGGCTGATATAGATGGATCGGGAACCACCGACATTATTTACCTGCGCCGGGATGGCGTGCGGATCTACTTCAACCAGAGCGGCAATGGATGGAGCGAGGCGGCCGCGCTACCTCAGTTCCCGGCACTTGACGATACCTCTACGGTCCAGGCGCTCGATCTTCTAGGGAACGGCACGGCTTGTCTGGTGTGGTCGTCTCCGCTTCCCGGCAATGCCCGCGGCCCGATGCGCTACCTTCCGCTGATGGATGAAAAGCCGCACCTTCTTACCGGCGTGGAAAACAACCTGGGTGCGGAGACCAAGGTGTTCTATGCGCCTTCGACGAAGTTCTATCTGGATGACAAGCGTGCCGGCAAACCATGGGTCACCCGCCTGCCGTTCCCGGTCCACGTTGTGGAGCGCGTGGAAACCTACGACTGCATCAGCCGCAATCGTTTCGTCTCGCGCAGCACGTACCATCACGGCTATTTCGATGGCATCGAGCGTGAGTTCCGCGGCTTCGGCATGGTGGAGCAATTGGACACTGAAGAGTTCGCGGCGCTCAACGCCGGTCAGCAGCTTTCGCCCGCCTCGAACATCGACGCCTCCTCGCATGTGCCGCCCGTGCTCACGCGCACCTGGTTTCACACAGGCAATTACTTCGGGCGCGATTGCGTGTCCAACCACTACATCGGCGAATACTATCGCGAGCCCGGATTGACGGATGCCCAGGCGCGGCAGCAGTTGCTTGACGACACCGTGCTGCCGCCCGGATTGACGGCCGATGAGGAGCGGGAAGCTTGCCGCGCTCTCAAAGGGGCGATGCTGCGGCAGGAAGTGTACGCGTTGGATGGATCCGACAAACAGCCTTACCCGTATTCGGTAACCGAGCAAAATCTGACGCTTCAAGTGTTGCAGCCGCAAGGAAGCAACCGTTACGCCGTATGCTTTGCGCACCCACGCGAATCGATTGCCTATCATTGTGAGCGCATACCTGCCGACCCCCGCGTCACCCACAGTTTGACGCTTGCCGTAGACGGGTTCGGAAACGTGCTGAAGACGGCGGGTGTGGCGTATGGACGCCGGCTGCCTGACCCCACGCTCCGCAGTGACGATCAAGCGAAGCAAAGCGAAATCCATATCGTCTATTCGGAAAACGACTTTACGAATGCCGTGGATTCCGCTGACGATTATCGAACTCCACTGTCATACGAATCGCGCTCCTTTGAACTCACGGGACTCGCATTATCTGCGGGCAGCAATCGCTTTTCGTTCGTCGATCTACTCACGGCGGGAGCCACTGCAGCGGTCCTCACCTTCGAACAGAATCCCACGGCCGGAATGCTGCAGAAGCGGATCATCGCGCATGGCCGCACGCTGTATCGAAGCGACGATCTATCGATCGCGCTGCCCTTGGGACAACTGCAATCGCTCGCGCTAGCGCACGAATCGTACAAACTTACGTTCACCCCGGGATTGATCGCCGGAGTGTACGGCGCGAAAGTAACCGAGGCAATGTTCGGAGCGGAGGGGTGCTACGTGCATAGCGAAGGCGACGATCAGTGGTGGATTCCATCGGGCCGCGCACTCCTTTCCGCGGGCATTGCCGATGATGCCGCAACGGAACTGGCAAATGCGCGGCAGCACTTCTTCCTGGCGCGCTGTTTCGTCGATCCTTTCGGACAGATCTCAACCGTCGATTATGACGCTTACAATCTTCTCGCCACGCAATCCCGCGACCCGCTGAACAATGTGGTCCGCGCGGATGAGCACGACTACCGCGTATTGCAGCCGCGCCTCATCGTCGACCGGAACGGAAATCGCACCGCCGCGAGCTTCGATGCGCTGGGGATGTCAGTGGGAACGGCGGTGATGGGCAAGTTGAATGAGACTCCGCGGCACGGCGACCTGCTCGACGGCTTCGTGGCCGATTTACCGGACGACGCGATTGCCTCCCACTTACAAAATCCCCTGACCGATCCGCAGACCATCCTGGGACACGCGACAACCCGGCTGATATGCGATTACTTCGCTTATTACCGGACGAGGGAACTGCCGCAGCCGCGTCCAAGCGCCATCTACGCGATGGTTCGCGAGACGCACGATGCCGAGCTGGCACCAGGGCAGCAGACAAAGATACAGCACATTTTTTCGTACTCGGATGGGTTCGGCCGTGCGATCCAGATGAAGGTGCAAGCCGAGCCCGGTCCTGAGGCCGGGCCGAACGGCAGATGGGTAGGGAGCGGCTGGACCATCTTCAACAACAAAGGCAAACCGATCCGCCAGTTTGAGCCGTTCTTTACCTCGACGCAAGCATACGAGACGGACGTCCGCATCGGCGTTAGCCCTGTGCTTTTCTACGATCCCACCGGCCGCACGGCCGCGATCCTTCATCCCAATCACACTTGGCAGAAGGTAGTGTTCGGCCCCTGGCGGCAGGAGAGTTGGGACGCGACCGATACGGCCCTGATCGCAGATCCGAAGACCGATTCCGATGTCGCGGGCTACTTCCGCCGATTGCCCGATGCGGACTATCTACCCACATGGCATTCGCAGCGGCAGGCCGGAGCGCTCGGTCCGGAAGAACAGGCCGCGGCAGCCAAGACGGCGATTCATGCGGGCACGCCCTCCGTGGCGCACGCCGATTCGCTGGGGCGCACTTTCCTGACGATAGCTCGCAATAGGTATCAACGCAGCAACGAGCCCTCGCCAACCGAAGAGTTGTTTTCGACACGCGTGGTGTTCGATATCGAAGGCAACCAGCGCGAAGTGATCGACGCTAACGATCGCGTCGTCATGCGCTTTGACTACAACACGCTGGGCCAACAAATTCATCAAACCAGCATGGACGCGGGGGAGCGTTGGGCGCTTTCGAATATCGCGGGCAACCCGCTCTACGCGTGGGACAGCCGTGAACATCGGGCTCATACGGTCTACGACGAATTACAGCGTCCGACGGCATCGCTGCTGAGCGAAAACGCGGGACCGGAAAAGACCGTCGGCCAGAGCGTTTACGGCGAAAGCCAGACCGCTCCGGAAGCCTGGAACCAGCGCGGGAAGGTGGTTCAAGCTAGAGACCAGGCTGGGGTGGCAATCGCCGCGGACTACGATTTCAAGGGCAACCTGCTCGCGAGCAGCAGGCGGTTGACCGCGGACCACAAGGGCACGGTTGACTGGTCCGGCGCGGTTGCTCTGGAACCGGAAGTGTATGCAAGCAGCTCGACCTTTGACGCCCTCAACCGGCCTACGGAACAGATCAGGCCTGACGGCAGCCGCATCCGCCACGCGTTCAATGAGGCGAACCTGTTGGAGCGTGTGGAGGCGAACCTGCGCGGCGTAGCGGCGGTGACGCCGTTTGTCAACAATATCGACTACGACCCCAAGGGCCGCCGCACGCTGATCGAATACGGCAACGGTGTCAAGACAACTTACTCTTATGACCCGTTGACGTTCCGCATGATGCACCTGCAGACCAAGCGGGATCCCGCGCTCTTCGCCGGCGATTGCCCACAGCCTCCGCCTAACGGGTGGCCTGGTTGCAGCGTGCAAAGCCTAAGTTACTTTTACGATCCGGTAGGCAATATTACGCGCATTCGCGATGACTCTCAACAGACTATCTACTTCCGCAACATACGCGTAGAGCCAACCACGGACTATATTTACGACGCGGTCTATCGTTTGATTGAAGCCACGGGCCGCGAGCAACTGGGACAGGACCGGCAGGCTCCGGCGCCTGCGTCCTACAATGACGTTCCCCGGGTGCATCTGTTGCATCCCGGAGACGGGGCGGCGATGGGGACTTACATCGAACGTTACCAATATGATCCCGTCGGTAATTTCGTCCAGTTCATCCATCGCGGCAGCGATCCTTCAAATGCGGGCTGGACTCGCTCTTATAACTACGCCGAAGCAAGCCTGCTTGAGTCCGGAAAGGTCAGTAACCGCTTATCGGACACCGAAATAAGCGGTAGTCAACCGCTGATCGAGAATTACGCGTACGACCCGCACGGCAGCATGACTCAGATGCCGCACCTTCCAACAATGGAATGGAACTTCCATGACCAGTTGAGTGCCACGCAGCGGCAGGCCGTGAACGCGAGCGATGCGGATGGCGTTCTACACCAGGGCGAGCGGACTTACTACGTGTACGACGGCGCCGGCCAGCGCGCTCGCAAGGTCACCGAGCGGCAAAACGGGACGCTCATGAAGGAGCGCAGGTATCTCGGGGCGTTCGAGGTGTACCGCGAGTACGACGCATCTGGAAACGCGGTCACGTTAGAGCGCGAGACGCTGCACATGATGGATGAAAAGAAGCGGATGGCGCTGGTTGAGACAAGCACCAAGGGAGTGACGGCGCCGCCAACCATTCGCTACCAGTTCGGAAATCACCTCGGCTCGGCGTCGCTTGAGCTCGACGATCTGGCTGAGATCGTTTCGTATGAAGAGTATTTTCCGTATGGCAGCACGTCGTACCAGGAGGGACGCAATGGGGCGGAGGTTAGTCTCAAGCGGTATCGCTATACAGGCATGGAGCGGGACGAGGAGAGCGGGTTGAACTATCACGCCGCGAGGTATTACGCGCCTTGGCTGGGGCGATGGGCTTCGGTGGACCCTGAGGTCTCCACGCTCACTCATGTGAGTCCGTTCATATATTCATCCGCAAACCCGGTTGTCCTCTTCGATGACAGTGGGCGGGCGCCCAAAGGGACGGATGAACTTGCCAGACAACTGGACCGGCTTGAGAGATATGTCAGACAGTTCATTAGTGTGAACTCCGACACCATTCAAGCGTACAACGAGAAAACTGCAGCCCGAGGGACTCTTGAGGCGAATGTGGAACGAGTTCGAGAATTCGAACAGAAAGTTGGTGCCCTTGTAAGCGACCTGCAGGCAGTCGAGAGTGCCCTCAAGCCTAATGAGAGGGCTGCCATTACAAGCCTCCGAGAAAGAGCTGAACAATTGAATGGATCTTTGGGGGGCGCCCGGACCAAGATAGGGGAAGCACTGAATCCGCCTCCTAAAGTCACGTCGCTTCCTCGGCCAACTAAGCCAGTGGACCCGAATTTCTTCCGCGGCCACCAGGCAGCAGTTGTTCGCAACGCAAAGACAACGGACCTCCCAACGGCGACGGCCCGCTACGTCGAAGGACGCGAGCCTCCGAAGTTGCTTGGCCCCGGTTCTGAAGAAGGCGCAATTGCCGGAAAAGGCTTAGGGACGAAGGCGCTGACAGTGGCCACTGTTGCCATCGTTGCGCTTGGGGAAGGTTCCTTAAAAGAGAAGGCGGAGACGCTGACGGTAGGGTATGGCGTCGGCAAAGGCACGGAGATTCTCGCGACGCGGGTCGTCGGCGCCGAGTTGGCCGGCATTCTGTCCCTGCCGGTAGCCTTCGTCATCGGCATGTGCGGCGATCAAGCCGGAGCCTGCGAGGCCCAAGCAAGGGCGGAAGCGCGACAGGATCTCATCGACGAAATCAATGGGCGCGCCTGGAACATATACCTGATTGAGTCGACTAAGGGGTACGTTCCCGATTTGAATTTTGTGTACGAGATGGCCATCCATGAAAAGTATGTTGCGCTTGGCTTGGACAAGGTAGAGGAAGCGCGGCGGAGGATGGTGGGTCCTCAGGATCCGAACGTCTGTACGAGTGCCCCCCAGGGCCTGGACTGGAACGCGAGAAGGATCGACCTGAACAATTACGTACCCAATACAGCGCCATCCATGAGCGCGCGCTGAAAGTGAAAGTGAGAATGAGATGAATCTTCAAGGACGTAATCTAGAACAAGGGCTAACCGGCGGCGACGTGCGCCTGCTCCAGTCCGAACTCACTCTGTTGAATCTGGTCATCCCGGACGACGAGCGCCAATCCGCGCTCTTCGGACCGGCGACACTCCGCCTCATTCAGAACTTTCAGAAGACTCACAATCTCCCCACTACCGGCATCGTTGACCCGGCCACCGCCAAAGCGATCAACAGCGATGTGGACACGCTGCATCCTCCCACTTCCACGGTTTCCGGCCGAGTCTATAGTTCGCAGCGAGCTGGAGTGGGAGGATTGCGCATCCAGGCTGTTGACAAGAACGCCGGCCCCGATCTCGCGCTGGCGGAAGGCGTCACTAACGATCGCGGCGCGTATTCCATCCGGTACTCGACGGCTTTACCAGGGCTGAATAGCAAGAGCGCGCCGGATCTGCAAGTTCGCGCACTGAACGGCGCGACATTGCTGAGCGCTTCGGAAATCCGCTACGACGCCTCGCCGAATGAAACTCTCGACGTTGTGGTGCCGGACGCATCGGCAACGGCTCTTGCCTCGGAGCACGAGACGCTGACGGCCGCACTTTCGCTCCACTTCACTGGAAACCTGCGCGATCTGCAAGAGGCCGGCGATCGCTCCGACATTACCTACCTTGCCAACAAGACAGGCTGGGATGCGCGCGCAGTGGCGATGGCCGCGCTGGCAGACCAGTTCAGCAGCCCCAACCCCGCCATCGAGCCGAAACTTTTCTACGCACTCCTACGTGCCGGCGTGCCCGCGAATGAGGACGTGTTGTACCAGACGGACGCCGCCACGCTCAGCAGCATTTGGCATGCGGCGATCGACCAGGGATTGATTAGCGGTGCGTTCATATCTAATTCGACAACGACCGATCCGATCGCCGCACGAGTCGCGAAATTCCAAGCCTTCGGCGCCCAACAGCTGCTTACCGCCCCGGCGCTCTCCGGAGTGTCGCCGCTCAAGGATCTGTTGCAAGTGTCAGGCTTGACCGATGCACAGAAGCAACAATTCGCGACGCTCTATGCGGCCAACCGGAATGACACGCCGGCGTTCTGGAAAGCTGTAACCACCGCGTTCGGGCAAGCCACGGCCGCCAAGTTACAGCTTGACGGACAACTCTCCTTCCTCACCATCAATAACGCGCCGCTGATGCAGGCCGTCAAGCAAGTCGGCGGCAGCGCGCCTTTGACCGACCCGGTACAGCTTGCCGTGGCCGGTTTCCATCGCTCGGATAAATGGGCTACCCTGCTAACCGCCAACACCGTCATCCCGCCGGAGATTCCAGGCGATACACCGGATGGGAGGAAGGCAAATTATGCCATTTATCTCGCCGCGCAGGTCCGCTTGAGTTACCCCACGGCATCCATCGCTCAGATGGTAAAAGTCGGCGGGTTACCGGTGCAAGCGCCAGACCAGGTTTCCACATTTTTGATGGCGCATCAGGATAAGTTCACCATCGGGGCTCAACCGATCCAGCAGTACATCGCGCGCAACGGACTACAAGTCTCCGCACAGGTGGTTGGCGAGATCAAGCGGATCGAACGTCTCTATCAAATCACCCCGAGCGACGATGCCACGGCCGCGTTGCTGAAACGCGAGATCGATTCCGCCTATCGGGTGGCGCATCAGGATAGAGAGGCATTTCTCAAATCGCTTACATCCGACGTGGGAGCGGACCAGGCCGCGGCAATCTACGACAGGGCAGTGGCCGTTCAGAACGCCGTGCTCAACGTGGTTACCGGCTATCTGACGGCCCGCAACGGCTTGACCCTGGGTGCATCTCAACTGCCAACCGGCGCGGCGCAGACTTCCACCAACGGCCAGATCCTGCGGCCGGCGCCGCTGGGATCGCAGGCAGCAGGCCCGGACGTGATCGCGTACCCCACGCTCGAACAGCTTTTCGGCTCCATGGATTTCTGTAGCTGCGATGCATGCCGTTCGGTTTTGTCGCCCGCTGCCTACCTGGTTGACCTGCTGCAGTTCATCGACACTCCGCCGCCGGCCGCCGATAAGAAGAACCCGCAGGACGTACTCTTGGGCCGCCGCCCCGACATTCAACATCTGCCGCTGACCTGCGAAAACACCAACACCGCGCTTCCCTATATCGACATCGTCAACGAGACGCTGGAATACTACATCACCAACGCCGCGCAGGCGCTCTCTTTGGAGAATTTCACAGGACACGATACCGGTACTGCGGTCACGGAAGATCTGATGGCCAGTCCGCAGTTCGTGATCGATACGGCCTACAACACTCTGCGCCCCCAATTCTTCCCTACTCCGCTTCCTTTTCACCAGCCGCTCGAAAATCTTCGGCTCTATTTTGGCAAGTTCGATGTGCAACTGCCGGATGCCATGGAACGGTTGCGAAAGAGCGACGATGTGGAGCGCGGCGCAAACGTCTACGGATGGCGCGACATTCTCATGGAGCAACTGGGCCTCTCCCGCGAAGAGTACCGTTTGCTTACCGATAGCTCCCTGACCCTGGCGAATGTTTACGGTTTCGCGGGCTCCTCAACCGATGCCGCGGCTATCCTGGCCCTCTCAAACGCCAAACAATTTGCCCGGCGCATTAGTCTCTCCTATGAGGATCAGGTTGCTCTGCTCAAGACCAAGTTCGTCAATCCGAATAGCGAGTTGCTTCCAAAACTCGCGCGGCTGGGCGTGCCCTTCAAGACTCTGCAGGATCTGCAGACGGGCGCGATCACGGACGCAGCCTTCGACGCTCTGTTGCCGCAGGGGGCGGGCGCACCCGATCCAGCTCAATTCGGCGGTGACATAAAAGCGTGGGTCAAGAAGCCGGATAACTTTGCCCGCATCATGTCGATCATTACCCTTGCCGCGCCGCCAGACAGCACCGGCGGATGCAACTTCGACAAGTTCGAGTTACGTTACTCCAAGCCGCCCGCGAACCCGCCCGACAACCGTTTGGGTGTTCCTGACTTCCTTCGTATTCTCAGGTTCGTTCGCCTCTGGAAGAAGACCGGCTGGACCATGGACCAGACCGATGCGGCCATCTGCGCCCTGTTCCGTGGCGATCTGAAACCGGTTTCGGCAGCGGACCTGGCCACGGCCGCCAATCTGGATGCGGGCTTCAACACGCTGCTTCCGCGCCTGGGAATTGTCATGCAGGTCATGAGTTTGTTGAACCTCACGGTGAACCGGGACCTGCTGCCCCTGCTTGCCTGCTGGGCCGACACGGGCACATTCGGCGACCATTCCCTGTATCGGCAACTTTTCCTCAACCCTGCGATCCTGAGTCTCGACCAGGCGTTTGCCGATGACGGCTACGGCAATTTCCCCCAGGCCAGTAACGATGCCTTGCTGACTCACAGCGAGACCATTCGCGCTGCCCTCAACCTTACCGCTGAGGAGTTCGATCGCATCATTGCGGCGGTGGACTTTAACGCCAGTACCAAGCTCACGATGGCGAACATCACGGCCATATACAAGCGCGGCTGGCTGGCGCGGAAGTTGCGTTTGAGCTTGCGCGAATTGTTCTTGCTTTCATCGTTGACGGGGCTCGATCCGTTCGCCGCACCTGATCCGCCGCAGCCTGGCATCATGCGCTTCCTCAGGCTCATCGAAGAGATGAAGGCGAGATCGCTGAAATCGGCAGCCGCGCTTTATTTGATCTGGAACCAGGATCTAAGCGGCAAGTCGAAGCCTGCTGCTGTCGCCGTGACAGGTTTCGCGCGTACCTTGCGCGCCGATTTCGCGGCCGTCGACGACCAGTTTGCGTTGGTGGAAGATCCCGGCGGTGATGTGGCTCGTGGACGCATGGCGCTGGTCTACGGGCAGGAGACTGCGGACGCATTGTTCGCCCTGCTGGATAACGCGGTGGTGCTGAACGTCAACTACACGCACACGGCAGCGACGCTCGAGGCGGGCATTACCGCGGCAGACAGTCAACTGGCATATGACAACTTTCAGCATCGTCTTTCGCACACGGGGCTGCTGACTGCTGCAATACGCGATGCATTGAAAGCCGTTGCGGGCGTCGCGGCCGCATTCCAAGCGGCAGTGGATGCGCTCTTTGCGCAAGGCCAGGATATTAGCGGATCGTTCTTCCTGCGCTTTCCGGAATTGAAGCCGCTTTACGACACTTACGTGGCGTCCACGGACCCGTTGGACAAAAAACGCGCGGCATTGCTCGCTGCGTTCAGCCCCGCACTGGCACGGCTCCGCAAGCGGCAGCAAGCGCTGCAGCGGGTTGCTACGGCCGCGTCAGTCGATCTCACTTTTGCACAAACCATTCTGGATCCAGGCAGTGCGCCCTTCGCGCTGCATGCAGCCGGCGATACCACCAGATCAGGTCTCGACGACGTGATTGCGATTGAGACTCCGGGTTTAGCCGCGCAGTTCTTCTTCCGGGATACCGCAACGGGTACTGTGGATAAGCAGGTGCCTGCCGCCGCCGATCTCGACTACGGAACGGCCGCTAATCCCTTGCCTGCGAATCCGGCTCCGGGTGCGGCGATTTCCGCCATTTGGAGTGGACTGCTCGAGGCACCGGAGAGCGGCTTTTTCAACATCGCTGTGGATGCCGATGCAGGCGCAACGGTCAGCGTGAACCTCGCCGGCCAGGCTCGACCGCTGATTCAGACCGGCACGGTTTGGCGTAACAACAGCGGCATACAGTTGGCGGCAGGTACGCTGTATGACTTCAAACTGACGGTCGCGAAGACAGTGACGACGGTTCGCGTCAGGTGGGAAACATCGAAGCGCTCACGCGAGATTATACCGGGGCGCTATATTTATCCTTCCGCACAACTCTCGATTTTCCAGGATATTTATGTGCGCTTCCTGAAAGCTGCGTCGCTTGGCTCGGCACTCGGGTTGACGGCAAACGAACTCGCGCATTTTGGCAATGACACAACCTTGCGGGTTGGCGGCAAGGGATGGCTCAACGTGCTGGCGGTTACCGGCGACCCGGCGGCCGCCGTAGCGAATGGCCTGCTGAAGCCGCTCGAATCTCTTCTGAACGTCGCCCGTATCAAGAGCGATCTGTCTCCCGGCGACGAACAGGTTCTGACGATCCTGCAAGACCCGGCGAGCGCGGCGGCCAACACTGATAGCCCTCTGTTTTCACTTACCCGGTGGGACAAGAATTCGCTTGCCGACGTGCTCGCGCAGTTTGGCGGAACAATCGGCGGACTTGCCGGCTTCGAACTTTTCCGCCGTGTATACGATGCGTTTCAAATCCTGCAAAAGCTCGGTGTTCCGGGCGCGGCTGCGATCCGTGCCACAACCAACGCGCCGGACCGCGCAGTGGTTCGAGACTTCGGTTCCGCGCTGCGTTCCCGCTATGACGCGGCAACCTGGCGCGATCTGGTGCAGCCCATCAACAATCAGTTGCGTTCCCTGCAGCGCGACGCGTTGGTGGCATACATCCTTCAGCAGATGCGCGACAACCCGGCAACGGCATCGATCGACACTCCGGACAAACTGTTCGAATACTTTCTCATGGACGTGCAGATGGAGCCGTGCATGCAGACATCGCGCATCCGCCACGCCCTGTCGGCCGTGCAACTCTTCGTTGAACGGTGTTCCATGAATCTGGAGCCGGATGTCTCAGCCGCATCGATCAATGCGGACCGTTGGGCCTGGATGAAGCGTTATCGCGTCTGGGAGGCAAATCGCAAAGTGTTCCTGTTCCCGGAGAACTGGCTCGAGCCCGAATTGCGCGACGACAAATCGCCGTTCTTCAAAGAAATCGAAAGCCAGTTGTTGCAGAGCGATATTACAGAGGATTCGGCGGCATCGGCATATCTCACCTATCTGACCAAGCTGGAGGAAGTCGCCAAACTGGAACTCTGCGGGATGCACTATATCGAGCCCACGCCAGAACAGGATCTAGTAATGCACGTGGTTGGGCGGACCGCCGGCGCGCACCGCAAATACTATTACCGGCGGCTGGAACACGGCACTTGGTCCGCGTGGGACCAGATCAAGCTCGACATCCCGGACAACCCTGTAGTGCCAGTAGTGTGGCAGGACCGGGTGTTCGTATTTTGGTTGCGGCTAATCAAGAAGGGGCCCGACTCCGCGCCGAAGCCCGCAGGCCACAAGGTCCTCTCGACAATTACGAGCGACGACTTACCGGGCAGTCCGCCGGTAACGCTGCAAGCGGTGCTCCATTGGAGCGAATACGTCAACGGCAAATGGCAGGCGGCGAAAACATCCGATATCAACGATCCTGCCGATATCGACGAAAGCTCAGCGGCATCGCTCATCACTCCGGAGCGGATCCGGCTCGCCATTCGCGCGAAGGATGCATCGCTGCGCATCGGCTTCTGGACCGGTTTTCTCTCATCGCCTCTGGATGCTTTCCTGCTCCACAACACGCACAGCCTGCCCGTGCACGATCACCTTGGGGTGCCGTCTTTGCCGGGCAAAGATCGATTCCTTCGCGCCCCTTTGGATCCATTCGGGATCTACTATCTGGACTCGGTTACCAGCAAGGTGTTATTCCGGCCGCTTCCGAAGCCGAACGATCCATACTCCGTAACTGAGCCCGTGCATGAGTTAGACGATCGCTGGAACGCGCCGTTCTTCTATGAAGACAGGCATTACGCGTTCCTAGTGACATCGGAACAACAGCCGGTTTGGATCCGCAATTTCCCCAACTATGGCGTTACCGTCAATGCGAACCTCTCTCAATCCGCACGGATTGCGCAGTTAGTCCTTTCGGCTCCTCCGGCCCCCAAGCGACCGGTCACCGTAAGCGGCCCTGTCGATCAGGCATCGATACGAAGGCTGGTGAGTGAGGACGCATATATCAACAAAGCGATCACAACAACCTTGGATGTGACGTTCAATGGCAGGTCGGTGGGTCCGGCGGGCACGGTCAAGGTTTCTCAATAGAGGAAGATCATGATTACCACGAATAAGATCAGTGGATTTCACGATGCGGTACTTATTAACCAGTGGTTTCCGATCTCCACTGGTCATTGGGACAACGAATTCACGTACACGTTTGAGAATTTCTTCCATCCATTTGTAGGTGAGTTGTTGGCCAGACTGAATACGGATTCCCTGGCTGCGACGATGGATGCGGCGTGGCAAGCCGGCCTGAAGCAAGACTTCTTTCAGGCCTTCTACCAAATTCCGCAAGATCGTCTTGTGGGAGTGGTTTCCTTCCCCAAGGAAATTGACGTTGATCCCCATGGATCGTATTCCAATTACAACTGGGAATTGTTCTTTCACATTCCTTTGACTGTGGCGGTCCACTTGAGCAAGACCCGCCGCTTTGCCGAGGCGCAACGGTGGTTCCATTACATTTTCGATCCGACATCAAGCGACACGGCCATCGATCCTCGACAACGATTCTGGAAATTCCTGGCGTTCCGCAACGGCTCCGCTCCCGCGAATATAGACCAGTTGCTTGTGCTGCTCAGCAAACCGCTCGCTGAGTTATCGCCACAGGAGCATGCGCTGCGAGCCGATGTTTTGAACGGCTACCGCGCGATTCTGGACCATCCTTTCCAGCCGCACGCGATAGCGCGCACCCGCATCGTCGCCTACCAATACACAGTGGTGATGAAGTACCTGGACAATCTGATCGCCTGGGGCGACGACCTGTTCCAGCAGGACACCCTGGAAACGCTGAATGAAGCCACGCAGGTTTACGTGCTTGCATCCAACTTGCTCGGGCCGCGTCCGCAACGCATTCCACCTTTGGGCGCTGTGCAGCCTCGGACCTTCGCGCAACTGAAGGCGATTGGCCTGGATCAGACCGGTAACGCGCTGGTAGACCTGGAAAGTCAATTCCCATTCGATCTTGGCACGGGCAGTCAAAGCGGTTCGGATAGTGGCGGCTCCGGCCCTCTCTTCGGAATCGGCCGCACGCTCTACTTCTGCGTACCTCGGAACGACAAGATGCTGGGATATTGGGATACGGTGGCCGACCGGCTCTTCAAGATCCGTCATTGCATGAATATTCAAGGCGTGGTGCGTCCGCTCGCGCTATTCGATCCGCCGCTCGATCCCGGCATGCTGGTGAAGGCTGCTGCCGAGGGCATCGATATCGCCAGCATCGTGAGCGGCCTGAATCAGCCTGTTGGACCGGTGCGGTGCAGTGTGTTGATCCAGAAAGCGCTGGAATTATGTGAAGAGGTTCGTTCACTTGGCGCCGCGTTACTTTCGGCTTTGGAAAAAGGCGACGCCGAACATCTGTCGCTGCTCAGGCAGGGACACGAAATCCAGATAGCGCAGATGATGCAGGAGATGCGTTTCCTGCAATTGAAGAATGCGCAGGAATCAACCAATTCGCTGCTCACTGCCCGCAACACAACATTAGAGCGACTTACTTACTACCAAAGGCTGTTGGGGTTGCCCGTGGATCCGAATGCTACGGCAGTAACCGTCAGCGATTTGATCCGCGACGATCTGACCGAGGAGAATTTCGATGACCTCCTCGGCAACCTTGTCAGCAAATACGACGTGACCGTAACACGCCAGAATCTGCCGGACCTAAAACTGGCAGGGAACAATTCGCCCACATTGCTTTCCGGTGTCGCAGGGCACGGAAATCTTTTCCTGAATACGAATGAAGATCAGGAGCTCAACACCTTGCTGCCGCATGCTTTGGATTGGCGGCTTGGAGCCTCCGCGGCAAACCTGGTGGCTTCATACTTGACGCCGATTCCGACTGTGATTGTTGCGGGCCATCCTGTGGGAGTGGGAGCGGATGCCCAACTGCCTGGAGGACCAACCTTCGCCTCTGCCGCAAAGTACGTCGGTGACGTAGCCCAGACGTTGGCGACGTGGGATCAAGACCAGGCCGGCATGGCCTTGCAAACAGCGGCGTATGAACGGCGCGCCGACGAATGGATGTTCCAATATAACCTCGCAGCGCGGGAGCTCCAGCAGAACGGCCGTCAAATCCTGACCTCGCTGATCGCGGAGCAGATGGCGCGCCACGACTACATCACTATGAAGCAGCAGGTCGAGAATTCGCAGGAGGTTAACCAGTTCCTTAGCGACAAATTCACCAATGAAGATCTGTTTCTCTGGATGCAAGGCGAAACCTCTCGCCTCTACTACGACTACTATCGCTTCGCATTCGACACCGCACGCAAGGCTGAGCGCACCATGAAGCAGGAACTGATGCGCCACGAGGTGGATAGCCAGGACTTCGTGAAGTTCAACTACTGGTCCGCCGGCCGCCAGGGGCTGCTCGCCGGAGAGGCTCTGCATCTGGACGTAAAGCGGATGGAGATGGCCTATCTGGACAACAACAAGCGCGAACTGGAACTAACGCGGCACGTGTCATTGCGCCAACTGGATCCGGTGGCACTGCTGATGCTGAAAAGCACCGGCTCATGCCAGATCGCAATTCCGGAGTGGCTTTATGACAAGGATTGCCCGGGTCATTACATGCGCCGCATCAAGAGCGCGGCGATCTCGATACCTTCCGTGACAGGCCCCTACACGACGGTGAATTGCACGCTCACGTTGTTGAAGAGCAGCGTCCGCCAATCGCCGCTCCTGACCGATAACGAATATACGCGGCAAGGCTCCGACGATCCGCGCTTTATCGACTATGCAGGCGCGATCCAGTCGATCGTCACGAGTTCGGGGATCGGTGACAGCGGGATGTTCGAAACGAATCTCCGGGACGAACGGTTTCTGCCGTTCGAAGGCACGGGCGCGGTCAGTAGCTGGAAGCTCGAGCTGCCCGCCAATTATCGCGCTTTCGACTACGCGACGATCTCCGATGTTGTGCTGCATATCCGTTACACGGCGCGCCAGGGTGTAGATCAGGCAAAGGTGAAAGCGGCACTGGACGATCTGTTTCAGACTGAGGGCCAGGCCAACCTGGCGCTGCTATTCGGCCTGCGCAATGAATTCCCCACGGAATGGTCAGCGTTTGTGAATGGCAGCGGCGACTTCAGCGCGAAGATCCGACGTGACTTTTTCCCGTACTTCACGCAGAGCAGCCAGATCGCAATCGATGGTTTCGATCTTTACGCGCAGGAAACGACGAAGCACCACGTGGCCGGCGACCAAACGGTGTGGGACGCTGCAACGGCTGATTTGGGGGATAGCACTAAAAAGGCGTTCAGTGTTAGCCTTGCACCCGATGCCGCAGGTCCTACTCAGGTTCTGACGCGGACGACCGACGCCAAAGTATTTCTGGTTGTTCGCTACTCGTTGGCGGGCGCGTAAAGCGGACCAATTCGCGATCAGCACGGCCCATGGCTGCCTGCCGGCAAGCCCACGCCGCTTGCTTTGATCGGCCAGATTGACCGTGGGTTTCCTTGCGAAGTTTCGAAAGAGCGTGGAAGGGGATGAGTTGGGGTGGTGAAGAGGAGGCGGTCAGGCGGCGAGGCCAAAGAGTTGGGCGACGAAGCGGGCTTCGGCCACTACGTCTTTCTTTGATACCCAGCGAACTCGTCCCTTGCGGATCATATGCATGGTTTCGATTCCCTCCAGCGTTCGCCGCGCACTCGGGAAGGTGTTGTAGCCCTTGGCCAACCAGGTACGCTTCTTCGAAACTCGATGATCTTGCTCAATCACATTGTTGAGGAACTTACACTGACGTAGCCGGACTCGCCGGGGCAGCATACCTTCCTGCTGCAGAGCCTGGATGGCCGCTGGATAGGCGGGGTTCTTGTCCACATTGATCACGCGCGGAATCGGATTCGCAGAACAGTTCCAGACCTTCTGAAAGAAGCGCTTGGCGGCCGCCGCATCCCGCTTCGCTGTGAGTAGGAAATCGATGGTCTGCCCGGTGGAGTCCACCGCTCGATAGAGATACTTCACCTGGCCTTTCACCTTAATATAGGTCTCGTCCACCCGGTAGCTCTTGTTTGTGGGCTTCAGATAGTAACGGCCGCGCTTGGTCAATTCCGGAGCATAGACTTGCACCCAGCGCCAGACGCAACTGGCATCTACCGGGAGGCCTCGCTCGGTCAACAGTTCGGATACATGCTCGTAAGCTAACGGATATCGAAGATACCATCGCACCGCCATCAGGATCACTTCGCCTGGATACTGACGTCCTTTGAACGGATTCGCTGCGGTGATCGGCACGGCTTCTTACCCTACCAAATCCCTGCTTCGAAACTTCGCAATAAAACCGCCGCGAGTCCGTTAGCAGCTGATCCAATAAAGATCGAGCGGCTTCAGTCTCGAATAGGTCTGGCTGTACTGAGTCCTTCATGCTCTCCTGTGTGGAATCAGTTCGCGTTCAGCTTCTCAAGCGCGGCTTCGAGGGATGCGGTGTCAGTCTGCCTCAAGATCTCCTGTCTATAAGCATCGGTCAACTGCTCGATGAAACCGGCTCATATGCTAAATCTTCATCAGAATCCCACGCCGGATCAGGGCATCGAACTGCATCTCAATCTGACGCGCAGCTTTCGCGCCGTGCAGCAACAGACCGAGTTCCATATTCAATGTAAACGCCTGTTCCGTCAGATTGGCGCTCGAGAGATAGAGCCGCACATCGTCTACGACCAAGCATTTAACGTGCAATCGGCCGGTTTTCCCATTGGCATCCTTGACACGTTTGGCTTCCGGCCAGAAGTAGATTGACGCACTTGACGCCAGTTCCGGACCTATCGACCAGAGCGTTTTGTAGGTTTCTGGCGAGTCTTGCGGATCGGCGCCCTCCAGGACTATGCGAACGCGAATGCCTCTTGCGCTTGCGGACAACAAAGCTTCACGTATGCGGCCAATGCGGTGCACTGCGTAGCTAACCAGCGTCAGGTGGCTGCTCGCACGCTCGATCATTTCCAAGAGAACTTGCTCTGTATGACGAACCGGAATGACTTCTGAATCCGGCCCCGTCCAGACAAGCTCTACCGATTCATCTGTACGGGCCTGTTCGATGTTGGCCGCGACAGCAGTCAGTGCGGCGCTGATTGCGCCCGGCAGAAGCTCGGGCGCTTCCCTTCGCCAAGCTGTCAAGAGCAAACGCACGATTTCTCGTCGCGAGTGCGGGGAGAAGCCGTTGATAATCTTCGGATCGTTCGCGGCACTTCCGCATTGGCCAACAAGGTCGGCGAGCCTCTCTACTTCCGATGGCGGCAATTCAGCAATCAGCGTGCCGAGTTGCCGAAGGAACTGAGGCTGCTTCGACATCAGGCTTCAAAGAACGCGAAGTCCTGATGCTCAACCGTCTTCACAAGTACAGATCGGTCCAGATATTTGTTGCCGCGCTCGCAGGACGTCTCCGGAAGAAATAGGCAAGCGTGGCAACACGCTCCATGCAATGCAAGCCCGTCCGAAGTTGCGACGTGTTCAGCGCAAAGTGGATCAGAGGCACACAAATGCAAGCTCTCAAGCGCCTGGTCGATATGTCTGCCCAGGCTGCGCGGCTCGGCAAGCGCCACCAATCCCCCGAGTGTTCCTTCACTGTCAGGTGCTGACGTATAGATCAGAATGCCGGACATGGGTCCGTTTTCTTCTTCTGGCAATCGCGAAAAGATTCTCTCTCTTAAGCTCGCGGCCGAGTAGCCACACTCAAGCGAGAACTGGCGAATCAAGGCATGAGCGAATGAATGGAGCAACACAAATCGCATCGTTGGATAGCCCTTTTCGAGAGGCTCCAGTTTGCGCATGTTACGCCACCCGCGGTGTGCCTGATAAAGAGAACGATTCAAATCGCCGGTCCGCTTCAGCCACTTCACTGTCTCCGCTTCTTTGAATTGAAGGAACAAACCTTCGCCACGGACCTCGCTGGCCGGAACCCATGTGGGCGCTTTTCTGCATAGGGGTGCGCGCCGTTCGGGCGGAATTTCATCAAGGTCACCAAAATCGTTAGGAGATTCGATTCGAGTAAAGCCCAACAGGGCTCGAACCTCTCGAAGGCGTTCTGCGGCGACAACACGTTCGAAGAACCGCTCATATCCGACCGGGGCCGGAACAGTACGAAGCTGGAAGTCGCGAGTGGGCGGAATCTGGCCTGCCGTTATGAACGCCTGGTACTCGGGCGTCTTTATATCAGTGAACTCTTCGTCGTCGCCACCTGATTTTCTTTTCTGAATAGCGGCCCAAACTGCCTCGTCCGTGTATTGGACAAAAGCACCGAGTTTGCCGATCGCGCGAAAGGCAGCGATGTATCCCGGTTCCTTCGCCTGCTCCAGGATGGGCCAGTGATCCTCCACGAGCTGGCTGAGTTTGTCCGACTTGTTCGGAATCGTGAGCGCAGACAAGAACACCGGGAACCACGCGTTTGACGCGCCGAGTAGCATCGCTCGCATTTGATGGCTGCATCCGCCGGGGTCGAAATCCCTCAGTTGCGGCCGCCTTCCACGGCATTGCGGCATAACGGTCTTTCCACGTTCACCGAACGCCTCGGCAATGGATCGAGCTGTGTTGCAACGGACGCAACGGACATACACGTCGACCGCCTCACCGCTCATGCCTTCTTCGGAGAACTGTAGCTCATAGGCACAGTCCGTCGGGCCGCCGTGGACAAACTCGACCCATGGGAAATCGTCCAGATGCCCTGACTCACAACCAACAAGGAAACGCACGGGGAGTGCTCGCGCGGATTTGCTTTGAGTTCGGCAGTTGTGGTGGACGTACCTTGTTTGGTCCGGCCGCCAGGGATTAGCCTTCAGTTGGAACAGACCGCTGCCAATGGGTGCGAGCAGCTTGCAGAACGGACACAGTAACCAGCGCGGAAAAGGTGCAACTGGAACACCGATCCGATAGCTCTCTTCCACCTCGGCGGAACCAAGCTCTTCGGAAGCGGGTGGGGGTGCCAGAAGCCGAGTGACCTGTGATCCCAATTCCTTCTGCACAGCAGCCAGAAGTCTTTGTTCCGCGAGTGGCGTTGCATGAGCGATGGGCCAATCGTCCAGTCCCATCACCATTACAGACAAATTGGGCAGATCGACTGTCGCGCCCACGCCGAAAGAAAGCAACAGCTGACTTGGGCGGAGCTCGCCGATGTCCCGGTTCAGCGTGAAATGGAAGGCGAGCGTATTCCGTTAGTGTAGATTCCGCCCTTCGGGCG
>JBPCLH010000143.1:0-18367 GCA_051003475.1 Bryobacteraceae bacterium
GCCCCGGACTTGGCAGAGGAACTGGCGCGACACGGCATCGCTTTTCACCGCGCACACCAAATTGTCGGGCGATTGGTTCTGGAAAGCATTAAGGCAGGCAAAAAGCCATCAGACTGGACCGGCGAAAGTCTGGCGGCGTTCGCTCCAGAGTTCAAGCCGGAGATGGCGCGGTTGCTAGTACCAAGCGAAGGCATGAAGACCCGCGAACTATCCGGCGGGACGGGTCCGAAAGCAGTAGCGTGCTCTCTCGATGAAGCGGACGAGCGCCTCGCGACATTGACGCTCCGAATTCACTGATACATGAACAAGAGCTTTCGCCAAGGCCAGATTCTGAACGTAATCCGCAGCAAGGAAGTCTACACGCAAGACGAATTGGCGCGAGAGCTGAGCCAAGTAGGCATTCAAACCACGCAAGTCACTTTGTCGCGCGATATCCGCGAACTTGGGCTCGTAAAGACAGCCGAGGGCTACCAGCGGCTTCAGGCTGAAACGGGCGGTCCCGAACTGGCAGCTGTTGCAAATGAGTATCTCTTGGATATTCGGGTAGCTCAGAATCTGGCAGTCCTTCGCACTTCGCCCGGGAACGCGAATTCTCTCGCCATCGCGGTCGATCGAGAAAAATTGGAGGAAGTGGTGGGCACGATCGCCGGGGATGACACGATCCTGGTTATCACGAGGGACAACAAAACAGCGGTCGATTTTAGAGACCGGGTGCTCAAGATGATCTCTGCCTAAAATTACCGCTGCGGTCTGTGGTCGGCCGCCGTCATTTTGCACCCGTTGTCAGACAAAACGCAGGGTACGTGCTCGAACTGAATAGTGCTGTGATGGATATTGAAATCGCACAACACTTCGTTAATTCGCTTTAGTATTCGTTCACTGGCAGAGGGCGGCATGTCCTCAATCAAGACGTGCGAGCTCAGCGCATGCGTACTCGAACCGAGACTCCAAATGTGACAATCGTGAACATCGAGAACGCCTTCAATCCGGCCCATCGCTGCAGTTACGTTGCTTAGCTCAAGGCCTCGCGGCAATCCCTCGAGGAGGATATTGAGCGATTCGCGAATGATATCCCAAGCCGTGTAGATGATGAGCAATCCAAGAGCGATCGAAAGCACCGGGTCGATATAGCTCCAGCCGGTAAAACGAATAACAACAGCACCGGCGATTATTGCGGTCGCACCCACGGCGTCGCCGAGCATGTGGATGAAAGCAGCCCGTATATTAAGATCACCTTTCTGACCGCGGTTGAGCGCGAGCATGATGGCTCCATTGAGAATAAGAGCTGCCGTCGCGACCCAAATCATAATGTGGTCGTTGACAGGCCGGGGCTGGAGCATCCTGCTCACGGCCTCCCAGAAGATGAAAATGGAGATGACGATCAGTGTGGAGGCATTGAGGAATGCGGCGATCACGCCTGCTCGTTGGTATCCGTATGTCTTCACCTGATTAGCCGGCTTTTCCTGCAGATAGAGGCCCACCGCTGCCAGCAAGAGAGCGAGCGCATCCGTGAAATTGTGCCCTGCGTCAGAAAGCAACGCCAAGCTTCCGGAGTGGAAGCCCGCGTACACCTCAAGCGCGGTAAAAGCAAGCGTAGCGACTAAAGATAGCCGGAGAATCCAGCCGGTGCCATGGGCGTGATTGTGGTGGTGGTGATCCAAGCTCAGCAAGCCCCTGTCTTCAAGTTACGACATAAAGCGCTTACGATGCGAACTAAGGCGATGTTCGAAACTAAACGTGAAGGTACTACTGTGGAGGATTTTGGGGCTTCTCGCCAGGCCGGTAGAGCGAAGGAATCTTCTTCTTTTGATCATTCTCCTTTTGCGTGTCCTTCTTTCGATCAGCGAGCTCCTTTGAAGGCATCATGGCCTCACGTTCCTTCTTTTCCTTGGCATCTCCCGCTGAAAGCTCCGATTCGCGCTTTTTGGAATCCTGAAGCGATAGTTCACGGCTATCGCTTGTCGCGTCAATAGCAGCTTCGAGGACGAACTTGTAGCGCTCAAAATCCCTCGGTGAGCTCTCCTGGATTTTGTTGAGCTTGCCGAGGAATTCTTTTTCCGCCGCTGACACCGCCAGCAATCCCTTATCGATTGGCTGATTGCGCCGCAACGCATCGTCAGACACAGAATCAATGGCTTCGATAATTCTCCCGTAATCCTCGAGCGTGTTGTGAATGAAAATACTTCGCCCGGTTTTGTCTTTGGCAAGATACTGGTCGAGCAGATCCATGCGCTGTTTCGCAAAACGCACGTATAGTAATAAACGATCGTTTGGGTCTTGGGCCTCCCGAACTTGATCCACCTCGTTCGCGGTTAGGAAGTCGCGATCCTGCCCGAACACCAGAGCCGCCGCACACATCCCGAGGCACAGGGGTAGACCAAACCTCATTTCCTCATGACCCCTTCCAGGAGCTTGTCATGAATATCGTCCAGCTTGCGTTGCGTGTACTCGGCCCAGCCGCGCTCTTGAACGCTTAAATCATCGAGAAGGCCTTGCATTCGCCGTTGCAAATATGCGACCCTCAGCTCGGCTTTTTTATAGAACCGGGCTTTGTGCGCGGTCTGCAACGATCCGACGCATTCTTTGAGCGCGCTTGTCATGTAATCAAGTTCTGCATCGCCTCTCTTGATTTCGCCTTTCGTATAAAGCTCTCTAGCATTGTCGAATGCGGCATCGGCAAGACTCAAAGCTTTATCCGACCGTCTCGCGGGATCATGTTCCGCCTCGAGCCCAGCGAGAAACGACTGCTGCGCTTGGACGAAGGAGGCGAATCCTAGCGTGAGCACCACTAGCTGGATGAATTTCATCACATTCGACGACTTAATCACCGATTGCCCTCTTTCTCGAGAATCCGGCTGCGCTGCCGGGCTATGAATTCCTGGTCAGGATAGTGACCTTCACTCAGCGCAAGAAACCTCTGATAACTCGCCAGCGCCGGTTTCACCTGGTGCAGCTTGTCCAGCACGACAGCCCGTAAATAGAAGTTACCAGCTTTTTCCGCATTCAGGCGATGCACCTGGTCCAGGGCAGCCAAACCCTGAGGGTATAGTTCTGCCAGTACGTATGACGTTGCCGCCTCATTCCAGGCCTCCACGGAATCGGGCTTTAGTTTTGCCGCGGCAGCGAATTCGCTCCCAGCCCGTGCGTAATCGTGCTTGTCGCGATGAATCCGCCCCACCGCCATACGCAAGTCATAGTCAGCGGGGTTGGTCGCCAAAGCTTTCTCCAGAATCGGTGTGGCGAGATCGGGCTGATTGTTCTTTAGATACGCGGTCGCCAGCGCCAACTCGTTCGCAGCGGTCGGCGATAGTTCCGCAGCCGCCTGAAACTCTACAACAGCATCCGCAGAGCGATTCGACCCGAAATACAGACGGCCGAGCTCCTCGCGCGCACCGGGATCGTTTGGAAACTCTTTCAGCAAAGGTACTGCATCGTCGGGTCGATTGGCCTTCGAAAACGCAACCGCCAGTTCCAAAAGATAGGACTTGAGGTTTGGATCTAGCTCCACTGCCTGGCGGTAATGCAATAGGGCCTCATCCAATTTGCCTTGACGCGCGAGACTTTGGCCTAGGCCTAGATGACCCGCAGCTAGCTTGGGATCAATAACTAGCGCCTGGCGATACGCCTCGGCTGCTCCAGGGAAATCCTCCCTGCCCAGGAGGCTGTCGCCCAAATAACGCAGCGGTCGGGCTTGGTTCGGCTTCTGCTTGGCCGCGTTTCGGAGTAGCGGCTCGGCATCTGCTGGCCGCCGTTCGCGCAGATAGAGAATTCCGAGATTGAGCTCTGCCTCATACAGATTTGGCTTGAGTGCGAGTGTCTGCCTGTAGTGCTCGGCAGCTCGATCGCTCTCGTTTAGCGCCGTTTCGGCAAGTGCCAGATTGAAAAGTGCTGAATAGTCTCTTGGATCGGCAGCAGTGAGCTTCGTGAAGATGTGCTCAGCCCGTTGATAATCGTGCTGATCGAGTGCCTGCAAGCCTTCCGCTTGCGGATTCGTTTGCCCTCCGGCGAAGGAGAACGCGGCGAGAAACAGCAGAGCGAACAAGGCAAAAGGCTCTTTTCAGCTATTCTATCCTGCCCTCTTCCTTGCTCAACTTCACCGCCGCCGCCGCGTCTCTTTGCAGGTGGCTCATTTTCACGCCCGTGATCGCTAGCGCCAGGAACCCAACGATGATCAGCGGAATGGTAATGACAGCCCACAAGATGAGCGAGAAGCGTTTGGCGTGCGCGGCGCCCAATCCGAACATGATTAGTGTGCGCGCCGTCACCCAGTGGAACGAACCCAAGTTGCCTGGCGCTTGCGGAAGAATGCTGCTCAGTCGAAGCAGCACCATCATCACGAAAGACGCGGTCCAGGGAACGGCGAGCCCAGTCGCTTTCACAAGCGTATAAATGGGCAATATCTGCGAGAGCATGAACGCTCCGCTTACGATGAACGACAAGTACAGATAGCGCGAGTGGCCTATCAGGTGGAGATCTTCGATCAACGTATTGAACCAGCGGGGCCAGGCGACAACAAAGGATAGGCCGAGTGATTGTTTCTTGGCATACATCGCATAGCCGATAACGATCGCGCAAATCACAATGATGATGCCCAGGATGTAGCCGCCCTTGACCAGGACTGCAGGCAGCCTGTGTATGTGCAAACAAAAGAAGAAGCAGCCCATCAGCCAGACGCCATCGAAAATTCGTTCTATCAACGCTGAGGCAAATGTAACGGAAAGTGGAACGGCAGTAGATTTCGAAAGCAAGAAGCAACGGATCAACTCGCCGGCACGCAAGGGAAGCACTTCGTTTGCAAATAGGCCTACATAGATTGCCCGGGCACTGTTAAAAAACGACACGCGTTGGATCGGCCCGAGAAGTAGTTTCCATCTCCAGGCCTGCAGCAGATAACCGAGAAGGTTCGATAAGACTGCCACCGAAACCCAAGCCCAATTCATGCGGCGGAGTTCGCCCCAAATGTGTGACAGCCCGGCACCATTCAGAACCCAACCCATGCAGATGAGAGAAATCAGATTCGTGAAGATGACAATCGCCCACGATCTGATGTCGCGTGTGCGCTCAACAGGCCTTACAGGCGCGGTCTGTGTGCTCACGCCCCATGATATCGCCCGAATGATGTCTCTCGGAAAAACACCGTATGGAAAGCACGCTAAGACACGCCAAACGCGGTTTACCGCATCGGTTTGTCCGCTTTGTTCTGAATTTCGAGGATGGTCTCAGAACTTTGGCGCGCCCGGAGAGGCTCGAACTCCCGACCTATTGATTCGAAGTCAATCGCTCTATCCAACTGAGCTACGGGCGCGCTCCATCAACTGATTCATTATAGGGTGAGAAAATTTGAACAGGACTCACAACCGGAGTCGTTGCTTCGTTCGCAAATGAAAAACCCCACGGAGACCGAAGTCAAGATACGGCTCCCGAATTCCGCCAACGCTTCCGACAACCTGCATGCGGCCGGCTTCACACAATCTGTTCCGCGGCAATTTGAATCCAATACTCTCTACGACAGCCCGGATCACAGCCTCGGCGAAAAGGGAATGCTCTTGCGCCTCCGGCAAATAGGAGAGAAAGGAGTCATCACATGGAAGGGCCCTGACGATCCTGGTCCTTTCAAAAGCAGGCCGGAGCTCGAAACCACTGTTGCTTCGATAGAAACGCTAGACCGGATACTCAACTGGCTCGGGTTCCAGCCAGTGTTTCGGTACGAGAAATATCGGACTGAGTTCGCTCTTTCTCGAAACAGCGCCGCTGTCGTAAGTCTCGATGAAACGCCCATCGGAGACTTCCTTGAACTCGAAGGACCGGGCGAGTGGATCGATGACACAGCAAAACGGCTGGGCTTCACCCGGCAGGATTACGTTCTGGACAGTTATGCCAGACTTTATGTAGCCGATTGCGAGCGCCGCGGAGTGGAACCGAGCCATATGGTGTTCGCATCCCACTCTTAGTACATGCCGAATCCCGCTGCTTACTGAGCCTTTTCTAGAATGCTTTCGAAAATGGCAAATGCCCTAAGCGCCGAAACGACCATACTGGATCGTGCCACTAGCGATCTTGCACGAGTGCGGGATGAAATAGCCAAGGTCATAGTGGGGCAGAAAGACGTCATCGACGGCGTCTTGATTTGCCTTATCGCTGGCGGCCACGTCCTGCTCGAAGGTGTTCCTGGACTTGGCAAAACCACGCTCTTGCGAACTCTTGCGCGCGCACTGGACTTGCGTTATTCGCGTATCCAGTTTACGCCGGATTTGATGCCGGGCGATATCGTTGGCAGCATGATCATGGAGACCGGGGAGCATGGTCACAAGACGCTTCGTTTTCAACCGGGTCCGGTCTTCGCGAATCTCGTCTTGGCGGACGAAATTAATCGCGCTACACCCAAAACGCAATCAGCGCTGCTTGAAGCCATGCAAGAACGCACCGTCACTAGCGGAACGTCTACCTATCCGCTGGATACTCCATTCCTGGTCATGGCAACTCAGAACCCGATCGAGATGGAGGGCACGTACCCGCTTCCCGAAGCGCAGCTAGACCGCTTTTTAATGAAGATTTTGGTCACTTATCCTTCGCGCGAAGACCTAAGCCGCATCGTAGACGTGACCACTAAGCAGGACGAGGCGGATGTGACGCAGGTCATGGATCGCGAACAGATCGCCGACCTTAAGGCTGTTTGCAGACACGTCATCGTCGCTCCTCATGTTCAGGATTACGCGATTGAAATAGTAATGGCTACCCAGCCCGGCAGCAGTTCCGCCCCCACAACTACAAACCGCTACATTCGGTATGGCAGTTCGCCGCGCGGTGCGCAAGCGCTTATCGAGTGTGGTCGCGTACTTGCGTTGATGCATGGCCGTCTGCATTTAAGCCTCGACGACGTGAGGGTTGTGGCCCCAGCCGTGCTGCGTCATCGAATTATTTTGAACTTTGATGCTCATGCCGACGGGGAAAACACAGAGACTATCCTGGACAAGATTTTATCGGGCATTACTCCCGGCGACTGAGTGTGAATCGGCCAGCACTACTCTTCACCGCCGTCCCAGGCACTGCTGAACAACATGCCTGAACCGCTCGTTGATCGCCATTTCCTCGAAAAACTGGAGCGTCTGACGCTGCACTGGCAGAGGTCATTCAACGGCTTGGTCGGCGGTCACAATTTGTCGCGGTTTGCCGGCCCCGGCCAGGAGTTTCTCGATCATCGCAATTTCCACCACGGCGACGATCTGCGGGCCGTAAATTGGCGCGCATATCTACGATTCGAAAAGCTCTTCTTGAAAATGTTTCAGGTCGAGCCGCGCGTTCCCGTGCGTCTGCTGCTTGATAGCAGCGCGTCCATGTCGGCTGGCAGCGCCGCTGGCGATTTAACCAAGTTCGACTACGCTCGCAAGCTCGCTGCTTCACTCGTCTACATTGGGCTTGTGCGGCTCGACAGCATCGTGTTGCAGCCGTTCTCGAGCCGCTTGCTCGATCGTTGTGTCTCGAGTGGCGGCCGCCATCGATTCCAGCCCGCCGAGACCTATTTACGTCAGTTGAAAGCCGAAGGCAAAACCAACTACTTCGATATCGCACGCCAATATTTGAGCACCTATCCGCAGCGTGGCCTTACGATCATCATCTCGGATTTTCTCGATGACGCCGATTGCCTTCGTCCCCTGCAATACATCGCTGATTTCGGGCACGAGCTTCTGCTGATCCAACTCTGGGGCGAAGAAGACCGCGAACCCACCTGCAATGGTGAGTTGGAGTTGATTGATGCCGAATCGGGAGCTCATGTAAAAATGGCGCTCGATGAGCGGGCCTGCCGGGCCTATACAAACGCTTTTGACGAGCACGCCGACGAGGTAAAACGAGTGGCATTGCGAAACGGCGGCCGATACTCCGGTCTCTCCACAAGAATGCCTATTGAAGAAGCGATCTTCGGACCTTCGAAAATCGTGGAAGGCGTGTAGTGCGCACCATACGCTGGAAGAAGTTCCAATGTTCTTTCTGAACCTCACTGCCGGCGAGTTCCTTACCCTAATCGGCGCGCTGGGCGGAATCATCACGACGCTCTATCTGTTGGATCGCGCAAAGCGAAAGAAAATTGTTTCTACCCTGCGATTCTGGACGCCCGCCGTCCAGGTGGAAGAACGGCAAAGTCGTAAGCGGATGCGTGAGCCCTGGTCACTTGTCTTGCAACTTCTCAGTCTGCTGCTGCTAATGCTTTCGATTGCTGAGTTGCAGTGGGGAGCGCGCGAGCGTCGCGGTCGGGATCACGTCCTGTTACTCGACACATCTTCGTGGACAGCACAACGGTCAAAAGAAGGAACGCTGCTTGAGAAAGAGGAGCGGATCGCACGGCGATACGTTGCCAGCCTCCCCGCGCGGGATCGTGTCATGCTCGTGCGGGCCGACGGGCTCACCACGCCTGCTACGTCCTTCACGTATGACCACGCTCAGGTGACAAGGGCCGTGTTTCGGTCCAGTTCCGGATTCTCGGCCCTGAACATCGAACGGGCACTCTCGTTTGCCCGTCATGCGCAAACTTGGTCAGGCGGCCCGCCCGGTGAAATTGTTTATATCGGTCCTCAGCTCATCGCAGGTGGTGAGAGCCTTACGCCACAGGTGCCGAATCTGCGCGTAATCGCCGTCACACCCGGCCGGGAGCATTGCGGCATTCGCACAATCGGAGTAAAGCGAAACGAAGAAGACCCAAGCTCATGGCAAGCTATTGTGACACTGAAGAATTACAGGTCACGGCGCAGGACTCTCCGTTTGAGCACACAGTTCGCAGGTACTGTGTTCGCTCCGCGTATGGTGAGGCTTCAGCCCGGTGAGGAGACGGGCATTGAATATGATTTCACCACCAATACAGCGGGCAAGCTCATTGCCGAAATCACGCCTCTAGATGACCTTGCAAGCGACCATCGAGCGGTACTGGAATTGCCAAGAACTGGAGCGCTCAAAGTAGCGGTTTTCACGAATCGGCCCGACGTCCTGAAGCCCTTGCTCGAATCGAATCATCGTTTGGAAGTGAAGTTCTTTACTCCCGCTGAGTACGTAGCAAAGCCTACAGCGGACGTGATGTTGCTTGATCAGATTGCCCCTGAAGAGCAGCCCAAAATCGCAAGTCTTTGGATTCGACCTCTCAATGAGCACTCACCTTTGCCAGTTAAGGCCGTAGTCAATGATGCATTCGTTAAGACCTGGCATTCCGAAACCGCATTAGGTGCGGGCTTACACGCTAGAGGACCGCAAATCCCAACCGCCGATGTATTCCAGACATTTGACAAGGACATTCCGGTGTTGAGCGTCGCGGAAGGCCCCATCGTAGTTGCGCGTCCTTCGAGCGAAAGTCATCCCAAAATTTCGGTGATCGGGTTCGATCCCCTCGCAGGACAGCTTAAGTTTGAAGCCACGACCCCTCTCCTTTTCGCCAATTTGTTGGGTTGGCTTTCTCCTGAAGCCGTTCGATTGTTGGAGGTAACCGCCGCTCCGGTGGGTGCGGCTACTGTAACTCTTGACCCAGGGGAGCGTTCACGCGGACCGCTTCAAAATCAACAGGAGAGTTTGCGCGTCACAGATGCGAGCGGTGCCGCCGTGCCGTTCACGGTACGAAATCAGACGCTGCAGTTATTCGCCAGCCGCCCCAGCATCGTACACATCACATCCGGCGACCGAGAGCGCGTTCTCTCTCTCACCCTCCCGGATATTGCTGATCTCGAGTGGAAAGCGCCAGAGAACGCCGCTTCGGGTCTGCCCTCCCCTGCACGGTTTACTCAGGGAGCCGTCGATCTATGGAAATGGCTGGCTATTCTCGGCGGCCTCGGTTTGTTAGTGGAGTGGATTCTATTCGGCACCTCACATATACTGAACCGCCGTAAACTAATCGCCCCACGTCGTCCGCTTCAAACGCCACAGCGTGAAAGGGAGTTCGTCTCAAAATGACGTTTGTTCATCCCTGGATGCTCTTGTTGGTTCCCCTTCCGATGCTTTGGCTCGCCTATTCGTGGCGGAATGTCACGCATCATCTCACGCTTATTCTGAAGGCACTGAGTTTCGCGGCAATCTTTCTCGCTTTGGCGGAGCCGACCATCACGCTCCCGCAGACCAAAACAGGCGTCGTCGTTCTGGTCGATACTTCGGCCAGCATCACGCCAGACGATCTTGCCCATGCTTCCTCAATCGTTACTGACATTGCGAGCCACAAGTATCGCAACTGGATGAAAGTGGTTCCATTTGCCCGCGACACGCGCAACATCCTTCCCGAGGAGGTTTCCGCGGGACTGCGCTTGGTCAACACATCGAGCGGCGCCGGTAACGGGACTGACTTCGAAACCGCGCTGACCGACAGCATCGCGATGATTCCCCCAGGGCACGTCCCGCGCGTCGTTCTAATCAGCGATGGTAATGAGAACGAAGGCAGCACGCCGCGCGCCATCGCGCGGCTGCAGCATTTGCATCTGCCAGTGGACACGATTCCCTTATCCGGACGTCCCAAAACCGGGCTCCGGCTTGCATCGCTCTCCATGCCGCGTGAGGCGTATGCGGGCGAGCAGATTCCCATCGATCTCGGTGTCGAATCGCCCGGCGCCGCGCGTGGCACAATTGAAATCTTTGCCGAAGGGAAGGATCTCGGCAGCAATCCAATCGAACTTCAGAGCGGTACAAATCAAGTCCGCGTCCACGCTCGGATGAAAGCAACCGGGACGACCTCGATCTCGGGCAGCATCTCTGCCGGTCCCTTTGGTTCGCTGGGCTTTGAAGAAGCTGTTCAACTAAGGCGTCCCAAGGTGTTGTACTTTTCGGAAGACCCACCCGCAAGTGGGACTAATCTGCTTCAAGCTCTCAAGCAGGCTGAGTTTGATGTTATTCATGATGTATCGCTGATCGATAAAGACTTGAGCGGCATTCAGCTGGTGCTGCTGAATAACTTGGATCTTAATTCGTTTTCTCCGGCGAGGAAGAGCCGCCTTGAAGACTACGTAAAGAGCGGTGGTGGCCTTTTACTGATCGGCGGTGAGCGCCAGGTCTACAAGGAAGATGCGCAGATCGATCCGGTCGACCGCATCTTGCCCGCCAAGCTCGCGCCGCCCAGAACTTCTCAAGGCACCTGCGTGGGCCTGATTATCGATAAATCATCTTCAATGGAAGGCCGAAAAATTGATCTGGCGCGTCTGTCGGCTATCGGCGTGGTGGACCATCTTCGACCAACGGACACGATCGGCGTTTTGATCTTCGATAACTCCTTTCAATGGGCGGTTCCGATGCGCCGCGCCAAAAATAAATCTCTGATTCGACGCCTCATCTCAGGTATTACGCCGGATGGGGGCACGCAGATCGCCCCGGCTCTCGCGGAAGCATACCGCAAAGTGCTGTCTTCGAAAGCTACCTACAAGCATATTGTGTTGCTGACAGACGGCATCTCGGAAGAAGGTGACAGCATCGAGCTGGCAAAGGAAGCGATGGGACACCAAGTCACCATTTCAACTGTTGGACTAGGCCAAGACGTCAATCGGTCCTATCTCGAAAAAGTTGCGGTCACATCCGGCGGCCGAAGCTATTTCTTGAATGAGCCGCAGGGTCTCGAGCAGATCCTGTTAAAGGACGTGCTCGACTACAGCGGGTCGACCGCCGTTGAAAAGCCGTTGAAGGCCATCGCTGAGGGAAAGGCAGAAATACTGGATGGCGTCGGAATCGAAAATGCCCCGCCTCTGAAAGGCTACGCGCGTTTCACGGCCAAACCCGCTGCAGAGACCATCCTGAGGATTGATGACGAGAAGAAAGATCCTTTATATGTTCGGTGGCAGTACGGTCTCGGCCGCGCCGGCGTTTTTACCTCCGATGCCAAAAGCCGCTGGGCCGAAGCTTGGGTGACTTGGCCGGGCTTCGATAAGCTCTGGATCAATATCACTAGAGATCTGCTCACACGCACGGAGCAAAGCGAAGCCACCGCGCAGCTTGACACCGCGAATGGCGATATTTTGGTTACCTATCATCTCGGCAGTGGTGTTCGCGAGCCGGCTGAGCCGCCGCCGATTTTTGGAATCGGTCCGAAGGGTTTCGAAAAACCGATTCACGTGCAGAAAGTCGCGCCTCGTGTATATCAAGGGCGCTTACATATCGGACGCGTCAGCGGCCTTTTTCGCATTCGTCCGGTCGTTGAGTCACCGGCATTTCCAGAGACAGGTCTCTACCGGCAGGAGGAAGAGTTACAGGATTACGGTTCGAATCCAGCAGTCTTGGCCCAAATTTCCCGGCTAACGGGAGGTCACCTTAATCCCACGCCCGACTCTGTTTTCGATTCAGATGGTCGCTCGCTTTACACAGCATGGCAGCTTTGGCCCGGCCTGCTGGCACTTGCGATTGCACTGACAATCGCGGAGCTCATCACGCGGAAATGGAACGGGCTGAAGCAAGTCCTTTTTAAATGCTCGACGCTAAATGCGCGACGGTCTCAAAGTGGTATGTTCGCGGAAATAAATCGATGAGCGTGAGCCGCTCGATCCGGTAATTCGCGAGCAACTTTCGAAGATCCCGTGCGAGCGTTGCCGGATCACAGCTCACTATGGTCAACTTTGGGGCTGCAATGCGCAGCAGCTCGGCTGTCACGTCCGAGCCGAGACCTGTACTCGGGGGATCAGCCACAATCAGATCCGGCGGATCGTTTAAATCGCGGACGAAGTCTTCTGCCGATCGATTAACAGCGCGGATGTTTGCCTCACCCCGGTTTGTGTACCATTCGAGATCGCGATATGCGTTGGCGCCGCGTTCGACGGCGTCCACGGCCTTGAAGCGCTTGCTCAGCGCCGATGAAAACAGGCCGACGCCCGCGTAAAGATCGACAGCTCGCACCCCCGCTTTGTCGCCTCCGACTTCTTCGACCAGCGCATCTATCAGGAATCGATTGACCTGGAAGAAAGAGCCCCGGCTGATGCGAAACGTGTGCCCAGCCGCTCTGTATTCGAGGGCACCTGGAACAATCGAGGGGAGAAAGGTTTCGCACCAACGGAAAAAACGCGGGGCTACAGACCGCATACTCTCAAGCACGTTCAACTGCAGCTCAGCTTCATTTGTGAAGATCTGGAGTGAACGTAAAAACCTGGGCCATTCCGGCTGCTTGGTGGCCCACTGCAGCTTTGAAATCACCTCGTTTAGAACCGGTGAAGAGATCTCGCAATGCGTAATGGCGCACAACTCATGCGAATGGGCCTTGCGAAACCCGAAATTTCCGTTATCGAACTGAAGTTGAATCCGGTTGCGGTAATGCCAGGGATCTCCGCTGATCACATGGATGTCGTTTTCATACGCGATGCCTCCCAAGCGCAGCAAAGTCTCACACAGAATCTCGCGCTTCTGTTCGAGCTCAAAGGCATAGGTCGCGTGCTGATAATGACATCCCCCACAATTCGCGAAGTATTCGCAACGCGGTATTGTCCTTGCGGAAGCCGACTTCAGAACCTGCGGCGAGAAACCACGAAGCAGTCCATTGTTCACTCGGCTGGTAGTCACTGAAACCTGCTCACCGGGTAAGACAAATGGCATTAGCACAACTTGGCCGTCCAGCCGGGCCAAGCCATCGCCTTGGTAGACGAGCCTTTCGATCTCGACGGTAACCGGTTCAGGCATCCCTTACGATAAAGATTCGCCGAAGACCCTTTTTGACGCAGATGAAAGCACGAGTGTTATCCGGAGTTCAGCCGAGCGGCCAGCTCCACATTGGCAATTATCTAGGCGCTCTGAAGAGCTGGGCTGAGATTCAGACCCTTTACGAGAGCATATTCTGCATAGTCGATCTGCACGCCGTCACGGCTTATCAGGACCCGGCTGAACTTTCAGCGAAGATCCGGGAGACGGCCGGCTTGTTCATCGCCGCTGGAATCGATCCCCAGCAATCCTCAATCGTGGTTCAATCGAGTATCTCCGGGCATGCTGAGCTGGCTTGGCTGCTCACATGCGTGACCCCGCTGGGATGGCTGAGCCGCATGACGCAATTCAAAGCCAAAGCCGAGAAGCAGGACACAGTGGGCGACGGCTTGCTGCAATATCCGGTCCTCATGGCCGCGGACATTTTGCTGTATCGCGCGAGCATTGTCCCAGTGGGAGAAGACCAGTCGCAGCACCTTGAGCTTACGCGTGACATCGCTCAACGCTTCAATTCCCTGTACGGAGAAATTTTCGCCATGCCCGCGACTCACTTGCCCACTGTTGGGGCGCGCATCATGGGGCTCGACGATCCCACTCAAAAGATGAGCAAGTCCGCCAGCGGCGCGGGACATGCGATCGCTCTGCTGGATGATCCGAAGGTGATTCAGAAAAAGATTGCACGCGCCACAACGGACTCTCAGCCCGTAGTCGATCCCGAAACCATCGGCCCAGGCATCACAAACCTATTGACGATTGGGCAAGCTTGCGATCCGTCGCTCACGAAAGAAAGCGTGGCCGGCATGCGGTACGGCGAATTCAAGAAGCGCGTTGCTGAAGCAGTCATCGGGCGGCTCGAACCGATCCAGCAACGCTACCGTGAAGTTACGGCGGACCCTTCTTATATCTATTCCGTGTTGAGGCAAGGAAAGGAGCGCGTTCTGCCGATCACAGAAGACACGGTTCGGACTGCAAAACGCGCCATGGGCCTTTACGTTTAGACTGTCAGCGTGCAACAGTGGCTGAGGCGCTCGAATAAGCGGCGGCTGCATCCGTCATGTCGCCAATACCGATCCATCGCGATACCTTGCCATCGCGAATCGTGAAAAAGTGAGCAACCCGAGAGTCGAACTGCCTGCCTGTTGCTTTCACTGTCGCGGCGTAGCGTCCCAAGGTTGCTACTTCATCCCCTTGCGCAATGAAATGATCGATGGTGACCTTCGCGTTTTCTTGTGTCCCAACCAGCGCGTCAAAGAACTGTCGCACTTGAGTAGGTCCCGTCTTCTTGCCGGCATAGGGGATCACAGCGGGACCGTCCTGGATCCATTCAGCATCCCCGGTGAGGTTATCTAGAATAGTTTGGATGTCTCCCCTTGAAAAAGCGTCATAGAGCTTACGCACAAGGGCGGCGTTCTGTTGTTCATTCATGTTGTTACCTCCGCGAAGGATTATATATCAATCGAGCCATGATCGGATGAAGTCCTAATTCCGTAGCGGCTTGCCGTTTTTGAGCATGTACCGAATGCGTTCTTGCGATTTGGGCATTGCGCAGAGGCTGAGAAAGGCCTCGCGTTCCAAATCGAGTAGCTGCTGTTCACTAACTGTTTTTGCAGCGGCAACGCGACCGCCGCTTAAAACATAGGCTGCTTTTTCGAGAATCACGAAATCGTGTTCCGTAATCTCGCCGCTTTTCTTCTTGGCCTCTACGGCTTGCCGCATGCGCTCATAGCCTGGCTCGCCTGAAACGACAACATCCTTCTGCAGCTCACCCGATTGATAGCTCTCGCTAAGTTCCAGCGCAAACTGCTTTGCATCGCCGACCAGCAGTTCCGGGTTCATCGATATGCGATCTGCAGGTTGCAGAAACCCGAGTTGCTTCGCTTCTACGGCGCTGTTTGAAACTTTCGCTTGCGCAATCAGGTCGAGGCCCTTCATCGGGTCGGCGAATCGCAGAGCCATCTCCTTGGTGCCGCCGGCGGCCGGAATCAAGCCGACATTGAGCTCTACGAATCCGATGTTTAGTTCCGCCAATGCCTGGACGCGACGGCTCTGCAACACCACTTCGCAACCACCCCCAAGCGCTCGAGAAAACCCTGCACATACAATAGCTTTGGAGGCATACTTAATGTGTAACGTAGCTTGCTGGAAATGCCGGATATACATTTCAATCGTGTCGAAATCGCCGGATTCCGCCGCCATCAGAAGCAGCTGCAAATTGGCGCCGACGCTAAAGTTTTCGCCCTCATTCGCAATGATCATGGCTTCGAAATCGCGCTTCAGCAGTTCGATTCCGCGCATCACCGTGACTAATGTCTCTTCTCCAATCGCGTTCATCTTGCTATGGAATTCCAAGCAGAGAACGCCGTCACCCACATCGATCAGCGACGCATCGGTGTTCTTGTCTACCTCACCGCGTGCACGCTTCACATCAGCGAGTATCAGAACACCGGGACGACTCTCGAGCGACGCATATGCCGCCTTCACCAGATCGAAGTACTCTGCCGGCCTGTAGAACGAACTTGCTCCGGCAGAAAGCATCCGCCTGATGTTTTTCGGTAACTCGTAATGCTCACTTTGCATTCGGTTCACAACGTACTCGAAACCGATGGCGTCCCAAAGTTCAAACGGGCCTAGCTTGTGTCCGAACCCCCACCGCATGGCACGATCAATCTCAATAATGCGATCTGCGATCTCCGGAATCATCGCCGCGGAATAAGCAAACACGTTGGCGAGCACTTGCCATACAAACGCGCTGGCCCGGTCTGATTTATCAAACAAGGCGCGAACGCGCGATCCTAGGTCGGGAATTTTCCGGACTACCTCGACGCTCTCAAACAACACCTTTGGCGCGGGATGATACTCAAATGTTTTCCAGTCCAAGACGTGAATTTGCTTCTCGGGTCCAACGCGTTTATAAAAGCCCTGGCCGGCCTTTTCGCCGAGCCAGCCATTTTCGAGCATCTTCTGCACGTAAGGCGCGGGGCGGAGCCAATCGGACCAACTATCGTGAACGGCCGTGTATACGTTACGCGCAACCTGCGTCCATACATCCAGTCCAATTACGTCGATCAGCCGAAACGAAGCGCTCTTCGGCATTCCGATGAGCGGACCCGTAAGGGCATCCGCCTCTTCGATCGTGTAGTCGCCTTCAACCATCGCGCGTTGCACTGCAGCGCTGTAGAAACTGCCAATCCGATTCGCAATAAAGTTGGGAGTGTCCTTGCAGATAACAATGCCTTTTCCCAGAGTTCGTTCACCGAACGCGCTCACGAACTGGATGACGTCGCTGTCCGTTTCGGCTCCCGGTATTACTTCCAAAAGATGCAAGTAGCGTGGCGGATTAAAGAAGTGTGTACCCAGAAATTGGCGCTTGAAAGCCGACGGAAAGTCACGCGAAATCTCGGCCAGCCGAATGCCACTGGTATTCGTAGAAAGAATCGCGTCAGGGCGACAGGGCCTCTCGACGCGCGACCAAAGCGCACGTTTGATATCGAGATCTTCGGTGACCGCCTCAACTACCCACTGGCATTCGTTTATTCGACTCAGGTCGTCATCGAAGTTGCCTACTTCAACCAAAGCTGCGCCGGCATCCGTAAAAAAAGCGCTCGGTTTCTGCTTGAGCGCATTTTCAAGGCTGCGCTTTGCCACTCGATCCCGGTCGCCGTCGGTTGACGGGATGTCCAGCAACAAGCTGGGAATCCCCGCGTTTGCAAAAAGCGCCGCGATCCGGGAACCCATGGTTCCTGCGCCCAATACGGCGACTCGTCGAAATGTTTGCATGCCAGGGAAAGTGTACCGAACGGGAGTGAGCCGGCTCTGAGGACAAGCACCCGTGTTACGAGGCGCTTGTTCAGATTCGCACAATTTGTTCCAGCTCGGGTCCTGTTTGCAACCGTACTTCAGCTTCGCGCTTTTCAAAACACTAGCAAGGCATTTAGTGGGTCACAAAAGCTTGTGCGACCAGTTTCTGTCTTAAATTCAGCATCTTAAACGCTTCTCGCTGCTGGTCTGGGAGGCCTGGCGGGAGATCTTCGCACCAGGAGCCTTCGCATGCTTTACTCCATTTCCTGCCATGCCACTCGCCTTGCTGGCGCTGGTGCAGCACTGCTCTTTTCTATCGCGCAAGCATTCGGCGCCACCTACTATGTTTCATCGAGCACGGGATCTAATTCGAATAGTGGGACCGACACCGGTCATCCCTGGCAGACGATTAGCAAAGTGAGTTCACCAGGGTTGAGCTATGCCGGGGGAGATTTCATTCTATTCAAATGCGGCGATACGTGGAAGCAAGGTGTCGGCAGCAACTATGCGGCTACACTCACAATGCCGAACCCTGGCACAAGCGGACGTCAGATTACTTACGGACACTATGTCACCTCTGAAATCTGCACAACGCTACCCGTCATTGATGCAAATAGTGCTTTCGCATACGCCGTCTCTATTTCTAAAGATTTCATTACACTGGACGGATTGCAGATTCAGAATTCGTCGTCTGCGCTGGTGAACTTCGCGGGCGTAAACGGATCGCAATTTCTAAACCTCACAGCCAAAAACGGCGGTATCCGAGGTTTTTATGCGCCGAATGATACCGGGACCACTTTGATCGACCATGTCACCTACAGTGTCGACCCAGGAAAGCACAGCGATAGCAACATCATCGAAATTTGGAGTGATGCTGTCGGGCGAGTCACAATCACCAATAACAGTTTTGACCGTTGTAGTGCGGCAGGAACGCCAGCGGGGC
>JBPCLH010000144.1:0-41724 GCA_051003475.1 Bryobacteraceae bacterium
TTGTCAATACCTCCGAGATCGACCCTAGATCAGGTTCTTACTAGTTTTCTTTCAACTGACCTCTGATCTCTGACCTCTGATCTCTGATCTCTGACCTCTGACCTCTGACCTCTGACCTCTGACTTCTCCTTTTCCTATGCCCTGGTTCTGCATCCACACCGCCCCGCGCCAGGAGAACAAAGTGGCGCTTGTCCTTCAGCGCGAACTGGGGCTGGAGGTTTTTTCCCCGCGCATCCGGTTCCGCCGGATGCGTTCCGGCGCGCCGCAATGGACGACCGAAGCCCTTTTTCCCGGCTACGTTTTCGCGACGTTCGACTATCTTGGGCGGCGCCGGCAGATCAACGCGCTCGCGGGCGTGACGAACATCGTCCATTTCGGAGAACAGGCCGCGCCGATCGACGACTCGATCATGGCCGAGCTGCGGTTGCTGGTGGCGGATAACGAGACGGTCGAAGTGAGCGCCGACCCGCAGCCCGGATCCGAAGTGGTCATCGTAGGGGGAGCGTTGCGCGGGCTGCGGGTACTCGTCACACGCGTCCTGCCGGCGCGACAGCGCATTGCGGTCCTTTTGGAACTGCTCGGCAGCCAACGGGAGATCGAAATCGAGCGCGACCGTGTCCTGCCGGTCAATCCGCGCCGGGTATAGCGCGGGGGGGTGTCGTCCGCGGTCTGGCGTCCCGAATGTAGCGGCGGGCGTGTCGCCCGCAGAAGGTTGTAAGCCGACGATTCCTCTGCTGACGTTCAGAAGGTCAACGCAAAACCCGTCTTCGACGAAAATATCATTGACGGAAAAACATGCTTCTATAATCCTCGACGCCTCGCGCCGATGTAATTTCTCCTCTGAACCGACCCCGATTGCTTTCGAGCGACCGACGAAAATCCAACCCGAGCGGGTGCCGCCGCGCGAAAACCGCAGCCGGCATCAAGGGCGGCAGCCTGCCTTCGCACAGCGAAGGCAGGCTCGGAGGTCGGAGGACCGAAGTCTGAGATCAGACACTGAGCCTCATGCAGATTAATTCGCCTAAAGAACTCCGCGTCTACCAAGCGGCCTACGAGCTTGCCGGGGACATCTTCGAGTTGAGCAAGAGCTTTCCCGCTGACGAGAAATTTGCCCTCACCAGCCAAATCCGTCGTTCCTCCCGCTCGATCTGTTTGAATCTTCGCGAAGTATGGGCGAAGCGGCGATACGAGGCACACTTCCTCAGCAAGCTAACCGATTGCGACGGCGAGAACGGCGAGACTGACTCCTCCTTGGATTTCGCGCGAGATTGTAAATATCTGACCGCCGACAAGCACGCTGAACTCACGCAAAGGTGTGGCGAGATTGGAAGAATGCTGGGAGCAATGATGAAAAACCCAGCGCCGTTCCTTATTTCCGACCGCTGACCTCAGACCTCTGATCTCTGATCTCCGGCTTCCCACCTTCCAAATGTCCCTCATTCTCGGCCTCAACGCCTATCACGCCGACTCCGCGGCCTGCGTCATGAAGGACGGCTGTCTCGTAGCCGCGGCCGAGGAAGAACGCTTCCGGCGGATCAAGCATTGGGCCGGCCTGCCGACGCAGGCGATCGACTACTGCCTCTCCGAAGTTGGGGCGTCGTTGAGCGACGTTGATCACATCGCGATCAATCGCAAACCCGGCGCGAACAACTGGCGCCGGCTCGGATTTGTCCTCACTCATCTGCCCGATCCGAGGCTCATGTGGCAGAAGATCCAGAACATCCGCAGCGCCTCATCCGCCGCGGAAGCGCTCGAGCAGGCTTACGGGATTCAGCTCAAAGCGCAGGTCCATCACGTCGAGCACCATCTCGCCCACCTCGCATCCGCTGTCCTGATCTCCGGGTTTGAGGAAGCGGCCTGCCTTTCGGTTGACGGCTTCGGCGATTTCGCCAGCACCGCGCTGGGGTGGGGGAGCGGAGGGCGAATCGAGATCGACCAGCGGATTTATTTTCCACATTCGTTAGGCATTTTTTATTCCGCCGTCACCCAATTCATCGGCTTTCCGCATTACGGCGACGAATACAAAGTCATGGGCCTCGCTCCTTACGGCGAGCCGAAATATCTCGAGCAAATACGCGAGCTCGTCCGCATCCAATCCGACGGCACCTTTCGCCTCAATCTGGCCTACTTTCGACATCACACCGACAACGTCTCCTACAGTTGGAACGGTTGCTCGCCCGAAGTCGGCACGCTTTACACCTCTGCACTTAGCTCCCTGCTCGGTGTTCCCCGCGCAAATGGCGAGCCGCTCGAACAAAAGCATAAGGACCTGGCCCGCTCCGCCCAGGCAATGTACGAGGAAGCGTTCTTCGCGATCCTTCAGGCACTGCACGCCCGCCACCCGTCGCCCAACCTCGCGCTCTCGGGAGGCTGCGCCATGAACTCAGTCGCCAACGGGAAGGTGTATCTGCAGACGCCGTTCCAGAAAATGTACCTCCCGGCGGCGGCGGGTGACGCGGGCGGAGCCATCGGAGCCGCGGTGATGGTGGCGGCCAATCTGGCCGGCACGGTCACGGGCCCTTCCCACAGCGTACGCAGTCGCGACGTCCATCGCCCAAATTCCGTCTCCGATCTCCCAGCTCCCAGCTCCCGACCGACGGCCGTCGGCGCCCCTCGCTTTAGCCTTGGCCGGCCCGCCCCCAGCATGGCCGGCTCGGTGACACCCGGGATCTTCACACCCTACCTTGGCCCGCAGTTCTCCAAGGACGACTGTTGGAGAGTCCTGGCGCCACAGCGAAGTCAGTTGTCAGAGGTCGGTTGTCGGTTGTCAGATATTTCCGATACCCACACTCTTTGCCATCGCACCGCGCAGGCCATCGGAGACGGGAAAGTGGTGGGATGGTTCCAAGTGCGGATGGAGTGGGGACCGCGCGCCCTGGGGAACCGCTCTATCCTGGGCGACCCGCGCCGGGCCGACATGAAAGACATTCTCAACGCCAAGATCAAACGCCGCGAATCCTTCCGGCCCTTCGCTCCCTCCATCCTGCGCGAACATGTCGCCGACTGGTTCGAGCAGGAGGACGACGTCCCCTACATGATGGAAGTCTTCCAGATTCTCCCTGCTCGTCGCTCCCTGCTCCCTGCGGTTTGCCACGTCGACGGCTCCGGCCGCCTCCAGACCGTCCACCGCGAGATCAATCCTCTCTACCATCAACTCATCTCTGCTTTCTGCTCTCTGACCTCCGTCCCTCTGGTCCTGAACACTTCCTTCAACGAAAACGAGCCCGTCGTCTGCCGCCCCGAAGAAGCGATCGCTTGCTTCCTCCGGACAAAAATGGACGTTCTGGTCATGGGCAATTTCTTCCTCGAAAGAAAGGAGGATCGAGAACGGAGCTTGCCACGGCGAGTCTCTCGCGCGTCGGATGAGCCAGAGAAACTCGGGGCCGCAAACCGCGCGGCGATTGTTGGGAATCATGGAAACCAGATCCCGCTGGAGGCCTATGCAATCAGCCACCGGCTGGAGCAGACACTGGGCGCGGAAGAGGTTTACCTCTTCGGCTCGCATGCTCGGGGTGACGCTGGCCCCGACAGTGACCTCGACTTCATGGTGATTGTCCCGCAGTCAGAAAAATCGCGCTATCAGCGGGCGGTCGATGCGCTTTACGCCACGGACGGACTCTCTTCCGCAAAAGACATCATCGTGATGACGCGCGCCGAGTGGGAACGTGATCTCCAAGCCGTCTGTTCGCTTGCCAGCACGGTGAAACGGGAAGGAATTGCACTCCATGGGTCATCCTGAATCACAGCGCCTGGCGGAGGCGTGGCTTGCCAAAGCGTGCTCCGATCTGGCCTCGGCCCGGCTCCTTCTGCACGGGACGGAGAAGCATCTGGATACGGGGAGTTACCATTGCCAGCAAGCGGGCGAAAAAGCGCTCAAGGCTTATCTCACCGCCCGGGAGATCCCTTTCCCCAAGACGCATTCTCTCGAACCGCTCGTCGAACTGTGTCTGCAATCGTCAGATGTATTTGCGCCATTTCGCGACCATGCGAAGAAGCTGACTCCGCTCGTGCACGAGTTCCGTTACCCGGGTGAGGTTGAGCTGCCCACGGCAGAAGCGGCGGATGAAGCACTTGAACTTGCCGAAGAAGTCTACCACTTCTGTGAACAGCAACTACAGAGATAAAGTTGTCTCGAGCCCCACGACCGCTCCGGCCGCCTCCAAACCGTCCATCGCGAGATCAATCCTCTCTACCATCAACTCATCTCTGCCTTCTGTTCTCTGACCTCTGTCCCCCTTTGTGCTCAACACTTCCTTCAACGAAAACGAATCTGTCGTCTGCCGTCCAGAAGAAGCGCTCGATTGCTTCCTCCGTACCAAAATAGACGTCTTAGTGCTCGGTAATTTCTACGTTGAAAGGGCCGCACTCGCTTCAGATGCCCGGTCGATTCGGGATCTTCTACTTTAGACTTTCCACTTTCTACTTCGAAATGACGGACTTCTTGGTGCTCGGAAGCTTTTTCGCAGAGAGACAGACGACCGCGTTGCCGACGGCGCATTCAGGAAGTATGATCGTCGGAGCATGAGCACGGCCGAGATGAAAGACAGTCTTAAGCAGAAGTTGGAACGGATTCGTCAGGCAGCGACGCTTATTCAGGGATTCATGGGGAAGCCCGGCGAGGAGTAGCTCGGGATAGCTCCTTGCACCCAGCTCCGTAATCCCGCTGCCCACGCACCTTGACATCCCATCGGCGAGTGGGATGATCCCACGATGACCCTAACCACCGATAATAAAAAAAGGGTAGTCCTTCCCGGGACGGCTCCCGGAGATGTTTTCGCCTGTGAGCAGAAAGGCGACGAAATCCTTCTGCGACGCGTTTATCGGCAGCCTGGGCCGCAGAAAAAGCCGACCAAGGCTCAGGCCCTCAGGGCAATTCAAACATCAAAGTTCAAACCATCGATGACTTGGGAAGAGCTTCGCAAGATGACGCGCGAGCCGTGACGCTAATCGACACAAATATCGTAATTGACGCGCACGATGCACAGTCACCGTTTCGGTCCGCTGCGAGTTCGTTGATAGCGGACGCCGTTGCGACAGACGGAGCGGCCCTGAACGCGGTCGTCTTGGCTGAATTGTGTGTCGGACAGGATCATACTGAAAATCTGGCGAGTGAATTGCGTGCCGAGGGTTTGGCTATCTTGGATCTCCCGGCAGCTGCTTCTCCCATCTGTGCTCGCGCCTATACGAGATACCGCGCCGCCCGCAGAAATTCTGGCGGCAGTGAAGCTCCTCAAGTTCCCTTGCCGGACTTCTTCATTGGCGCCCATGCCGAGCTGATGGGTTGGAAGTTGGCCACGCGTGATATCGAACGCTACCGTCTCTACTTCCCCTCCGTTCAACTTTTGACCGCTGAAGATTGACTTAAAAACCTCTGCTTTTCCAGTCGGTCACGGCGAGGGAAGGGACATTTTCAATTTCGCAGACAGTTAGACCCTTTCTACTTTAGCCTTCCAACTTCTACTTTGTCCGACGCCATCAACACCGCCGAGGGCAAACGCTACGGGCTCGAAAATTCGAGGGTAAAAGTTTAAGTCGAAGCCTTAAATGAGCGAAAACGGAAGCTTTTAAGACTTGGACGTTTGGAAGCGGTCGAAAGCGCTCGCGGTCTAAGTTTGTCTGATGGAATCGAGCGCCCGTAGCCCTGCCGGACGCACCCGAACCCCGGAATTAACCGACCAAAGTCGGATCGCAGATACCCGGAAGCTTCATTCTAATTCGCAATGGCAGCAGTGACCGAACAAGACCGACCGAAGATTCCTCAAAGGGATAGCAGGGCCGCGCTCACCCACGAGACGCCCGAGATCGTCATCGAGGCGGGGCGGACCGAGCAGCAGTATTGGCGCGACCTTTGGCGTTACCGGGAACTCTTCTACTTCCTGGCCTGGCGCGACATTCTGGTTCGCTATAAGCAGACCGTCATCGGCATTGTTTGGGCGCTCCTGCGACCGTTCCTTACGATGGTAGTCTTTGTCATCGTTTTCGGCCGGATTGCAAAGATGCCCTCCAACGGCATTCCTTACCCCATCCTCGTGATTGCGGCGCTCCTGCCCTGGCAGTTCTTTTCCACTGCCTTGTCGGAAGCAAGCAACAGCCTCGTCGGCAACGCGAACCTGATTTCGAAGGTCTATTTCCCACGCCTCATCATTCCGGCTGGAGCGGTTATCACCAGCATGGTCGATTTCCTCATCTCCTTCGTCCTCCTTGCCGGGCTCATGCTTTGGTATGGTTTTCTGCCCGACTGGCGCATCGTCACCCTTCCGGGATTCACGATCATCGCCTTTTTGGCAGCACTTGGTCCGGGTCTCTACCTGACCGCGCTGAACGTGAAGTACCGCGACTTCCGCTACGTCATCCCGTTCATCGTGCAGTTCGGACTCTTCATTTCGCCGGTCGGCTTCAGCAGCGACGTGATTCCGGAGAAATGGCGCCTGCTCTACGCGCTCAACCCGATGGTTGGCGTGATTGACGGGTTCCGCTGGGCCATCTGCCGCGGCGCGGCCCAGCTCTACCTGCCGGGTTTCGTTCTCTCGATGGTGGTCACGATCTTTTTCCTCTGGCTCGGCGTCTGGTATTTCCGGCGCACCGAAAAGACCTTTGCGGATGTGATTTGATGAGCGACGCGATCATCACGGTCGAAGGGCTTGGCTCCTGCCCGGCTTCCGGCTCGGAGAGAGTCGCGTCATAGGTCGGAACTCCGAGGTGTAGCCTCTACTCTCCGACCGTGAGCGTTACGAGCTGGAAGCGGAAGCCTGAGGCCGAAGCGGCGTAGAGAGCAGGCGGCGAGGGCCAGCGCGCGCTATTGAAAATGCTTGAATATCTGGGCGGCGAGACGAGAACTTGGTAAATTCATCGATGACGACGGATTCTTCCTCAGCAATTTTACTGCATCAGACCTTTCCTATCCTGAGGCAGAAATGGTCTCGCTTTCGAGTAAAGCGAGCTTGGCTTTTCGGTTCCCGCACAACGGGAGGTGCTGCGGCCAGGAGCGACTGGGATTTTCTCGTTGAATTTGCTCAGCCACCCGACTTCGACGCCTTCATGGGCTTGAAATCAAGTCTGGAACAGGAACTCAAGGGACACGTCGACCTGCTTTCTCGTTCTGCCTGCACCCCACGATTTTTGCAGGCTATCGAGAGTGACCTTATCGATGTCACGTGATCCACACCTGCGACTGGCGGATATTGTCGATGCTTGCGCTCGGATTGCTGGTTACATCGAGGGGTTTGACGCGATTGGCTTCGGACGAGACCTTAAGACCCAGGATGCCGTGATTCGCCAGTTTGAGATCATTGGTGAAGCGGTCAAAAGTTTACCGACGGAATTGATCGCAACGGAACCTTCCATCCCGTGGAGTCAAATCGCAGGTTTTCGCGATGTTCTGGCTCATGGGTATTTTGCGATTGATAGCTCGGTTGTTTGGGACGCAGCCTGCAACAAGGCGCCTGCATTGCAGGCAGCCAGCGCGAGACTTCTCTCCGGATGAGCGACGAAGCCATCATAACCGTCGAAGGACTTGGCAAGCGCTACAGCCCAGCTTCCGCCGAGGAGGGAATCCCCGTTAATCACGGCGCATAGGAGCGTCTTGTTCCCATGACAAATTTTGATTTTGCGATAAACTTACATTCATGTCTCTGACACAATTAAAAGACCAAGCGGCGCATTTGGCTTCCAAGGAGCAACGTGAATTGATTGCTTTCTTGGTCGCGCTCCAAACAGCGCGCGACGAGGAGTTCAAGGCAAAGCTGGCGGCCAAGATCGACGACCGCGATCCAAACCACTGGGTGGACCTGGATACCATTCAGAATAGCCGCGTGTGATCGTGCGCGGTATTCTCAAGCCATGAGCACACTCACCGAGATCGAAGCAGCCGCTGATGCGCTGAGACCAGAGGAGAAAATAAAGCTGATTCGCTTTCTGACCGCGAGGCTGCCTGCTACCGAGGGCAGGGGGCGTGGTGCTCGGCTCGTGGAGGGGCCTGAGGGCACCCTCCTGCTGCAGGCGCCACCGGGCGCACCTCCCATGTCCACTGAGACAGTGCGGCGGATGCTTGAGGATTTTCCGTGAGCGGATGGCTGCTGGACGTAAACGTGCTGCTCGGTTGCGCTTGGAAATCGCACGCTGACCATCCGGCTCTGCTGGGGTGGCTCTTGCGAGCAAATCACTGGGCGACCTGCTCGATCGTAGAATTAGGTTTTCTCCGCGTGAGCATGACCAGCGCGTATGACGCATCCTTTGCCGATGCGCAGCGATCACTCGCGACGCTGCGTGCACTCGGAGGCCATCAGTTTGCCAGCGACGACGTAAATTCCGGATCACTTCCCATTCTCACGAGCTATAAGGACACCACCGATGCCCATCTTGTCACACTCGCAAAACGCCACGGACTTAAACTCGCCACCTTGGACACCGCATTGATTGCGAAGTCTTGGGCAACGGGAATAGCCGAGAATCCGTTACGGTCGATGGCCAAGCCAGCCCTCTGATCTCTCTCCGAGCCGTAAGCTCTGCCGAGCCAGAGGCCGACCGCTGACCTCGAAAAGTTAAAGTAACGGGTTCAAGTTTAAGTAAAAAATGCCGGCCTCCTCCAACTTCAACCTTCCACTTAAACTGTAATGTCTTCCGACATAATCATCACCGCAGAAAACTTGGGCAAGCGCTACAGACTCGAAAATCCGAGAGTAGAAGTTTAAGTTGAAGCCTTTATGAGCGGCAACAGCAGCTTCGAAGAGTTGGAAGTGTGGAAGCGGTCGAAAGCACTTGCAGTCGAAGTTTGTCTGATGATGCGCGAATGCCGCGATTACGGTTTTCGAGATCAGGTTACGCGCAGTGCTGTCTCTGTTCCATCTAACATCCTGGCCTGTGAAGTAGCGTGATTTACGTCTATGTCCTACATTCCGAAGCTGACGGAATGCTTTACACCGGCTGCACACAAGACTTGAGAAAACGCTTAGACCTCCATAGATCAGGAAAAGTCGCTTCAACCGTCAATCGAAGACCACTCGGTCTAATTTATTACGAGGCCTGCATAAGCGAACGAGATGCCTTCCGCCGAGAAAAGTATCTCAAGACAACTTACGGAAAGCGCTACGTTAAAACGCGATGCCGGGATTACTTCACGGGCTAAAGAGGGCGCGGAACGCCCGGTAAAGCCGAATTCAGACAATTCCTTGGATATGCGAAAGGTTCCGCCGGTGAGCTTCGAACACAGATCATCATTGCTGGGGAGTTGAATTATCTTCCAGCGGATCAAGCACGACGAATGGTCAGCGAGTGCATCGAGCTCTCGAAGATGCTTTGGGGGCTAATTCGGTCGCTGAACTAGCCTTGAACTTAAACTTCAACTTTACCTTCTTTGAGCGACGCGATTATCTCGGTTGAAAACCTCGGCAAGCGCTACCGGCTCGGCGCAAGCAACTCGGGCGAACGCTACACGGCGTTGCGGGATGTGGTCGCGGAAGCGGCGGCGAAACCGTTCCGCAGTTTAAGAGACAAGTTGAAGTCTAAGAACGCCGCTGCTGACTTAAACTTTAACTCCGCAACTTCAACTCGCACTTCAAACACGAAGAATTTGGGCTCTCAGAAATGTGTCGTTTGAGGTGCGACAGGGAGAAGTCCTCGCTTCCTGCCCAGAGGGCGATACAGCCCGGCGGTGCATCATTGGCCGCCACGGAGCCGGCAAATCCACGCTTTTAAAATCCTCAGCACCGGATCACGGAACCGACGGAAGGGCGAATCAAGATTAAAGGCCGGGTCGCCAGCCTTCTTGAGGTCGGAACGGGCTTTCATCCAGAGCTGACCGTCCGCGAGAACATCTTCTCAAACGGCGCTATCCTGGGGATGCGCCCGAGCGAGATCAAGGCGAAGTTCGACGAGATCGTCACCTTCGATCCCGATCATGTTGGTGAATCTTGTGCCGACATGGCACAGGCATTGTAGCGATTATACGAACTGGCATAGCTGCGCGGTGCCGGCAGCGATGAAAACGAACGGCGAAATATGGAGCTCGCGAAATGACCCGCGGTCAACGCAAAATATTCGACCGTGCGCTTGAGGCAGCGCCTTAGTCAAAAATGGGAGAAAAATGACAGCTGCCAAGATTAATAAGGGCGAGGTTAAAAAGCCGACTACGCCACCATTGCAGGATACGATCGTCCTCGCGGCGCTCAGTAGCTTGGAGCTTTTCGGGCATGAACGCGAAAACATCGAGGTCTTTAAAGCACTGAAGGGTGCTGGCGCGCGGGTTATAATAGGAGTGAACGCGATAAGTGAAGAAAACAATGTTGCGACGGAAATCGATCGATTGGGTTTCGAGTATTTCCGACTTCCCTTCGGCAACCAATGGTCGTGGATGTGGTTGAAGCGCTATCCCTTCAGCATTGTAGAAAAAATATCGCAGGTCTGGCGATGTTCGCGCATTTTCTCCCAGCAGATCAAAAAGCACAAACCAGCTTACATTTACCTTGGATCTCCACTGGCGTATTCGTTCGTAGCGCCAGCTCTCTGGAAATCACGATTACCACTGGTTTACAGAGCTGGAGATCTGCCCCCGATGGATTCCTGGTTCAACATGATAATCTGGCGCTCGGCAATGCGACGTGCCTTCAAGGTCGCGAGTATATCGCAGTTTATCAGAAGTGCTCTTCAACGCGTCGGAGGGAAGGCTCTCGATAATCGCATCGCGGTCATTTACGGAACAGCAGGGCATCCAGATCCGCAATCGACCAATCAAACCAAAATGGACCGGGTCGTCTACGTCGGCCAGATCTCCGTCGCTAAGGGACTATTACAGCTTATCGATGCATTTGCAGAGTTAGCGGACGTTTATCCTGAGGTGGTTCTCGATGTAATAGGGGGATCTAGATTTACTAACCAGTTTGAACAGCAATTGCGGCATAGAGTAGTCAATTATGGACTCGCAAAGCGGGTGATATTTCACGGCTATCAGAGCAACACTGATCCATTTCTTCAGCGTTCGTTATTCCAGGTAGTTCCTTCAATGTGCTTGGAAGCGTTAGGTTTGGTGGTTCTCGAAGCAAAAGCTGCCGGAATTCCGGCGGTGGTATTTCCTAGTGGAGGTCTGCCGGAAATGGTGAGGCACGAGTTGGATGGCTATGTATGCCCGGCTGCTTCCGTCAGCGCACTGCGTGACGGAATGAAATGGATGTTGGATCACAAGCAGAACTTGGCAGAGATGGGAGGTGCCGCGAAAGAGGATTATCAGGAACGGTTCAGCCCGGAAATCTTCCGGAGGCACTGGGTCGATTTCTTCCGAGGCATGGACGCGCGCGCAAGTCGCCCTGAAAGATAATGGTTCCGATACGATGAGAGACGCTGTCCAAATCCAAAGCGCTTCGAAATCTGGCCAGCGGTTGCTTCGAGCGCCGGTCTGGATCGTCACCATCGGGCTTATTGCCTGGGGCGTTACCTCGGCGAACCCTTTTCTGACGGCGTTGGCCATCGGGGCCCTTCCTTTGATCGCACTGCTCGTCTGGCGTGCTGGAGAACCTCCTATCCTGTTTTTTATTTGCGTGATGCAATGGCTCCAGGCAGTCGTCCTATTGCTGTACGCGAACTTTTTCACGGTAACGTTATCCTATATCGAAGTCGGACCGGCCGTCATTCGCGCGATTTTTCTTAGCATCTGTGGCGTCCTGGCTCTGGCTCTCGGCACGAGAATTGGCTTGCTCGGCGCGCACCGATCGCGCGCCGAGGACCTCAAGACCGAGACTTCCAGAATTGACATTAACAAGGTGTTTCAATGGTACTTGGGCAGCTTTGTTATCACCCTTGCGTTGGATGCACTCTCGGGTGTGCTGTCGCCTTTGCGCCAGCCATTACTGGCCTGTGCTGGGATAAAATGGGTTTTTGTCTTCGTCCTTGCCTATGCGGTACTGCTGCGGCGGGAGAGGTACAATTTACTTATAATCTGCATGCTGATGGAAATCGTTTTGGGAACGTTGGGCTTCTTTGCCGCGTTCAAGAACGTGTTCTTCATCGTGCTCATAGCGGGTTCCGGGTTGTACGGTGTGATGCGCGGCCGGGGGTTGGTGTTGGCGATCAGTCTCGGGATGTTGCTCGTCTTTGCCGGGAGTGTGTGGACAGCGGTCAAAGGAGAATACCGGGAGTTTCTCAACATGGGATATGACACGCAGGAAGTATTGGTGCCGGTAGAAGAGCGGTTCCCGCGTCTCGTGAGTTTGGTCTCCAGCTTTGACACGGCCCAGCTTATTGAAGGTTTCCAGACACTCGTTCTTCGTGTGAGCTACGTGGAGTTTTTTACGCTTACCATCACTAATGTGCCGGAGCCAATGCCATATGAGCACGGGGCATTGTGGGCGGACGCCATTAAGCGCGCTTTTCTGCCGCGGCTCTTTTTTCCGGAGAAGGCAGTGATTGATGACTCCGAAAGAACAGCGCTTTACACCGGGATGCCGGTATCCGGCACCGAGCAAGGAACGTCAATCAGCATCGGCTATTTCGCAGAGAGTTATATCGACTTCGGCCCGCTGTTTATGTTCATTCCCATTATACTTGTGGGGATAGTTTATGGTTTGATCTACCGCTGCTTCGTCGTGGCAGCGTCTAGTCCCCTTCTGGGAAGCGGCGTCGCGAGTGCAATTCTCGCCTTTATCGCGTCGAATATTGAGACCACGAACAGCAAGATCGTCGGATTAACGGCAGTTTCTTTCCTGGTAATGTTACCCTTCTACAAGGCTTTCCTCAAATGGTTTACGCTTCGCTAGAGGGGTCGCGGCCGGCCTTCGCCCAGTCGCCTTTGCCAGCGAAAGCAGTGACCACGGTTGAAACAAATAGCTGATTATGGGGAGTTGGATTATCTTCCAGCGGATCAAGAACGACGAATGGTCAGCGAATGCATCGAACTCTCGAAGATGCTTTGGGGGCTGATTCGGTCGCTGAACTAACCTTGAACTTAAACTTTTAACTTTACCTTCTTTGAGCGACGCGATCATCACGGTCGAAGGGCTAGGCAAGCGCTACCGCTTGGGCGCGAGCCGCTCGAACGAGCGTTACACGGCGTTGCGGGATGTGGTCGCGGAAGCGGCGGCGAAACCGTTCCGCAGTTTAAGCGGCAAGTTCAAGTCGAAGAACGGAGCCTCCGATCCCGCCTTAAACTTAAACTCCTCAACTTCAACTCGCACTTCAAACGACGAGGAATTTTGGGCACTCAAAAATGTGTCGTTTGAGGTGCGACAGGGCGAAGTAGTCGGCATTATTGGCCGAAACGGGGCCGGTAAATCCACCTTGCTCAAAATTCTTTCCCGGATTACCGATCCAACCGAGGGCCGGGTTCGGATTCGCGGGCGCGTCGCGAGCCTATTGGAAGTAGGCACCGGCTTTCATCCCGAGCTGACCGGGCGCGAAAACATCTACCTGAACGGCGCGGTCCTTGGAATGGCGCGAAGCGAGACCAAAGCCAAGTTCGATGAGATCGTCGCCTTCGCCGAGGTCGAGAGATTTCTCGACACTCCCGTTAAGCGATACTCAAGCGGTATGTACGTTCGGTTGGCTTTCGCCGTCGCGGCACACCTAGAACCGGAGATTTTGATTGTGGACGAAGTGCTGGCGGTTGGTGACGCCGAGTTTCAAAAGAAGTGTCTTGGCAAAATGGACGAGGTCGCTCATGGCGGTCGAACAGTTCTTTTCGTCAGTCACAACATGGCGGTCATCCAGCGGTTGTGCCGTCACGGATTGTTACTCGAGCGCGGAAAACTGCTCGTCGAGGGTCCGATTGAAGAAGTGGTCGGACACTACATGCACGCAGATCTATCTCAGTCGCCCGCTGGATTCAATGCCGGCAATCGATCGGGCGCTGGGTGGGCCCGGATTACAGATCTAAGGGTTGTGAATGAACAGGGGGAACCGACCACCGCATTGCCGGCTGATGCTGATCTTATTTTTGAGATCGCCTTGTCGATCACGGAGCAGCATAAGGCGACCAACAGCCTAAGAGGATTGGTATTGGAGCTAATGTTCTACAATGAGCAGGGACAAGCTTTGACAAGCCTCATGAACGTGGATGACGGCGGCGCCGAATTGACGGAGACTCAGGATTGCCTGGTTCGGGCACGCTTGGCCGGCCCGACTTTCGTGCCCGGTATCTACCGCGTTCGTGCGTTTCTTGGCATACCGCACCTGCAACACGTGGACGACATCCCCGATGCGCTAACCTTCAAGGTTCTACCCCCGGTGCACCCATGGCGCCCCTACGACCTTGCTGCTGTAAGGGGAAACATGTGTCGCCTAGCCCGATGGGAAACGCAGAGCTAATGGCGATGGTAGCGAAGAAATTACTGAAACGGCTTTTACTAAGACGCGCAAAACCATACACGTCGGTGGCTACCGTTGCGACAACCTACTTCGAGCGAGGAAACCAATGGTATCTGCCTGCACTTGCTGGTCCCGCGACCTTTTTACCGAAGGTGGCCCGGGTGGAGACGATCCGAGAAGTGTTTTTAGTTATGGAGCAATTGTCTCCAGATAAGTATATGGAGTTCCTCCTGAATTTCTACCGAGAGGGCTTGGAGCGTTTCGGCGATGATTGGGCCTATGCAGATATTAACACCATCTTGTTTGGCTTCTCCAAAGTGGTAGCCGTTCGTGATTATTTGGAAATTGGGGTGAGACGTGGCCGCAGCATGGCGATGGTGGCTTCGCAATCGCCGAAATGCGCTATCGTCGGCTTTGATATGTGGATCAAAGACTACGCCGGGATGGATAACCCGGGCGAATTGCTGGTTCGAAGCGAGCTGAAGAAAGTGGGACACCAAGGCAGCGTCGAATTCATCGACGGCGATTCCCGCCTGACCGTTCCGCGGTTTTTTCAATCGTCCCCAGACCGAAGTTTTGATTTAATCACCGTCGATGGTGACCACTCGACCGAAGGTGCTCGTTGCGATCTCCTCAACGTCATCCCCCGCATCAGAATTGGCGGTGTTTTAGTCTTCGACGATATATCCAATCAGAGTTTTCCGCAATTGGCTGGGGTGTGGCAGGATCTAGTAGGCGCTAATCCTCGCTTTGCCGCACATAGCTTCAACGAAGTCGGCTTCGGCGTCGGTTTCGCAATCCGGAAGTATTAATGAGCCTCGATCGGGAAGCTCAACCGCCATCCGGTGCCTCGCTGGAGAGACGTGACCTTCTCCTCACGGGCGCGGGTGGTTTCTTAGGCCGCTATGTGGCTCAAGCCGCTTCCGAGGGCGGTTGGCTAGTCCACGGGGTGGATTTGGCGGACCGCGCAAACGCTGCCGACATGGCTTCGTACCGTCAGTTGCGTCTCCCCGACCCGCAACTTTTCGAAGAGGTGAAGAAGATTCAGCCTCGGTTGTGCGTCCATTGCGCGGGCAACGCATCGGTCGCCCAATCGATCAGCGAACCGTTAGCCGATTTTGAAGCAGGACCCGGTGTCACGGTGCAACTTCTTGAAGCTCTCCGGCGCTATGCGCCCGAGTGTCGCGTGATTTTTCTCTCGAGTGCCGCCGTTTATGGCAATCCATCAGCCTTACCTGTTAACGAAGCAGAGCCGGCCAGGCCCATCTCGCCTTACGGGTTTCATAAATGGCAATGCGAGATTCTTTGCCGCGAATACGCTGAAGTCTTTGGCCTGCGCACAGCATCGGTCCGGATTTTCTCGGCTTACGGGCCGGGATTGCGTCGACAGGTTCTTTGGGATGTCTGCCGCAAAGCGTTGGCTTACGAACGACCATTTACACTGCACGGCACCGGAAACGAATCGCGCGACTTTATACACGGAGTCGACATTGCGGAAGCTCTGATGCTCGTGGCTCGCTCCGGGACATTTAGTGGCGAGATCTATAACGTGGCAAGTGGCGAGGAAACAAGCATTCGACAAATCGCGGAACATGTTACCTCTGCGCTCAAAGTTAAGGACACTCCAATGTTCGACGGATCAGCGACCGTCGGGAATCCGACGAACTGGCGTGCGGACATAACGAAGGTTCGTCAGCTAGGCTTTTCACCGCGCGTGTACATTCAAGCAGGAATCGAAAGTTACGCAAGGTGGGCGCGTGCTGAGCTGCTGAATATCTAAATCTTTCTTCCAACGGTGAATCACGTTCTAGCCGACATACTATCTTCGAAGCACGTTCGCTCTTCGGATGGCACAGCGATACCCTTGCACTCTGCGGTAAGTATGGCGGTCGGTCTTTTCTTGAAAGACATTATAGCTGATTTGCAACCGCAGGTAACCTTGGAAATCGGCATGGCGTACGGCATCTCCTCATTATTTATCTTGGAGGCGTTACGCCAAGCGGGTGGCGCGAAACATTATGCCATTGATCCTAATCAAGCTACGCAGTGGCTCAATATAGGAGTCGAAAACATCAGACGAGCAGAGTTTGGCGAGATGTTCGAATTGCTACAGGTTCCAGCTCATCTGGGGTTGGCTACTTTGGAAGGGCGACAAGTCAGTGTTGACTTCGCTTTCATCGATGGTTATCACACTTTTGACCATACCCTTTGCGAATTCTTTTTGGTCGATAAACTGCTGAAAACAGGTGGAGTCATCGTGTTCGATGACGCCAATTGGCCGGCAATTCGAAAGGTCTGCCGTTTCGCCGTAATCAACCGGAGCTATCGGGTCCTTCGGGTCCTTGATCAAAATGGCAAAAGGAGCCACGCACGGAGCGCATTGGATGCAGCGGCTACGGGCTTGCGTAAGGTCACGAGTCTGCTTTCCCACGTCAGTTTGATTGACGATTTGTTAAAGCCTGAGTTGTCGACTCCAGATGAGGCGCTTGGCCTTTCACGGCGAGCATCAGATGTCGCACTTGTGAAATGTTGCCAAGACGAAAGGAAGTGGGACCACTTCGTCGCGTTTTAGAATGCGAACCTCACTATGCACGGTGATCGAAGACGCTGCCCAGCTGGCGTAACCTATATTCTACCCGATGCTCTTGGCGGGGTAGCAAGCTTCACCGCCAACCTAGTGCGGCACCGATCCCCGGGTACGCTGCCACAGCGAGTGGTCAAGGTTCACGAACGGACTCAGAGTTACACGCCACGCGGGGAGGGCTTTGGAGCCGAAGACGAGCTTCAATTCACATTTTCGGAACGGGGTAACTTGTTCAGCACTTTGCGTCGTTTGCGCGCGGTGATCGACCTAGGTGCGGGTGCTGTGGTTTCTAATGGTTGGCTAGAACTCTCGTTATTCGACGTCTTTCCTCCGGTGCAGACTGTCTTCCAAGTAGTCCACGACGAATACAACTTCGGTTTGGCGAAGACCTACGAACCAGTAGTTGACGTGATGATCGCGCATAGCCGGTATTATCACGACAAATTATTGCAGGAGTTTCCTGCCCGAGGAGGACAGATTCACTACGCTCCCTACGGGATACATCTTGCACCCGTCATGCGGTCGCCGCGGGATGGGCCCTTGCGACTCGTGTTCCTCGGCCGTCTGCATCGAGATAAGGGCGTTTACGATCTTCCTCGGATCGACAAGTTACTCCGGGAAGCTGGGGTCGAGCTCTGCTGGAGTGTGATTGGGGATGGGCCGGAGCGGTTAGCCTTGCAGCAGGCCTGGCCAGAAAATTCACGCGTTCATTATTCGCGGCCGGCCACGAACGAAGGAGTACTTCAGCTTTGCGCAGAAGGCGACGTGTTTGTTTTTCCGACTCGTTTTGAAGGGTTCCCGGTCGCACTTCTGGAAGCGATGAGCACCGGTCTCGTGCCGGTCGTTTCAGATTTGCCGAGTGGGATTCCGGAGGTTGTGGTTGCCGGCGTTGGTTTTCGCGTGCCAGTTGGAGATAGTGAAGGTTTTGCGTCCGCGATTTTACAACTCGTTAATGACCGTGACGGGCTCGAGTCAATGAGCAAAGCTGCACGAAAACAAGCCGAGCGTTTTGATATTCGAGATCGCGCGTCTGCCTATCATGAACTGTTTGCTCGCTGGGCGGAGTTCAAGCGACCTCGGCCGAAGTCCACTGGGATTTATCGGGGAAGTCGGCTTGATCAACCATGGCTGCCAAACAGTTTGGTTTACGCGCTTCGAACCCTGCGGAATCGTGTCTTACCATGGCAACGGTAGACAATCCCGTGGTTAGCGTTCTTATGACAGCGTTCAACCGCGAGCGCTACGTCGGCCCCGCCATCGAATCTGTCCAAGCTCAAACATTCAAGGAGTGGGAGCTGATCGTAGTCGACGACTGTTCTACCGATTCCACCCTCGAGGTCGCCCGGCGATATGCGGCATCGGACACTCGCATTCGTGTTTACCGGAATGAGCACAACCTGGGCGATTACCGCAATCGCAATCATGCCGCTTCTTTCGCACGCGGCGAATATATTAAGTATCATGACTCCGATGACATCATGTATCCGCACTGTCTGGCGATCATGCACGGTTTGCTCGCTGCGGAGCCGAAAGCGCAATTCGCCTTATCCGGGTCACATTCCTGGGTGGGAGCGCCCGCTCCCATATTGTTAAGCCCGCGCCAGGCCTACCAGCGAGAGTTCCTCGGACCGGGCGATCTATTTAAATGGGGTCCTTCCTGCGCGCTTTTCAGGACAACGACTTTCCAGGCACTTGGCGGTTTTCCGGACCGTGGCGTCGTATCAGATATGGCGCTCTGGTTCACGGCGTGCGCTCGATTCAGCCTCTTGCTCGTTCCTTCCGATCTCTTTTGGTATCGGGTTCATGCCGCTCAGGAATTCCAAAAAACTGGCGCCGATCGCGAGCACGCCGCTTTCCAGAACTTAACGTTTCGCCGTTTTCATCGTGACGAAGTGCCGCTGGAAGCTGGAGAGTTTGAACTGGCTCGACAAAGGGCGCTCTGGGCGCTGGTGCAAAGCGCGTGGCAAGATCTCAGGGCTCGCCGTTGGAGTCGTTTTCGCTTACGTACGCATGGGATCTCGCTGCTAACCCTGGCGAAGTTATTGCGGCGACCTCTGCGGAATCCGCTGGCTGGAATTGGAACTGACGCCGAAGGTGCCCCGCGCATTCCACCGTGGGTTCGGAACCAGGGGGTTCGTGCTACGGAGCTGAACAAGTAAAGCTTAGCAGATTTGGCCAGAACCTGAGATGAAGATTGTCCAGGCGGTCGGGTGGTACTTTCCCGAAGGCGTAAGCGGTACCGAGGTTTACGTCGCCGGCCTTAGCCATCGGTTGAAAGCCGCTGGGCATGAGGTCTCGATCGCTTCGCCGCTATCCGGCTTATCCAGTGCCAGGATCTACGAACACCAAAAAATTCCCGTCTTTCGCTATCCCATCCCCACGGAGCCGTCTCGCGCTGAATGCCAGGGGCGTTGCATCGTGCGGGGAGCAGAGCTATTCCACCAATGGTTGCGACAAGAGCGCGCAGACTGGGTTCATTTTCATACCTTTTCCACCGGACTGGGCATTGCGGAGGTGGAGGCGGCTCGCACGGCGGGCGCCCGGGTCTTAGCGACAAATCATCTGGCGAGTCTAGGTTTCATCTGTCAGCGGGGAACTTTAATGCGATGGGGTGAATCGTTGTGTGATGGAGTTTGTGAGCCAGTGAAGTGCGCGGAATGCGAATTGAATCACCGGGGCCTTCCCAGGGTAGCTGCAAGTCTGCTCGCGCGGGTAACTAATGTACCCATGCCCGAGTTTCCGGGACCAATCGGATCTGCTCTCTCGATGCCGAATCTCATCCGACGTAATCTGCAGACCCAGCATCGACTCTTTGCGTTGCTCGAATGGTTCGTGGTTCTAAACCAATGGGCGGCAGATGCAGTCGTCGCCAATGGCGCTCCGCCGGAAAAGGTCGTTCTCAATCGACTCGGCGTGAGCTACCGCGCCCCAAATGGAGCAGCGCTCCGAACCAGCCGTGCTCCGGATGCCCCGGTGAAAATCGGATATTTCGGCAGAATTGTTGAGCTGAAAGGAGTGGTTGAGCTGGCGAAAGCATTTGCCAGTCTGCCCAAGGACGCAAATGCAACGTTGGAGTTTCGTGGTCCGGCTGAGGGCGATGCCGCACAAGCACTGATCGGTCAGCTGCGCGAGATCGTTAAGGGCGACAAACGCGTTATCTTTTCTCCGCCGGTATCGGCCATGGAGGCGCCGCAAATCCTCGCCAACTACGACGTTTTATGCATTCCCTCTATCTGGTTCGAGAATGGCCCGACGGTAATGATGGAGGCACACGCCGTGGGAACGCCTGTGATAGGTACTCGCATCGGCGCGATGGCTGAGATCATTCGCGATAAGGTAAATGGCCGGTTGGTCCCGCCCAGAGATGTAGCCGCCCTGGCAGCCGCCCTCCAGGAGGTTGTTTCGAATCCCTCAGAGACGATCAATTGCTGGAGGCGCGCATTGCCACCTACCAGAACGATGGATGACATCGCAGCCGATTACCTTAGACTTTATGAGACTTGACCCCTTATCAAAAGACTTATGCGTCGCGTAATCAAAGCCATCCTAAGGGGAACTATGCCGGAGCGCCTTCTCACGAGTCTTCGCTGCCTCGTATACCCGGAACGATTCGCCTATCTTCCTGGTCTTACATATTGCGTAGATGGTATGGCCTGCGTTCACAACACCGCAGCAATCGAGGAGTGCAAATTTCTGGAGGGATACCAGCTTGTTAAAGAGACTGGTGCGTGGAAGGGCAGCGACCCGCTCTGGCGTGCCTACGTAATTTGCTGGGCAGCGGATAAGGCGGCACGACTCGCCGGCGATTTTGTCGAATGCGGCGTAAATCAGGGGGGATACTCGCGCTTGGCAATGCACTTCATCGACTTTCACTTGATGCCGGATAGGAAGTTCTACTTGCTGGATACATATTGCGGTACGCCTCTTACTAGCTACTCACATGGCGAGGATCCTGCGACTCGACACGTGTTCACCGAGTGCTTCGAACATACAAAGAATGTGTTTCGCTCTTTCCCCAATGCAATTTTGATTCGGGGCGAAGTGCCCGGCACGCTCCCACAAGTCGTTTCAGAGAGGATTTGTTATCTTTCGCTGGATATGAACGTCGCTAAACCTGAATTGGCGGCGGCAGAATATTTTTGGGACAAGCTCGCCGCTGGCGCCCCTGTGATCCTGGACGACTATAACTGGGTCGGTTACGAACCTCAAAAAGAGGCATTTGACAGTTTTGCTGCCAAACGAGGCGTAAGGGTGCTAAGCTTACCCACCGGCCAGGGATTATTTTTCAAGCCATAGCCGAGGTGACGCATTTTAAAGTGCCTTGCTTGTGTTGACGATAGTATCACGCGCTGGAGGCGAGTGTTGCCACTTACAAAACGATGAAAGGCATCGCTCCAGAGTATTTGAACGTTTACTGGAGTGGATTCGCGCTCTGCTGAAATCCAAGTGGCCTGGCCAAACATGGAGAAACGAATTTGCGTGGTCACAGCAGGTCAACTTTGCACCTCGCCCCGGATGGTGAAAGCCGCGGATGCATTGCACGATGCAGGCTATGATGTGACCCTACTGAGCACCCAAGGCTGGATTGATTGGGCCAATGAGGCCGACGAAAAAAGTTTGGCACGCCGTGCTGGCACCTGGAAGTGGAAAGTCGTCCAATGGGATAAGAAGCATGCGCCGGTTACTCGCGCTTGGACGGCAGTTCGCTTTCGTGTGCTGCGGCGGATCGTCGGAACAATTAACCTCGGGCATGTTCCGTTGACGGTGCTCGGCGCAGCGCACGTTCGGGTGAGCCGTGAAATTGAAAAACTGGCGGCGCGCCAATCGTGCGATCTCTTCTACGGCGGCGGAAGCGCACTGGCGGCAACGGCGGTCGCAGCAACGCGCTGCAAGGTGCCATTCGCGCTTGACCTTGAAGACTTCCACAGCGCGGAACTTGCTCAAGTAGCGGGAAGACAGGTTGCTCAGCGTATCGTGGAACAAATCGAAGGAAAGGTGCTCTCGAAGGCTGCATTTCTTACCGCAGGCAGTGCGGCAATCGCAAATGCCTACATGGAAAAATACAGGGTGACGCCAGTAGTAATCAACAACACTTTTCCGCTTCCAGCAATCGCGCCCAAGATTTCCAGGGGGGATGGTAGCTCACTAAAATTGTATTGGTTCAGTCAGACGATCGGCCAAGGCAGGGGTCTTGAGGATGCAGTCCAGGCGATGGGTCTGGCCAGCATTCCGGGCGAGCTTCATCTGCGTGGAAATGGTCAACCAGGTTACATAGATCAGTTGCGCCGACAAGCTGCGACAGCCGCGCCTCGACTTTCGATCGTGCATCACCCGCCTGCGCCGGCGGATGACATGATTGCTTTGTGTGCAGGCTACGACGTTGGGTTGGCACTGGAGCAGCCTGACGTCTTGAACCGAGATTTATGTCTTACAAACAAGGCCTTCACTTATATGCTCGCTGGTCTTGCGGTTGCGTTCACTGACACGACGGCCCAACGAACGTTAGCGCAGACGATGGGAGAGGGTGCGGTGCTTTACAGGTCGGGCGATGTTGTCACTCTGGCTAGCTGCTTGCGAGCCTGGGCCGAGGATCCAGCTGCATTAACTCGGTCCCGGCAGGCCGCGTGGGACGCCGGGCAAACACGGTGGCACTGGGAACACCCGGAAGAGCGCGGCAAATTGCTAGATCTTGTGGCGGATGCCCTACGATGAACCTTCGCGTTCTTCTTATAATGGATCCATTAATCCCGGTGCCTCCCGTGCATTACGGGGGGATCGAACGGGTGATAGCTGACCTCGCCAACGGGCTAAGTAGCCGGGGCCATACTGTCACGCTATGGGCCGGACCGGGATCAGCCATCACCGGGCAGGTGAAGGTATTCGGGAAAACGGGCGAGTGGACGCGCTGGAGCAACATCAGGAACACTGGTCTTATAACAAGTCGATTGCTGCGCCAGCGGCATCAATTCGACCTTATACACAACTTCGGGAGGCTGGCTTATCTCACCGCGATTCTTGCAGCCGACCAACCAAAAGTGCAAACGTATATGCGGAAGGTGAACCCCCGGAATATGAGGAAGGTGAGCGCGCTCGGTGGAAAGCGGATCCACTACACGGCCGTCAGCGCGGCGATCCGAGATACGGGCCTCCCGGGTGGTGGGGAGTGGAGCGTCATTTATAACTGCGCACCAATCGAGCAATTCACCTTCAATGCCAAGGTTGACGCGACCACTGCGCCGCTGGTGTTCCTCGGGCGTCTGGATCGATGCAAAGGGGTCCACAGTGCGATTGAAGTGGCGCACCGTTCAAGACGACGGCTCCTGATCGCTGGGAATATTTCTGAGCTGCCGCACGAGCGGGACTACTTCCACAATGAAGTCCAGCCGAAGATCGACGGCGAACTTATCAAGTATGTCGGACCCGTGAATAACGAACAGAAAGGCGAGTTATTGGCCAACGGGGCAGCTCTCTTGACTCCGATCGAATTTGAAGAGCCATTTCCGATCGTGCTCCCCGAAGCTCTGGCTTGTGGAACACCAGTGATTTCATTCCGTCGGGGCGGAATGCCTGAGGGGATTGAGCATGGGAGGACAGGATTTCTTTGCGATGACGTCGCTGGCATGGTCGAGGCTGTATCGCGCCTCGGCGAAATCGACCGGGCGAATTGTCGTGCTGAAGCGGAGCGGCGCTTTAGTGATGAAGTCATTGTCAGTGAGTATGAAAGGCTGTATCTGCGGCTGCTGAGAGACGGGCATCGAAATCCCTGATCGACAAGCGCGTCGTTTGTAATTGTAATGACGTTTAAGCAAAGAATAGGCGCCTGGCTTTTTGTGCACTTGCCGATCACGCGGTTTCTTTTTGATCAACTTCGCGTCGAGGTGAACGCGGCGGCCATTGGTGCAGCTAACAACGTGATTCCGGCGCGGCGGAAGCGGATACAGGAATTCCGTCAAAGGCGAGATTTGTATGTCAATGTTGCGTGCGGACCCCACGTCGCGGAGGGCATGCTGAACATTGATCTGTTTCCGGCCGCACCGAGTGTGCTTGCGTGGGATTGCCGCTGGACCTTACCGGTGTCCGACGGTGGAGCGGCTGGAATTCGCATTGAACAGTTTGTAGAGCATCTCGAAACCCGCGAAGAGTTACCTTCTTTGCTACGCGACTGCCATCGCGCGTTGAAACCTAACGGTGTGCTCCGGATCATCGTTCCCGATGCAGAGCGGTATTTGCAAGCGTATTGCCGCGGCGATCTCGAGGGCTTCCGCGAGCTGAATGTTTCCGATCCCTGGCCGGCAGACTTGCCGACCCGAATGGACTTCATTAATCACGTTTTCCATCAGTGGCACGAACATCGTTGGGCTTACGATTTCGAGACGCTGGCGCATCGCGTGCGTTCTGCGGGGTTCGATCGGGTCGAGAAGAAGTGTTTCCGGCAGTCCATTGATCCCGTACTTGCGTGCGATCGCGAGGTGCATGCGCCTTATTCGTTGTATGTGGACGCGATAAAAAGCCTATGACGAGTGATACAGGTGCAGATGCGAATCTGCGGCCAAACCTCGCGGCGGAGCGTCTTCACCTGGGCTGCGGGCTTAATGCTCCAGCCGACTGGCTGAACGTTGATGGTTCGTTTCAGGCAGTGTTCGCGCGGTGGCCGCGGACGAAGCGGGCCCTTGTTCGTTTGAGGATTTATCCAAAGCGCCAGGCCGAGATTCCGTGGCCGTCCAATGTGATGCGGCTCGATCTCAGGAAGCCGCTCCCATTCGAAACGAACCGTTTCACAGCCCTCTACTCGTCACATACATTTGAACACCTATACCGCGACGAATCTGCTGCGCTTGCGCGAGAATGTTATAGGGTTCTCAAAGTAGGCGGGATCTGTCGAATAGTTGTTCCTGATCTTGGCGCCGCGATCGGTCAGTATAACGCAGCGTCAGGCGATTCAGCTGCGGACGTGCTCTTGGATCAGCTCCTCTTGCATCCGCGATCCAGCGGGCAAGGAGCCTTGGGGATTTATCATCGATTCATGAATATTCATAACCATAAATGGATGTATGACGGGAACAGCTTAGGGACCCTACTAGCCAACTCAGGTTTCAAAGACGTTCGAATCTATCATTCGGCGCATGGCGAACTTTCGGGATTGAAAGCTATAGAAGATCCTAACCGAATTGAGAATGGAGCTGGGGTTGCTGCAGAAGGAAAAAAGCTTTAGTGCCGCGAGTTCTTATCGTCTCTCCACATTTTCCGCCGAGCAATGCCCCCGACCATCAACGTGTCAGGACGTCATTGCCTTATATGGAGGCGTTCGGATGGAATGCGACCATAGTCGCCGTTCACCCCAAATACACTGAAGCATTGTATGACTCGATATTGGGGCGAACAGTGTCGAAAGAAGTGACCGTGCATCGAACGAGTGCCCTGTCGGCCGCGTTGACTCGTTGGGTGGGGGTCGGCAGCCTCGCGCTTCGAGCGCTCCCATTTCTGTGGCTTGCGGGCAATCGATTGCTGCGTCGCAGCGAGTTCGATCTCGTCTACTTTTCGACCACGATGTTTCCGGTGATAATCCTCGGTCCAATCTGGAAGCGCCGCTTCGGGGTCCCGTATGTCGTCGATTTCCAGGATCCGTGGCTCACTGATTACTACGATCAACCTGGCGCGCCGTCGCCGCCGGGCGGTCGGTTGAAACACGGCTTGCATAACTGGATTGCGCGCAGCTTTGAACCGCAAGTGATGCGGTACGTCGCACAGACTATTGTCGTTTCTCCGGGGTATTCCCAGATGCTGCAGCAACGCTATGGCTGGTTGAAGGCTGACTCCTTGACGGTTCTTCCGTTTGGTGCGCCGGAAAAGGATTTCGAGTTGCTTCCGAGTCTGAATGTACGTCAGCGTCTCTTCAACAAAACTGACGGATTATCCCATTGGGTGTATGTCGGAAGAGGCGGAGGCGATATGGCCCCCGCCCTTCGGGTGCTTTTTGGGGCGATAGCTGCAGAGCGCTCATGTAGGCCGGACGCGTGGACGAAGATCTGTCTTCATTTTGCTGGGACCGATTATGCCCCGTCCGGCAAAGGCAAGAGAACGGTCGAGCCCATCGCTGCGGAATATGGTGTTGCCGACTTGGTGTCGGAAACTCCAGATCGTCTTCCTTACTTCGAAAGTCTCCAAGCGCTGGTTGAGAGTGATGCCTTGCTCGTGATCGGCTCAGACTCTCCCGCTTACTCTCCTTCAAAGCTTTATCCCTATGTCCTCGCGAAACGGCCAATGCTCGCCGTTCTACACGCGGGCAGCCCTGGAGTCACCATCCTCCGTGATTGCAAAGCGGCCGACGTGGTGACATTCCGGCCGGGATTGACTGAGCCGCTGTTGGAGCAGCAGATGTCGGGAGCATTGCAGCGCTTAACTGAGTCCGACGGCCTGTCGCCACAAACGGATTGGGAAGAGTTCTCGAAATACAGCGCCCGCGCCATGACGCAGCGGCAATGCGCCGTATTCGATCGCGCGGTGAGTATAACGTAGCGAATGCCGTATGCATGTTGGCATTCTCGCGAGTCATCCGATTCAGTATCAAGCCCCGTGGTTCCGCAGTCTTGGTCGGGAACTCGATCTGGAGGTTTTCTTTGCCCACCGGCCGGACGCAGAGGAGCAGTCAGTCGGGTTCGGCGGAGCCTTCGAGTGGGATGTCGATCTCCTTTCCGGGTACCAGCACTCGTTTCTTGCAAACCGCGCTCAGCGTCCGAACAGTTCCCACTTCTTCGGCTGCGACACGCTTGAACTGTCGAACTTGATCAAGCGCGAGCGGTTCAATGCTTTCATCGTCTCAGGGTGGAACCTAAAAACTTATTGGCAGGCGGTGCGTGCATGCCGCAGGGAACGTATTCCGGTGCTCGTACGCGGTGACTCACAGCTCACTAGTAGCACCGCGCACCTCAAGCGAATCGCTAAACAATTAACCTACCCTTTCATGCTTCGACAGTTCGACGGCTTCCTCTCGGTTGGTTCGCGTAATCGCGCGTATCTGCGCCACTACGGAGTGGCCGATCAAAAGATATTCTTTGTTCCACACTTCGTGGACAACGAGTGGTTCGCATTAAGCGCTGAAGAAGCTCTGCCTGGCCGTGCCGAACAGCGAATGAGGTGGGGGGCGGGGCCGCGAACTCTTATCGCGCTATTCGTTGGAAAATTCGTTCAGAAGAAACGTCCGCATGACCTCCTTCGTGCCGTGGGGCTCGTGAGGGACTCGAACATTGACGTTATGGCGGTGCTCGTCGGATCCGGTGAACTTGAGAACGATTTGCGAGCAGCAGCATCTGATCTCGGTGTGCGAGTGGCCTTCGAAGGCTTTCGTAACCAGACTGAGCTGCCGCATTATTACGCAGCGTCCGATGTTCTCGTCCTCCCTTCTGATGGCGGCGAAACATGGGGCTTGGTAGTGAACGAAGCGATGGCGTGCGGACGGCCGGCCATTGTCTCAGATGCGGTTGGTTGCGCGCGTGATTTGATCGAGGAAAGTCGAACGGGATTCACTTTTCCTTGTGGAGATACGGCTGCACTGGCCGGGAGACTTTGCGAAGTCTCGGACTTATCTCGCAATGAGTTTGATTTTCGTCCATTCCTCCGCGAGAAAATGCAAAGGTATTCGGCTCCGACGGCAACTGAAGCCACCGTGCGCGCGATTCATTCGGTCGCTGGGTCAGCAAGTTAAGAGGCGAAACTTTAGGTAGGGCCGGCGATCGAACAACAAATGACTGAGCAAAGAAGACGGAGGTAGCTGCCTCACTCGCGTCATCCTAAGGCGATGCAGATTCTCTTCGTTACGCCCTATTATCTTCCCGATCTTCAGTTCGGCGGGCCGCCACGTAAGATTCACGCCTTCGCTCGAGGACTCTTGCAATGTGGACATCAGGTTAAGGTCATTACGTTCGATCATGCCTCGCGTCGGAATCACTCAGAAAAGGATATGGATGGTATCGCTGTCCAGTATCTACCATGGTTCGGTCGCGGGTTATGGCAATGCCCGGTTAACCTTCCGCTTTTGAGAGGGAGAATTTGCGAGAATGAGCTGGTTCATTGCTTTGGCCTTTACAACCTACTCGTTCCGATTGCGGCGCGACTGGCGAAAAAATTGGGCAAGCCTATGATAAGCGAACCTCTTGGGATGTATCCGCCTCGTGCTCGTAACCGACTGGCCAAGCATTTCTATAATCGTGCAATCACCCGAAAGCTTTTCCGCCTGTCCGCTGCAGTCATAGCCACTTCCGAAGCAGAGAAGGCGGATCTTGAACCGTTGGTGTCAAAGGATAGACTTTTTCTTCGACGAAACGGGATCGAGTCGCGTCGTTCTTCTGACCCGGTTGGGGCCAGGCAGCTTCGGCAACAGTGGGGCGTGAGTTCTGCGGAGAAGGTGATCCTGTTTATGGGAAGGATCAGCCCGATCAAGAATCTCGAGCAGCTGATTCTTGCATTTGCGGAAGCCGCAATGCCTGAAGCGAAGTTAATCCTGGCCGGGCCGCTGGCGGAAAGGAAATACGAAGAGCGACTACGGCAAATAATCGATGCCAAGGGCTTGGGGCATATAGTCATTCTTGCCGGCCCGCTATATGATGGCAGCCAACATGCGGCCTTGGACGCGGCGGATCTATTTGTCTTGCCGTCGCTGAGTGAGAGCTTTGGCAATGCCGCGGGAGAAGCAGTTCTTGCAGGAGTGCCCGTCCTATTAACGGACACCTGCGGGATCGCTGCCCTGATTCACCAGCGGGCCGGGCTGGCGGTGCCGCTCGGCGTGGAGTCGCTCGCGGCCGGTCTTAGGAAGATGTTGGAAGATTTGGAGTTCAGGGATCAGATGACGGCTGGACGCGGCGAGGTCATTCGCGAGCTGTCGTGGGATGAACCCGTGCGACAGATGGAAGAGCTGTATGGGAAGATAATTGGGAATTTCAAATGCGGATCTCGGAATCGGGAAAGACGGTGACGATTCATGTTTGGGTGCCTGATTACGCCTCAGCGATGGGGGGCATCCAGACCTTCTCCCGTCTCTTTGTTCGGGCGCTGCGGGATATCTATCCCAATGCAAGCATTTCGGTCTTCGCCAAGAATGATACTTCCTTCCCCGACACGGAGAACGATCCCGCCGATCACTTTACTCTTGTGGGATGGTGGTCATTGCTATTGCGGACTCCTGTCTTCGCGGCAGAATTGTTTTGGCGCGGAATTTGGGAGCGCCCGGATTTCGTGGCGATCACTCATGTGAACTTCACCCCGGTTGCAGAGGCCCTGCAAAAGGCTTGCCGTATTCCTTATCTGGCGGTCGGCCATGGTATCGAGGTCTGGGACTTGCCAGGCCGGCGCATTCCCTCGGCTCTGCGCAAGGCGGATGTTCTCTTGGCGGTGAGTGAGTTTACCCGTCAGAAGATGGCTGCCGCGCTCGGCCTGCCGTCACATCGCATTCAGGTGCTGCCGAATACTTTTGAGGCAGAACAGTTCGCGCCGGCGGTGAAGGCACATTTTCTTCTCAAACGCTACCATCTCCGGCCGGATCAGCCGGTTATCCTAACGATCGCCCGGCTGGCCAGCGCGGAAAGGTACAAAGGATATGATCAGATTCTGCGGGTGCTCCCCAAAGTTCGCGAGCTGATGCCGGATGTCCACTACATCCTGGGCGGCAAGGGACCGGATAAAGCCAGAATTGAGTCCTTGATCGCGGAGCTGGGGCTCGAAGATTCCGTAACGCTAGCTGGATATGTTCCTGATCATGAATTGTCTGCGCATTACAATCTTTGCGATGTCTTTGCCATGCCGAGTAAAGGGGAGGGGTTCGGGATCGTCTTCCTGGAGGCGCTGGCTTGTGGGAAGGCGGTCATTGCAGGAAATAAAGATGGGTCGGCTGACGCATTGCAGAATGGTGCACTGGGAGTCTTGATCGATCCGGATAACCTGCAAGAACTGGGCGATACAATCGTGGCAGTTCTTGCAGAAGTAGAAAGTAGGAAGGCTAAAGTAGAAAGCCGGCCTCCGACCTCCGACCTCCGGTCTCCGTTGCCTGCACTGACATCCGATATCCGTCCTCTGTCCTCTGGACCTCACATTCCGGAGATCGTCTTTCAGCCGGAAGAGCTGAGGGAGAAGGTGATTGAGTATTTTGGTTTCGAGAGATTTAAAGAACGTCTGCACGAGATACTCGCGCCCCTGCTGAAAAGGTTGTAGCTACGCCTCTGTGAGGCGTCAGAGTGTGGGAAAGCGGCTCACAGAGCCGCGGCGACAACGGGCTTGAACCTAAAGAGAGATAGGTGAGATTCATCGCATGAGCGCGGAGGAAATCATCGAGTAATTGCCGACGCTGGATCCGAAGGATTTGGATCGAATACGGGAACGACTTCGACAGTTGGAGGTCGCCCCTGATCAAGCGCGCCCGGACGAGGATGCCTTTTCTGAAGCGATTGTGGCTACCGCCAAATCCCGCTCACAGTGGCCGGAGGATTATGCGTTGAATCACGGCTACTACGTCAGCGGCGAGCCGAAAAAATAGCGAGTGCTCTTTTTGCCGATACGTTCTTCTTTCTCGCACTCCTGAATGAGGATGATCCCGCGCACCAGCGCGCTTTGACTGCCTCAGCCGAAAAGAAGTCTATCGTTACAACTGAATTCATTTTGCTCGAACTCGGCAACGCCTGCGCGCGAGCAGAAGATCACGCCGATTTTCTTGTACTTGTGGCGGGAATGCGGGCTAGCTCCCGTATGACGATCGTCCCACTACAGACCAGGTTGCTCGCGCGCGGCTTAGAATTGATGGGAAGTCGATCCGATGAAAATTGGTCCCTCACAGACTGCATCTCGTTTGTTGTAATGGAAGAGCACGGTCTCAAAGAGGCGCTGACGGCAGATCGAGATTTTGAGCAGTCTGGCTTCAAGGCGCTCTTTCTTAGCTAGATTGTTAGCCACGCCTCTGTGAGGCTGAGAGTGTCGGGAGTGCGGCTCATCGAGCCGCGGCTACAATTGCCTTTCTACTTCCGCCTTCCGACTTTCACTCATTTTTTCCATGTCCGTTACTACGTCGGTAATTCCGCGATTCGCCTTCCGCCTTTCGAGTTTTCAAACTCTCGCGTGGCGATCAATCGATGATATGCTCTTCACATGACAACGAAGGTTGAAGCTCGCTACCAGGATGGCAAACTTCTTTTGTCGAAGCCGCTGCCGATCGCGGAGAACACCGTCGTCCGTTTGACCATCGAGACAGACGATGATTCCGATACGGCTCGGAGTGCCTGGCTGCGGGTCTCCGAAGAATCGCTCCTGAGCGTCTGGGACAACCCCGCAGACGATGTTTTCAATGATTTGCTCGCGGAATGACGTCGTCCTCCTTCCGATCCCGTTTAGCGACCTGACCGGTCGAAAGGTGCGGCCGGCGGCGGTTGTTGGAATGACTAGTCGGGATCTGTTTCTCGTCCCGATTTCGTCTCAGCTGTCGAATGCCGATCTGAAGTTGCGCGACTGGCGCGAGGCGGGTTTGAATGTTCCCTGCGGTTTCAAACAACAAATTGCGACTGTTGAACAGGGTTTGGCCCGGAAGGTGGTTGGGCAGTTGAGCGGCACTGACTCCGATGCTCTCCGACTCCGGCTCCGAAGCTGGCTCGATCTTTGAGCTTACGAAGTCGGAGATCGTAAGAAGGGCTAGCCGCGCCGTTACAGTCACGCCTCTGTGAAGCGCAATGTGCGCAGGGAGAGCGGCTCATAGAGCCGCGGATACAACCGCTTCCTACTTCGTCCTTTTTACCTCTTACTTTTCTTCACCATGTGCGGCATAGCGGGAGTGATTGGTTCGCGGTTGACTCGAAATGAGTTGGCCGAGGTTCTTTTTGGAATGCAGCAACGCCTCAACCACAGAGGTCCTGACGATCATGGCGTGTTTATCTCGCACGATGGACGGGCCGCCTTGCTGAATACCCGTCTTTCGGTTTTGGATTTAAGCCACGCCGCTCATCAGCCGATGAGTTCAGCTGACGGTCGTTACCACATCGTGTTCAATGGTGAGATTTACAATTTCAAGGAACTGCGCGACGAACTGATCGCGGACGGAGAGCGTTTTCGGTCCGACGGTGATACGGAGGTCGTTCTGAAGATGTTCCAGCGATATGGCACTGAGTGCGTCCGTGAACTGGCGGGGATGTTCGCTTTCGCCATTTGGGATTCGATCGAGGAAAGCCTTTTCCTGGCGCGTGATCCTTTGGGAGTGAAACCATTGTATTATACCCAAAACAACTCCGGGGTGATCTTCGCCTCGGAGGTTCACGCAATTGTGCGAAGTGGATTAGTCCCGCGTGACTTGTCGAGTCGCGCTTTAGGCGGTTACTTGTTGTATGGTGCCGTCCCCGAGCCATGGACGCTGGTTGAAGGCATCCAGGCATTGCCAGCAGGTCATCACTTGAAGTGGCGCAACGGTCAAAAGAAGGTGACCAAATTTTGGGAACTCCAATTCCATGCCGACTTGATCGACCATGGCGAGGCTGTAAAGGCTGTTCGCGGTGCGCTGGAGGAATCAGTGCAGCGCCACTTAATCAGCGACGTGCCGGTAGGGGTGTTTCTCAGTGGCGGAATCGACTCGACGGCCGTGGTCGCTCTCGCCTCCCGCGTGGCCGGCGCCAATCTACAGACATTTTCGATCTCGTTCGCTGATCCAAACTACAACGAGGGTGATGTCGCGGAGAGGACGGCGCGACATTTCCATACCGATCATCATGACTGGCGGCTTGATTCCGCCAGCGCAAAAGAGTTACTCAATGACTTTCTGGTGGCTTCCGATCAACCGAGTATCGACGGTTTTAATACCTACTGTGTCTGCAAGCTGGCGCACGATCGCGGGTTAAAAGTTGTTTTGTCGGGGCTGGGCGGGGACGAGATCTTTGGCGGTTACCAATCATTTCAATTGGTGCCGCAAATGGTGCGCGCCAGTCGCGCTTTCGAGCCGATGCGGCGGGCTAAAGGGGCAGCGGGAAAGTTATTAGAGAATTTTGCCTCATCGAGCCCGACGAAGCGCCTGGGACATTTTCTCGGTCAGGTTCCGATAACCGCAACCGCGTATTGGGCGATGCGAGGAATTTTTACCCCGCGCGAAGTATCAAACCTCCTCAAGGGCTATGGTTGCGACGAGCAAAGCGGGCGCTCACCTACTCCGCATGTCCCTCCGCAACCGACACTCGAGGACGAGGTGAGTTATCTCGAGGTGACGCGTTACATGCGAAACCAGTTATTGCGTGATAGCGACGTCATGAGCATGGCCTGGAGCCTGGAATTGCGAGTGCCGTTCGTGGACTCTAGATTGGTTGACTGTATCTCCCGGGTCCCGGCGGCTCTGCGGCTAGGCAAGGGTAAGAGGCTCCTGCTCGACGCCGTCCCGGAAATCCCGGAGTGGGTGCGAAGCCGACCAAAGCAAGGATTCACTTTTCCGTTCGAAGAATGGGTGACCACCCAGTGGCGCGATGTCTTCGCGGAGATTCAGTCACGCAGTCCGGTGCGTTTGCGCAACTGGTATCGGACCTGGTGTCTCTTCGCGCTCGAGAATTTTCTCGAGAAGAATGCGCTCACTTTGTGATCGCGGTTCTTGGTTCTCCGGAGACGTCGCTAGCGCTTGCGGAAGTTCACGGGAGATCGGGCAAAGAAAGTAGGAAGTAAAAAGGATGAAGGAAGAAGTATCGAAAGCGGAAAGCTGACAACTGTAGAGGTCAGAGGTCGGAGGTCGGAGGTCGGAGGTCGGAGGTCAGAGCTGGGAGGACGGATGGCAGGTCACCCAAGCAAATCCCGGATTTTTTGCGCGAAGACTTCGTAGATGATATTGCGAGGTGCAGCGTAGACACAACGGATGGTTCGTTTGCGGCCAACGACTGCGTAGTAGAAGATAATCCGATAACGCAAAACTCGCAGTCGGTAGTAGTTTTGGAGTTCGCCTTCCAAGGGCCGAATATTCCCGCCTTCGTGTTCCAATCGGAGCAAGGCCCGGCGAACCGCCTTCCGTGGCTCGGGGGCCAGAGAACGAACAAAGGTGACGACCTGCGTTTCGAGTTCAATTTTCATCCGGCTCGTCGAGAACGCCAAGCGGATGATATTTTCCTGCGCCGGACTCTGCCTTGCGAATCGCAGCCATCGCTTTTGGGTCGGCCATGATTTCAAGGGTCTCGGCGATTGCTTCCATCCGGGAAGCGGAAATGAGGTAAGCGACCGTCTTATCGTGCCGCGTGATGGCTACGAGATTATTCTCAGCGTGTTTGACGAGAGCCGGCAGCTTCGCCTGAGCGGCTGTGATTGAATACGTAGAATCCATAGGAGTTTTACATAACAGGACGGCGCCAGGGTGTCAATCCAGGGTCAATTTCAAAACGTCAGAGGGCGGAAGGAAAACTGAAAACGAGGTCGGAGGGAAAGGTGCGGGAGTGAGAGAGCGGGAAGCTGAGCGGCTTCCCCACGGTTATGTTTTGTTAGTTCTTGGTTATTGCTTCTCTTCGATCAGAAATTGTCCGACCGGATTCCTCAGGGGATGCCGTCAGCCGAGGACGCGACGGCGCGAGTCCCTCCAGGTCTGTTGCGACGGTTTCCACCGGCTCCATTCAGCTTGTCAGTGCTTCAGCTTCAGTGTTTAAATGATCTCCCCCATGGGTAACGAAGATATGACTCCTGTCCCGCAGCCGGTTTTCCGGTTTCGCGACACGGCTGCGATCAAGCTTGGCGAGGCGGAGCTGACAGTGGATGCGTCGGATTTGGCCGCTCCCGCGGCTGTGTCGTCGAAAAGCCGTCGCAGCCTTCTCGCCCGGGCGTCGGATCAGGAATGGGCTGTCTCGGCGCTTCTATTATTTCTCGATGTCGTGGCGTGGTTTTTGATCTACGGATTCACCAGTCTGGTGCGCGGGGACGCCTATTACTCGTCGGCTTTTTTTTTTTTCGTGGTCGATCTGCTGCAGGCGACGGTGATCGTGAGCGCGCTCTACACGATCGGCGGATACGACCGGAGTACGGAGACGCGCAGCCTGGTTTATGCGACGGAACATCTTCTGGCAATTATCTCCGCCTCGGTGGTGAGCGCGACGCTGATTTATTCGGCGGCGAGTTTCGACAGTACGATGAGGCCGAGCCGCGGTGTTTTGCTGGTGAGTTTTACTATTTTCCTCCCGGTCTCGCTCGAATACCGACGCTGGTTGCGTTCGCGGGTGGTGGCGACGGTGGCGGAGCGGGCTTTCTTGGTGATCGGCAGCGGCGAACTGGCCCAGCGGTTTTTTAAGGCCTACGTGGAGTCGCCCAATCGCCAGCAGCTCGAGTTTGTCGATATCGATCCAGCCCGCGCCGGGGTCCGGATTGCCGGGCCCGGGTCGCCGATGATTGAGGGGGATGTCGAGGCGAAATTGAGCAGGGGCGGCACTCATTATAGCGGCGTGATCCTGGCGGATCGGGTCGATCGGGTTCCGCCGGAATTGCTCGAGCGGCTGGTGCGGACGCAGTTCCAGCGCTCGCGCGTTTATACCCTGGAGTCATTCTACGAATCGCACTGGCGTTATGTACCGCTGGACGCGATCGATCCGGTCTGGCCGTTGCAGACCGGTTTCCAGTTGGCGCGCAATTCGCCTTATCATTATCTGAAAAGGCTCTGCGATATCCTGGCGAGTCTGGTCGGGATGGTGGTCTTTGCTCCGCTGGCGGCGGTCGCGGCTCTGCTCATCCTGGTGACCAGTGGCCGCCCCATTCTTTATCATCAGGAACGGATTGGGCGCGGGGGGCGTCCGTTCCTGTTATCGAAGCTTCGCACGATGGTGAGTCAGCCGGCGGGACAGGTGGAGTCGGAGGGCGAGATTTACACGCGCAAAGGTGATCCGCGGATCACCGGGGTGGGGCGGACTCTGCGGAAGTTCCGGCTCGATGAATTGCCGCAGCTTTGGAACGTTTTCAAAGGCGAGATGAGCCTGATCGGGCCGCGCGCGGAGTGGACGAAGTGCGCGGAAAGGTATGAGAAACAGATCCCGTTTTATCATTTCCGGCACCTGGTGAAACCGGGGATCACCGGCTGGGCGCAGGTGAATTATCCCTACGGGGAGAGCGACGAAGACGCGATCGAGAAGCTCAAATACGATCTCTATTATATCCGAAGATATTCTCTAAAGCTGGATGCGATGATCGCGCTGAAGACGGTGCAGGTGAAGAGAAGGGGAAAGTAGAAAGATGGAGAAGGCTGAAGAGAAGGGGAAAGTAGAAAGACTAAAGTAGAAAAGATGGAGAAGGATCTTGAGGATCGCACGAAGCGGTTTTCGTTGCGCGTGATCCAGTACGTTTCGAAGCTTCCACGTAGCCGCGAAGCAGATGTGCTTGCGAGGCAGTTTTTGCGATCAGCGACTTCCATCGGGGCAAATTATCGCGAGGCGAATCGCGGTGTTTCTCGTGCGGATTTCGCGAATAAGATCGGGATTATTCAAAAGGAGGCCGCTGAAACACAATATTGGATCGAGTTGCTGGTCGAGTCTCGGGTGGGCGCGACGGATTTGTCCGCCTCTCTTCTCCAAGAAGCTACCGAACTCCTGGCGATTTTCACTGCAATCGGAAAACGCCTGAAGGGCTAGAGCTCTTTCTACTTTAGCCTTCCTACTTTCTACTTTCAGTTTCCGTCGTCCCAGATTCCCTTCTTTCTACTTTAGCCTTCCTACTTTCTACTTTTAGCGCATGGAGCTCGGGACTCGAATCAGCCGCGCCGCATCCGCGGCATCCGGCGCGTTTCTGTGCGCGATCCTATTCTATGCGCCGCGGGATTATGGGGTGATGGGGGGACTTCGATTCGGATCGTGGATGGCATCCTGGGGGCGATGTTTCTCTTCTGGCTGGCGGGCACGCTGGTTAAGGGAGAAGTCAAAAGGAAGAAGGATGAAGGTCCAGGACGGCAGAGGTTTGGTCGTGGACGCGGCCTGGCCTGTGCGTGGTCTTGCTGGCGCTGGGCTGGGGGATGGCGTTGAATGCTCACGCGATTTTCGATGGGGATTATGCGGTCCTTCTGCCGCTGACTTCGCCGTTGCCGAATGCGCCGAGATCGGCCAGGCGGCGGCTTGGCCGCGGTTATCTGTAAGAGTTATGGATATCAGGCGGAGACAACTTTCTGTTAACCGTTTACCCCTAAACTAATCCTCAGTTTTCAGCTTTTCCATACGACCCTTCGCCGACGCCGTAGCCGTGCGCGGCGTAGTAATAGTAATAACCGGTGCCGCGGCGGTGGGGCAGCCGGTTGAGGATAATGCCGGCCGGGCGCGCACTGGCTGTGGCGAGAAGGGAGACGGATCGCAGGATGGCGTTGCGCGGAGTCTTGGCCGCGCGCACGACGAGCGTGACGGTCTGCACGTATGGCATCATGAGCAGGGTGTCGCTGACAGCGAGCAAGGGAGCACTATCGACGACGACCCGGTCGTAGAGGCGCGATGCTTCCGCGATCAGCTCGCCAAAAGATGGACCGCTAAGAAGCTCGGCAGGATTCGGAGCGCGCCGGCCGCCGGCGAGAATGGAGAGCTGGCCGCCGGTGCTGGTGGTGAATTTCCCTTCCGCACCATTCTGGGAACCGGAAACATCGACGTCGCTCGCCAGGACGGGACGACTAGATTCGGCCAGCTTTGTCTCGCCGACCAGAATATCGACAATGCCATGAACCTCGTGTTCCGGCGCGGGCGTGTCCTCGGCGCCGTCGAGGAATATCTTGTGCAAGCTGGGGCGACGCAGATCGCCGTCGATGAGCAGAACGCGATGGCCCTGCTGGGCGAGAGCGAGCGCGTAATTGGCGCTGGTGAAGCTCTTGCCTTCGTTAGGCAGAGCGCTCGTGAAGAGGAAAACCCTCCGTTCCGCTTCCGGTCCGAGCAGCGAGAGACAGGCCCGCAGGTTGCGGAATGATTCCGCCACCGGTCCTTCCGGGGCTTCCGCGACCAGACGGTAAGTGCGACGAGGTTCGGACGGCCCGTTTCGATTCGAATTGCGCACTTTCTTTTCCGGCACGGTCTCCGGCACGGCAGAAAGGACCGGGAGCCCAAGGAGAGACTCGGCCTGGTCCACGGTCTTGAGGGAGCGGTCGAGAATGTCGGCGCCGTAGACAAAGGCGAGGCCGGCAGCCAAACCGCCGAGCAGGCCGAGGAGGATTGCCTTGCCGGGACTTGGGCTGGCCGGGCCGTAGGGAAGAGTGGCGTGCTCGGCGATGCTGACGGCATTTGTTTTGACGTCTTTGGTGAGATTGGTCTCCTTGATCTGGCGGAGGACGCTTTCGTAGAGCGCGCGATCGGTTTCCGCCTGGCGGGCGAGTTCCTGGTAACCGATGGCGGCTTTGTTGAGCGCGAGGGCGGCCTGCTCCTGCTCGGAAGCGGCTGAGCCGAGACTGGATTCTGCGGCGTGGGCCTGCGCGAGGACGTTGCGCAGGACAGCGGGCTGAGCGAGCACGGCGCGCTTCAACGCTTCCTGGGCCTCGGAGAGCGCGGCGCGGGCGGCCATCATTTTTGGATGTTTCGATTTGTAGCGCTGCGAGAGGCTGGCGACGGTTGATTCTAACTGCGCCACATCGCGGCGTCGATCGACGACGACCGGCGCGGCCGCGATGCTCGGGATGGAAAGAAGCGCGTCAACGTTGCCATCCAGTTGGTCGATCTGTTTGAGCTCACTTTCGAGCCGGACCCGGTCGGCCTTCGCCGAAGTGACTTTGCTGGAGAGTTCCTGGAGCTTGTCTTCGACAAGGCCACCGCGTCCGCCGCCACCGCTCGCGCCGGCTTGCGCGCCGGTGGCCGCCGCTCCGCCGCCGAGTTGGAGCGCGTCGGGGGTCTTGGATTTGTATTCCGCTACCGCGGCCTCGCTTTTTTGGAGGTTGGCCTTGAGGCGTTCTTCCTCTTCCATGAGGTAGCGCAGACTTTCCTGGCTGAAATTCGAGCGACGCTCAATCGACATGCGGATGTATTCGCGGCCGACGGCCTCAGCGAGACGCTGCGCTATCGCCGGGTCGCGATTCGTGACGTAGAGATCGATCAAACGCGTGCCGCGGCGAATGACCGGCTTGACCATCGAGGAAAGAGCGCCGCCGAGGCCATCCTCGAGAGGAGTAAAAGCTCGGTCGCGCGCGAGGATATCGTCGGGGATCGGAGTTCCTTTTGGTTTCGCCGGTTTAGGGGGTTGCCGAGGAGCGGAGGTTTTGTCCTCCGTCACAGCCTGCCCGAGCAGGGCGTGTCCGCCGTCTTCGGCGAGGCCCTCGGCGCGGACGACCCGAGCCATCAGGTTCCGGTTCGTCAGGTTCTGCTCGATGGTGCGGAGCGCTTCCTGGCTGGCGAGGAACATCGAGCGCATGCGCGAAGAATTTTCTTCACCGGAAATCATGGTCGGTTCCTGGAAATCGACTTCGAGGACGGCGTGGCTTTGATAGAGCTTGGGCGTGCGGGCGAGGTAACCGAGAGAGAGGAAAAGTCCTGCGACCACACAAAGAACGACGACCCAAAGCCGCTCGAGCACGGAATGCCAAAAGTGCCGAAAATCGAAACCGCTGCGATTCACCGGTATGTCCTCATGAATGGCCGTCGGCCCTGGAGACGAGACAGTGGGAGGATTAGTCATAGTCTTATGTTCATGCGCGAGAGAAGTTGCTCCAAGCAGGATCTCTGCCGTGGGGCGGGAGCGGTGCAGGGGAGCATGACACTAAAAGATGCTTTCCCCAACCGTGACCGTATCGCCCGGCATGACAGTCGAACTGCCGCCCTCGCCTTTCGCGACCCGTTTGCCATTTACTTTCAAAATCTGGTCGCCGCCGCCCTCGCGGTGGCGGCGAATGCTGATCCGGTCCGGCGCCGCGATCCGAGTATAGCCGCCGGCCATGGCGACCGCCTCGAGGAGGTCGACGCCGCCGGGGCTTCCGTCCGGCATTTCGTAACTGCCGGGCCGATTAACCTGGCCGAGAACGGTAAAGCGGCGCCGGGCGTAGCCGACAAGCGACACGTTGACCTTCGGATTGACGAGGTAATCGCGCCCGTAGAGCTCGGTCAGGCGCGCGGTGGCCTGGGTGAGGGTGAGCCCGCCGAGGTGGACGGACCCGAGCAGGGGCAGACTGAGATTGCCTTCGCCATTGAGGCGACCGTTGGTCCGCAAATCGTCCTCGCCGAAAACTTCGACGGCGACCTGGTCGCTCGCGCCTAGTCGGTAACCGTTGGGCGCGCTGATCGACTCGGCGGTGCCGTTTGCGGACGAAGCGGGAGGGGCCGCGACTGGAGCGGCCGAAGGCTGCTGGGTGACGGCTGGCTGTCGGGGCGCGTCGAATATGTTTGACTGGCCTAACGAAATTTGGGAGAGGACGATGAAGGCGAGAAACGCGCAAAAGCGGTGGGAGGTTCGCGCCATTGACTTAGAACGTGAGCGAAGTGCGGATCCCGAATTGGTTGTCATAAAAACTGAAGGTGGGGAGCGTGCTGTCGTCTTCCCGGTGGAAATAATAGACGCCCGCGTTCCAGAAGCTGGTGATATTTAAATCCACCGACGGCTGGAGGAAATAGTAGTCGTCACTCCGGAGCGAGGAAAGTCCGCTGAACGTGCTGAAGTATTCGGAGTTTTCGTAACCAACCGTGAGCCCGAGATAGATCCGCTGCAGAAACCGCTGCCGCGCCGAGAGGGTGAAGCTGGTGGAATGAAAGTCCTGCCCGAAGAGGGTGGCGGAATTCTGCGTCCGGCGTGCGAAACTGAGGGAGATGTTGGTGCCGTCGAATGGCTGATAAAAGAGGTTGCCGTCGAAGACCGGCGAGCCGTTGTCCTGCGCGCCGCTGTTTGTCGCCTGGCGAAACTCGGCGCCGGCGGTGAGCGAAGCGCTGACCTTGCCGGTGAGCTCGTAGGAGGCGCGGGCGTTGATCTGTTCGTAGGTCTGATCCTGGCCTGATTCGACGGCGTTATAGCCGCCATCGAGGCCGAGCCCGACCGACAGTTTCGGGCTGTAGGTATAATTGAAATAGACGTTTCCGGAGAGAACTGAGCTACTGATGAACGTCGCGTAATCGGAGAGGCTATAGCCGAGACCGGCGGTGAGAAACGTTTTGCCGGTGAGGGAGTAGTTGGCGTTCAACCGGGTGGAATAGATGTTGACGCGGGTGCGCCCCGCCACGTCGAGGTTGGTCCGGGTAAAGGTAGTGCCCGTGCCGGTGTCGGCGTTGAGGCCCGTGCCGTTCAGAATCTGGACGCCCTGGGCAAGGCTCAAGGTGAGGAGAGGAAAGCGGTATTGCCCGGTCAGCGAAATGACGTGCTGCAGCGCGTCGTTCTCGGAATGGTTGACGAAAAGAAAGGCGTTAGGCGCATAGGTCAGGGCAATATAATTCCCATCCGCCTGGCCAAATCCGACGTCGAACGTCGGCTCGATCGTGGTGTAGATGTCGTCTTCCCGATTGCTCGGGTTCAGGTTGATGTTGTCGTCATAGACCGATCGGACCGCGAGGCTGACGTGATATTGGAGACGACGCGGAGTGGCAGATTCCGCCTGGCCAACGATTCCCTCGAGCGCCGGTTGCGGCAGATCGGGCTCGGGAGCTGATTCCGGCTGAGCTTCCTGCGCGCGCGTCGTCTCGTCCACGATCGTTGCCTCTGTCGCGACGAGCGTGTCAGCCTCGATCGCAGCCTGCGCGTCGGGGCTGGGCGCGGCCTTCGTCGTTAGGGCGAGAAGATTGCCGGCAACGAGAACAACCGCAATCTGACCCCAGACGCGGCGACGGCGCGATTGCACAATATTCGCGCGACGAGCGCCAGGCAGGTTTTCCACCGCGAAAGAATGGGGAAGGAACGGGATTGAGGGAAGAACTTTGTGAACGCCACCATTTTATCGCCCCGGATTGAGCCCGGAGCGCCAAGGG
>JBPCLH010000145.1:0-48117 GCA_051003475.1 Bryobacteraceae bacterium
TACGCCTCTTCTGTCCCATCGAAGTCCTCCCATATGAACTCGACGGACTCGGCCCGGGTGCGATCGGTTTACTAGACTCTCCAACGGGGTCAGGCTGTCTCCAGCCGCCACCACATCACGAATCGCCCACACACCGGGACCACGCTGACTTACGGGCACGAAGCTCCAGAAAGAGGCCGGTCATAGCTTGCCGAGACCGTCGGTCCATTCTGGCCCGTTCGGCGCTCGATGTCAGTTTCTGGTATCCGGAACGACGGAGCCGCCGTGCGCCGCTGACTTACTTCTCCGGTCTCGAGCGTGATATTGAGCGATGACGTTGTGCCCACCTGCACCACTACGTCTGTCACTTGCGCGGCCTTGAATCCTGGAGCAGTTGCGGTGACATCATAGTTCCCAATTTGGACATTGGAAAAGACATACGAACCAGCACTACTTGAAACCGTCTGGTACGTTGTTCCTGTTCCTACTCCCTTAGCTACAACGTTCGCACCCGGAACTAGCGCCCCACTGGGATCCTGCACGTTTCCGGCAATCGCTCCCTGATTACTCTGTGCGGAGACAATCCCACACGGTAATGAAAGAACCACCGTCACCAAGAGTGCCCTCGTGGATAGCTCGCGCATGCGTCCCCAGCCTTGTTCCATTGACAATCCTTCCCTTCTGATTTGCTGCTGTGCTCGTTTCATTGCACTTGAGGCTCCGCCGATCGCTTCAATTTGTCCTGCAGTTTCTGATCTTGCTGCGCATCCGCCTCTTGCTTCAGGCGCAGAAATGAATTGAGTGCTAAACGAGATTCGTCGGGCCGCTGCGACCGCCGGTACAGCTGGGACAACTGATAATACGATTGCCGCACCGTGTCAGGACCCGCTTCACCTCTACCGTTCACAACCGCTACAAAGTCCCGTATGGCGGCCTCGTTGTTCCCCAACTGTGCTTCGGCGCGACCCAGTTCGTAATGCGCATCACGCGACTCCGGATGTTTCTTCAATACCTGCGTCAGTAACTCCGCTGCCATTTCCGGCTTTGATCGCTCGATGCTCACCGTCCCCAGCTTGTACATCGCGGTAAAGTTTTCCGGATTCAGCTTGAGCTCGCTCTCAAACTCCGTCTCGGCCTTGTCCAGATGATTTTGCTTCCAGTAGATGTCCCCAAGCTGCTGGTGCAGACCAGGCTCATTGGGCTTTAAGTCGATCGCTTGCTGGCACTCTTTCGCCGCATCTTCCAGCCGCTCGGCCTGTTCGAAGGATTGCGAGAGTACTTGATGAACACGCCAGGATTTGGGATCGGCCTGATACATGTGCTCGTAGGTTTCCTTCGATAGCTGCATGTAAGCTTTGCCCAGGTGATAAAGGACATCTACGTTATCCGGCTTAAGCTTCGAAGCCTTTTCCAGATTCGCTACGGCCGAGCCTGCGTCTCCCGATGCCAGTTCGGCCAGCCCCAGCCACATCAGTCCATCGGGATTAGATGGCTCTTGTTCGATTTCGCGCTTCAGCGCCGCTGCCGCATCGACATACTGGTCAAGCCGGTATCTCGCAATGCCCAGGAAAAGGTTTGCGCCTCGAAGTGCGGGCTTCAGCTTTAGACTTTTACTGAACAGGGCAGCCGCTTCATCCCACCTGCCCTGCTGCAGCCGGACAGGCCCAAATCAAAATATGACTCCGCAAAATTGGGTGCCGCGGTTATACATTTTGAGAAATCAGCAGCCGCCTCATCCAGCTGACCATTGCGCATTGCCTCGGTCCCCTGCTGAAATTGAGCCTCGAACTGCTCGTCTTGCATCCCATCTCGCGCGTGGGCCAGCGCCGGACACAGTACTCCCCAAATTAGAGCCGCGACGCCGACTTGCGCGACGGAACCGCGAAAGACCATTGTTCCCTTGCCCCACAAGCTTCCGCGAGACGGAAGCGTTTGCAGTATCCTATCAAACGGCGAAACGCGTCAAGTATCGTCTTCTACGAGTGGAAGCTCAATCAGTAAGGAAACACGCGCGTTATCATTTCCCCCGCACCGGTCGCCGCGCTTGAACTGTGGCGTTACCATGTTCGGAATGGATCGCCGACAGTTCCTGCTCTCTGGACTCGCTCTTCTCGCCCCCCGTGCTTCTTCTGCGGCTAACGCAAGAATCGAGATCCTCCCCGAGGAGCCGATTGGGACAATTTCTCCCGATATTTACGGCCACTTCACCGAACACCTCGGGGGTTGCATCTACGACGGAATCTGGGTCGAAGAAAATTCGAAGATTCCAAACATTGGCGGCATTCGGAGAGCGCTGGTCGACAATCTCAGACGTCTGAAGCCTCCGGTGATTCGATGGCCCGGCGGATGCTTCGCAGATAGCTATAACTGGCGCGATGGTGTGGGTCCTCGAAATCGAAGGCCTCAGCGCACTAACTTCTGGGCGAATACACCGTATCTGTCGAAGGCGCCGGACGGGCCGCAGAAGTACGACCCGAATCAGTTTGGCACCAACGAGTTTGCTCACTTCTGCAAGCTGGTCGGCGCCCAGCCGTACTTCGCAGCAAATCTGCGCAGCCTCAACGCGCATGATTTCTACGAATGGGTAGAATACTGCAACTCTCCGGCAGGTAGCACCTCTCTAGCTGAACTGCGTGCCCAAGGAGGCGAACCGAACCCCTTCCCGGTCCGGTTCTGGGGCGTCGGAAACGAAAGTTGGGGTTGTGGCGGAAATTTCACCGGCGACGAGTACGCCGTAGAATTTCGCCGTTTTATTGAATGGATTCCTCGCTTCGGCATCGACCTGGCGCTGATCGCATCGGGTCCCAACGTGGCGGATTACGCCTGGACACACAGCTTCTTCCAAAAGCTACTTGAAAAGAACGCTGGACCGCTACGGAACCTCTACGGGTGTGCGCTGCACTACTATTGCGGAGGCCCCGAGCACGACGACTCGATTGATTTCTCCGTAGGAGGGTGGTATAGCCTGCTGGCTGATGCGAACCGGATGGAGGAATTGATCCGCAATCATTGGAAGATCATGGGGCAATTCGACACTCATGACCGTGTGAAGCTCATAGTCGACGAGTGGGGCGCGTGGCACAAAACCGATCCCAGTATCAACCCAAGTTACCTGTTTGCATACTTCCCGACTTTGCGCGATGCGCTCGTGTCGGGCATCACCCTCGACATCTTCAACCGCCATGCCGATAAAGTGGCAATGGCGAACGCCGCGCAGCTTATCAACAACATTCACACTTCATTTTTGGCAGCCGGCAATCGTTTCACGGTGACCCCTGTCTTTCACGTGTTCGAAATGTATGCCGCACATCAAGGCGGCACCTCGCTACGAGTGATGATTTCTGCGCCTCGTTTGGGTCAGCCCGCTGCGCGAGGCTTGTCGAGCTTAGCGGGATCTTGCTCACTCCATGGCAAACATGTTGTTCTAACAGTCGTCAACCCAGACACTCAGAATCCGCAGGAGACCGAAATCGACGTTCGCGGTACTAAGATCTCGGGCGTGCGTGCCACTGTGCTTACATCGAATGATATTCACGCCCACAACACGTTCGAGCGGCCAGACGCCTTGATGCCCGTTGAAGATAAGAATGTTGCGGCAGCTACCCCACTCACCTATCGCTTTGCACCCGCATCCGTCACACGCCTGGAGTTCGACTTGGCTTAGATTGGAGCCTATCCAACTTACTCGGGATAACCCCCTTTCCTTCCTCGATGGCGTAGAATCGATCTACTTCAGGCAAGGTGAGCTTCTCAACCTTACCGCTCGGCCAGTGAATTTCAATGTTCTCCACACTAGTGGTTTCGCCTAAACCAAAATGAAGACGTTGGTCGTTCGAAGAAGCATAACTGCCGCCGCTTATGACATCTCCGCGTTGCCGCATATTTCCCGCCCTTAGATAAACAGTACTTCCGACTGCATCTCGCGGGCTCTTAGCTCCGCCGATGAGATTCAGACCCACCCAATGATGGTCTTGGGTCGCACTGACGTTTCGCAATAAGGCCGGAACCCTGTCGAGCTGATTGATCACGACATCGATCCTCCCGTCGTTGAATAGATCACCGAACGCTGCACCACGACCGGTCAGCAACGCCGCCAAGCCCGTACCCTTGACGGGTGGAACCACCTCAAACCTTTTGCCGCCCATGTTGTGGAAAAGTAGCGGTCGCTCTGCGAAAGTACTCCCCCAGTCGCTTTTATCCACACCGGGATACACATGACCGTTTACTACAAAGAGATCCTTCCACCCATCGTTATCGTAATCTAAAAAGCCTGTTCCCCAGCCGAGAAATGGAATAGTCACTTCGGCAATTCCAAGCTGGTAACTCACGTCTGTAAAGTTACCGTCCCCATCATTGCGGTAGAACGGGTTGTAATCATCCGAGAAAACGGTATTGTAAATGTCGAGAAGCCCGTTATTTTGATAGTCCCCGATGGCGATACCCATGGATGCGGTTTCACGGCCATTTTCATTGAATGCATAGCCCGAAATGTAACTCGCATCTTCAAATCGGCCATCCCCCTTGTTCAGATACAAGTAGTTCGGTTTGGAGTCATTCGCAACTAGAAGATCTAACTTGCGATCGTTATTTACGTCAACGAACACCGCGGTTAGGCCATAGTAGCCCTTGTCGTCACTTACGCCAAGCTTCTCACTAACATCGGTAAACGTGCCATTGCCGTTATTATGAAAAAGATGGTCAGGCTCGCCTTTTAGCCCCCGCGGGCCGCACATTACATCAACTCCACGAAACTGACAATAATTGAAGCGCACTGCCGCTGATCCAGCAATCGGAGGATGTGCGACATCGTAATGTACGTACCCCGGCACAAAAAGATCTAACTTGCCATCGCCATCGTAATCTCCAAACGTCGCGCCGGTAGACCAATTACCTAGCGTTACGCCGGCCTTCTCGGCTAAATCCGTAAATGTGCCATCGTGGTTGTTGTGATAGAGCCGGTTCTTGCCGAAGTTGCTTACATAGAGGTCCGGCCAGCCATCGCTGTCGTAGTCACCAACCGCAGCGCCAAAACCCCAACGATCATTGGTGACGCCAGCCTTTTCGGCGACACTCGTGAACGTCCCGTCGTGGTTGTTATGAAACAATGCCGCGTGCGGTGCTGTTATCTTCCCGTTAAAGGCATCATAAGTCGAGCCATTTACTAAGTAAATATCCAGCCAGCCGTCATTGTCGAAATCGAGAAGCGCCACCCCCGACCCGACCGTCTCGAGAATATAGGTCTTCTCGGGCGACCCCATAACGTGCCCCCACTGTGTCAGTCCCGATGTTTCCGCTACGTTTTGGAAGACGATAGGGCCGCTATCCACAAATCCGCCAGCCGTGATGGGGCGGCTTTCAGAATCTAAAACAGCGGCATGCGCGCCAGCCGTCGACATGCCTCCAGGCGCATGTGTATTCTCCTGGCGACCTGAAGCTTGCTTGGTTTGCGGTTCACCGGTTTCCACACTCGCCCGGGCTGAGGTCCAACGTACAACGCCAAACCACAGCAACCCGATTGTCAGTGAACCGGTGAGCAATCGATACATACACATGTCTAGAATGCCGCTTTCGGCGGTAAATTGTGTGGGGCCATCCTCCATCGCAAGCTGCCGGCACGCCTACTCAATCAGAATCACCTCCGAGCTGTTGGGCACGGACAGGTTCACGGTCAGGCCGGAGTCGAGCAACTCCCGCCCGCTTAGGCTGCGGTTCGGAGCGCTTTGATCATGAAAGCGCAGCTGATATTCTTTCCCTGCAACGAGCCCGTAAAGCTTAAAGATGTGCTCTTTTTCGGTATCCGTTGAACCACGAAATGCATAGACTACGCCCTTGTTGCGCCGTGAATCGAAGAACTCGGTACCGTCCCAGTGGATTCCGTCGGGCCGAGGACCGATGTGATAGATATCGGCATCGCGGATGAGTGGCCGCAGTTCCTGTTTATAGAGCTGCATCTCTTGTTTTGCCGCCGTATGCTGCTGCTCCGTCCATGCGTTCGTATCGAGCATAATCGTCAGCCAGCCCATCATGCCGCTACGCAGCATATAGCGGAAGTTTTCGATTTTTGGCGTGGGCCATTTTTCAACATAGGATTCGAGCATGGCCGCTGGCAGCAGATGACTTGCGTCATAGAAAGCACACCGGTTCGACAAGGGATCGTAGGTGTCTGTGATCGAGAAGTAGTCGCCATGACTCGCGCTGCCGAAATCCACCATGCGGCCACCGTCGTTGCAAATTTCGAGCAACAAACCCGGGTGCTCTTTGCGCAGGTTCGCATAAATGTCATAGTAAGCCCGGACAGCATGGTAGCTGACATCGGTCGAGTTTGAATTGTCTACGAAATAGGAGCCTTGATCTTTGACGACGGACATCCGTGAGCGGTCTGGTGGGGCGTGAGGATGGTCTTCGCGCACACAACCCTGGGCGACAAGATAGCCGTCGTGCTCCAGCATGTCAAGGTGATACTCGTCGACGATGCGGTTCACCTCGCGTTGGGCGTAGGCGTGCGCCGCAGGAACCCCAATGGCGATGGTCTCGCCTTTGAAGGGTTCCGGTTTCCAAGCGGGTGGCAGATCGGAAACGGTCCAGTCATGCACCTTCGGATCGCGTACATTGAGCACACCGGGTTCGGTGCTTAGCCCCGCCTGCGTCCAATCGACCCAGATGCCGAACTTCAGACCGTGCCGATGAGCATTGTCGGCGATAGGAGCAAGACCGTGAGGAAATTTCTTCGGATCAGGGTACCAATCACCTACACCGCGAAACCATCCAGCATCAATGTGGAACATCTCCAGACCGAGTTCGGCCGAGGCAACAATCATACGCTCTGCCAGCTTTTCATCGACCTGCATTCCGCTGCCCCAGCTATTGTTGACCAGCAGGGGATAGTTCGGATTCTGCCAGGCGCGAGGATTCGTGAGCACCCGACGCACCCAAGGCCGCAGCACACTGCCCATCCCATCAAGTCCGCCCCGGAATGCGCCTACAAAAACAGTAGGGGTATCGAAAGTTTGATGCGGCTTCACACGCGTCTTAAACAGCCCCGGAACAGGATTCAAGCCCACTGCGCCGCGCAAGGATGTAGAATCGCGTTCTAACATCAGCCGGGTTCGGCCGCTGAATTCGAGCCCCACGTACCAGCCGCGGTGTGAAGCCTGAGGGCTCTGGACCGCGAACCAGGGAATTATCTCTCGAGGTTCGGCCTTGCTGGGGTGAGCGTAGGTGCTTGACGTGCCGCTCCAGCGATAACCAACGGGAAGCGCCGTTTCATGAGTTCCCACCGCGGATGGTGAACCGGCTCCCTTCTCCACATAGCAGTGCTCCAGTATGGCCTTCTTATCGACTCGCCACTTGAACTGGAAGCTGTCCTGCAAGGGAATCCAGAACTCCTTTGCTTCGAGGTTTTCGATACGGATCGTGTGTTTGATAGGACCGGTCGAAGTCGCAGCCTTCCATTCCCAGGTAAGTCGCAGCTTCGGAGAGGCGGACTCGTACACGAAGGCGATCTCACTACTCTCGATTCGACTGGCTTGGCGGTTGAATTTCCAGTCGAGCTTGACTGACCGACCATCGCTCTCTAAGGAATTGATAAGGCTTTCAGGGGCATCGTTGGTCCAGGTCTTCTCTCCGCTGATTCCAAGACTCACAACTTCCGGGCTTGCTGGTTGAGCCCGGAGTTCGAGCGAGGTCTGTTCGGTTCGAATCCGCGCGGTCGTCTGGCAAAAGGCACCCTGAATTGCCGTTATGAACAAGCCAACCGAGCAGAAACAGGTTCTAGTTTTATGCATGGTTTCCGACACACTCATCCGCCAATCCCTGTTTGACAACTGGGTATCATGAAAAGCAATTCTAATAGAGAGCCGCCCTGAAGGGTTGAATACTCGCCTCGGACGCCAAGGGCCCGCTTCGACCGAAGCTGCCCCGTGATCAGCTCGATACCGATGCCGTACACTGTCAGGCGGAGGAGCCCAGCCTTGTTACAGACCGCGGCGCCATGGCGTTGGATGAACGTAGGGCGCATCTCTGTCGTGATCAAACGAAGCGACAAGAAAAGCGCTCGGATCGGCCTGCCAAAAGGCCTCGGCTTTCTATTCGGTTTTCTTGCACTCTCGGCCGGGATGTTTTGCGTTCACGAAGCATTACAGATACATTCGCAGTACGCAGTTAGCTGGCGATCCCCTATGCGGATACGCTTCCAATCGCCTCTCGTGATTGCTCACCGTACGGAAACGGTCATCGGAAAGGAAGCGCAGCGCGATCAGCGCTCGTCGCTCACCGTGTACCAGCAATACGCATGCCAAAAGTTTGGCCCGGCATGCCGCGTAGCGCTCGCGATCCAACGGTCCGAAAACCCGCAAGGGAAATGCGAGATCTATCACTACAACAGGGACGGCACGCTCGACTGGGGGTACTTTCAGATCAACACCATACATCTAAAGAGGCGCGGAGTGAATTTGCGCGATTTGCTGGATTGCAAGACAAACATTGATTTCGCGTATCAACTGTATGTCGAGAACCAGGGTTTCACTCCGTGGAGCGTATATAACAGCGGCCGTTACAGACGATTCTTGCCGGAGTGAACGGCTACTAGAGTTGCCCATCCGCCGCCGTTGCGTGTCAATCTCAAGTGCATAGTCTACGTCGTAAGTTCAATCCGAACGAAAATTCTACTCGCGCCAGCTTTTTCAGGGCTTCAATTCTGCGAGCGGCATTCCTTTCACACCGGCATAAAAGACAATCAGCACGACGGGCTGATCTCCCGTTACGCCTCGATGCACAGTGTTTACTGTCTCCGGCACGACCTGACCCGCTACGAAGTGATGTTTCTCGTTCCCGCCCGGCTCCTCCACCGTGATTTCGCCGGAGACGACGTAGGCTGCATTGGGCATCGGATGCGTGTGCCATTTCAACTTCGAATGACTTGGAATCGTGATTTTTAAAACTGAAAGTTCTGGGGCACCTTTGGAATATTCCGCATAGGGCACTCCGTCCCAAGCTGAGCTGCTGCGCAACAAGGTCTCTGACTTCACGTCGGGTTGCTTGTCGGAAGTAGCCACCAAGTACGGGCACAAGCCCGCTATCAAGAGCGCGGTTTTGAACAATTTCGACATTTTTTCCTAAGCTGGCTTCTTGCGAACCATCTTAGTCAAATTCCTAACAGCCTGACATCACCCGGCTTAGTAATCGAAGCGCGCTCCGCGTTCTGGAGATCTGCCGGAATCACGATCGCTTCGAGGCCTAAGGAAATTGCGTTCACTTTCCTGCCTGCAGCTCGATCCAGCCAAGCGCTATCAATCAGCGGATGAAATCGTTCATGACTTGGAGATCTGGCTGGGCATCCGGAAACGCCACACGGCCAACTGGAAGCTGCTGCCGGTAGCGGCGGCGCTAATTGCCTTTCCTGGCCGGTACGAAGGGCTTCGGAAGGAGAAGCCCCTACTCTTCCATCACCGAATTTCTTAGAATTCCAATGCCCTCGATCTCCACCTCCACGACATCTCCAGGCTTCATCCAAAGCGGTGGATCGCGGAAAGCTCCGACACCGCCAGGCGTGCCGGTCATGATGGTGTCGCCGGGCACAAGTTCCGTAAACGTCGAGCAGTAGGCGATCAGGGCGGGAATCCCAAAAATCAGGTCATCCGTGGTGGCACGCTGCATCTCTTGTCCATTCAGCCGAGTTACCAGGCTAGTGTGCAGCACTCCAGGCACTTCATCCGGCGTGACAAGCCATGGTCCAAAAGCGCCTGTGCCGACAAAGTTTTTGCCAGGTGTGAACTGGCTGGCGTGGCGCTGCCAGTCTCGAACCGACCCGTCATTGTAGGCCGCGTAACCAGCGACGAACGAAAGCGCGTCTGCCTCCGAAATATGTCGCCCCGCGCGGCCGATCACAACGGCGAGTTCCCCCTCAAAATCGAGCTGCTCTGAAACGCGAGGACGTATGATCGGCTGCCCGTGTCCAACTTGACTGTTCGCAAACCGCGCGAAAATTAGCGGGTGCTCCGGCAATTTGTGTCCCGTCTCCTGCTGATGATGCAGGTAATTAATCCCGACACACAAAATCTTGTCGGGATTTGGAACGGCTGGTGCGTAGGTAACTTCATCAAGCCGCAGGTCAGGGCGTTCGTCTGCAAAAGCCCGGAGTGCGTCTATGTCATTCAGGACGTGCTTAAGGCTTGCTTGGCGAGTCCTCGGTCCGAGTGCAATTACACCTTGCTCCTTGACAATTCCGAAGCCGGGTTTGCCGGCATGAATGTAACTGATTAGCTTCACTTTTTTATCCTTAGACGTCGTTCTGTGCGTGAGTGCAATCTATTATTGAACGCGACTTCCGCGGATCTCGACGAGTGCGGTAGTAGCACGGTCAAGGGCAGCTGCGAGTTCTCGAATTTGAGCACGCGAGCGATTCAGGTCGTTCGCGCTCAGCGCTTCGCGCACTCCTGGAAGTGTCTCCGCAGCATAGCTGGGCAACGGAGCGTAGATTAAGTGACGAAACCACGGACGCCCGGGGACTCCTCCGATAGCCAGCAGAGCACGTTCTTCGGTCATTATCGCCCGGTTGAGCACCTCTGAGGATACCTGGCTCGATTTGCCGGCATGGCTTGAGAGCTGTTTCACCTCAGACGATACCGCAGCGGCTGCCGTTTGCCATGTTTGACACTTCCCAATCAACAGTTCGAGCTCAAACTGGAGTGAAGGCGGGGCAATCTTATCGAGCTCACTCAAGTACACAGCAACTTCGTGCGCATAAAGCGAATAGTCGAGTGGCACAACATCCGCATTCGCAAATCGAAGCGCAAGGACTCCCCACAATCGCGACATCGTTGCGTGATAACGAAAAGTGGGATCTCCGAAACGGGTCATCCACTCAAAGTCGTCGTAAAGCGAGTGGTATACGCCATAGGGTCCGTCAAAAATCATATCGAGCGACGGCACACCATCGTGCTGAAGAAAAACCATGAAGTCCGATCCGCCGCCAAGCACACCATAAGGAACAGGAGCCCCAGCCGCACCTTCCACGCGATAGCTGCGGACGTTTTCCTTCTCATTTCCCTGCATTTTCCATGCATCGTATACAGAACCATTGGTTGCCGGGTCCGATACGGTCTTCGCGGCATCGATCGTCGCATGGAGCATCGCAGGCACAGTACTAAGGCTGAATTTGTTTCCACTAGTGGCCGAGTCCACGTTCAAACAGACCACTCCGCTCTTGCGCAGCTCACCTTCGTGTTCTTCGCCCCACTCGGTTGACCCCGTCAGAGTGAATTCCTCGGCATCCCAATTGCCGAAGACAATTGTGCGGCGCGGTCGAAATCCCTCTCGCAGCATTTGGCCGAACGCGCGCGCAAGCTCGAGCATTGCGGCCGTTCCGCTTGCCGGGTCCACAGCCCCATACACCCACGCGTCGTGATGGTTGGAAAGGATCACCAGTTTCTCGGGCTCCTCACTCCCACGAATACGCCCGATCACATCCCAAATCGGCGTAACGCGATTCTCCATTCGGAGCGCCAGATGAACTTGTGTGCTTCCGTCCCCCACCCGATAGGGCCCGGTGGTCGACCGTAGTCCGCCGTGCCAACCATCCGGCGCTTGGGGTCCGCGCATTTCGCTCAAGATTTGCTCGGCATCCGCCGCGGAAAGCGGGATCATCGGGATTTTGGGCAGAATCTTCGAATCGCGCTCGGGGATGCGCCGTGCCTGTTGCGTCGATGCCCACCCAGGCGTGAGCGGATCCCCGGGAACCAGGAAATCATATACGACCGCGCCACGTTGCAAGTGCCCAACCGGACCCCAGGGTCCATCGGGATAGACCTTGCCCTTGCTCGCGCCATCCTCGGCCGGGTCGGAATAGACGATTACAGCCGCAGCGCCACGTCTCTCCGCTTCCAGGCTCTTGCCGCCCCGGTACCCCTGAAAATAGCGCGCGAGAACGATCTGTCCCTTCACGTTCACGTGCATTGTTTCAAGACGGTCGTAGTCTTCCGCCCGGCCATAGTTGGCGTAAACAACGGATCGAGTAATATCGGCAGACGGCGAGTATCCATTCCACGGCATGCGAGCCATTGGATCGGAAACTTGCGTGTCTGGGTCCCCGTCAATTGAAGGCTCAGGATTCGCCAGCCTGCGAGTCACCGGCGCGACCAGTTCCAAGCTGACCTGCTTGGGATAAGAAAGCAGGACTTTATACTCGACTACTTCTGTTTCGAGACCATCGCCCCGGAACTCACGCGCAATGTATTCTGATACGCGCCTGTCGCCCGGAGTGCCCGCCACATGCGGCTCCGCGGTTAGCTTATGTAGATACATGCGACATCGTTCCGGACTGACAAGCCTTTTGAGCTTTTCTTCCCAGGCGCGCTCACCGTCGTACGACCGGGGCGTGAAGCCAAGCGGAATTTGGGGTGCGTCAGAGTTTGCGGATTGCGATGTGGCTCGATGCTCGCCGACAGCTACGATTACGGCCAAGAAAATAAAGGTTGGCAGTATGGAAACAGCAGCGAGCCTGAGGCGTACGGCGGAGAATCCCGGCATTCGTATCGTTGCTAACTGCGGGCGTAAAGTTCGCGCAGAGCCTCAAGCTCCGCGAGCGTGGGCTCCGGAGTCTGATTTAACTTCCGGTTTACTTTCAGGTTCCAACCCGTCGCGTCTCTTACTTGGTCCACCACAACACCTGGATTTAATGCTGAAAGCATAAGTTCGCCGGTCCTTGAATCCGGACGCAGCGTGGCGAGATCGGTGATCACCGTAAGTGCAGGCGTGTGCCGGTTGCAAGTAGTAACGAAGTCGAGCGTTTCAACAAAACTAGATCTTTCTTGCTTTAGCATGATGCATACTCTCTTAGCCGCCGCCGCAATCTCGGGGGCGCCTCCCGCCCCAGGTAGCCGAACACGCGGATTGCCGTAGCTCCCGCCAATGGCGGTTGTGTTGATATTCCCAAATTTGTCGATCTGAGCTGCGCCCAAAAATCCTACATCGATCCGGCCGGCCTGGAGCCAATACCGAAAAATCTCTGGAACTGACACAACCGTATCAGCCGTTTCCGCGAGTTCTCCATCGCCAATTGAAAGCGGGAGTAGGTTGGGTTTGGCTGCAATCGTTCCCGATTCATAGACGAGAACCACTTCGGGTGCATGCGTCACTCGTGCCAAATTGGCAGCAGCACTCGGTTTTCCGATCCCCACGAAACAAACACAACCGTTCGTGAGCGTACGGGCCGCCGCAATCGTCATCATTTCGTCGGGAGTGTAAGCGAAATCAGACACTTTTTACGATTCTCGTCTCCGAAGCAATACTTCGCCTAAATTCCCCAAAATCGGCAGTCTCCAATACATGTCTGTTCATCCACGCCGAGAACCTTTCACGATCGCGAGAAATGCCATCCCATGCGATGCAAAACGCGTTATCGCGCTTGTAGTAACCATGCGCATACGACGGATAAGCTCCACCCGGAACCTCGCATACATAAGTCAGCACCCAGTGTGGCCGCACACACGCGTTCATCGGTGCCTCCAGGTCATCTACGACTTCCTCAACCGTAACAATCGCCTTCTTCGACGCGAGTATCGCTTCTTTTTGAACGCCGAGGATGCCAGATATTAAGACGTTTCCTTTCCGATCAGCCTTTTGGGCGTGGATTACCGTGACATCGGGTCGCAGCGCCGGCGTCGCGGCTAGCACTTCACCAGAGAAAGGACATGTCACCGACTTGATATTCGGGTTATGTTTGGGCAGATCAGAACCCACATAGCCACGCATCACGGCAAAGGGGAGCCCGGAAGCGCCTGCCTGATAACGCGCCGCCATATCTGCGTGGCTGTGCTCTTCAATCCGCAGAGGCGCGGGCCAATCGTTCTCAATCGCATCCCGGAACCGGTGCAACGATCCCACCCCGGGGTTCCCAGCCCAGGAGAACACTAACTTTTTCGCACACCCCATCCCGATCATCTGGTCGTAGATCAAGTCCGGCGTCATCCGTATGAGCGTGAGCTTGCGTTTGTGCTGGCGAATGATTTCATGCCCCGCCGCAAACGGAATAAGATGTGTAAACCCCTCGAGCGCGATGACGCTCCCATCAATCACTAACTCCGAAACAGCCCGGCGCAACGACGTGATCTCAGCCAATTACTCTCCTTCCATCGATTCGTTGGAAGCATTGTAATAATACGCAGGAGACCCGACTCTAACGGAATCACCGAAGTACATGGAACACGCGTTTATCTGCGATGCAATCCGGACTCCATTCGGCCGGTACGGCGGCGCATTGGCAGGCGTCCGGACTGACGACCTCGCGGCAGTTCCGATCAAAGCTCTGATGGAACGAAATCCCAGAGTCGATTGGGGCGCCGTCGACGACGTGATCTACGGATGCGCAAATCAGGCCGGTGAAGACAATCGTAACGTTGCGCGAATTGCACTCCTGCTCGCAGGCCTGCCCAAAGAAGTCCCAGGCTGTACGGTTAATCGCCTTTGTGGATCGAGCCTCGAAGCTATTGCAATAGCGGCCCGCACTCTGAAGAGCGGCGAGGGGTCGATGATTATTGCCGGCGGAGTAGAAAGCATGTCACGCGCGCCATTCGTCATGGCTAAATCCGAAATTCCTTTTTCGCGGAATCAGGAGATGGAAGATACAACCATCGGGTGGCGCTTTGTGAATCCGCTCTTAAAGGAACAGTACGGCATCGACTCAATGCCCGAGACGGCTGAGAACGTCGCCCAAGAGTTTCACATCTCGCGCCGCGATCAAGATCTGTTCGCATTACGCAGCCAACAAAAAACCGCGAGGGCGACGGCGAATGGCACTCTCGTGCAAGAGATTACTCCGGTTCTCACAAGACCGAAAAAAGGGGATCCTGTTCCGGTCTCTGTTGACGAGCCTCCCCGTCCCAACACGACACTTGAGGCACTTGCCGGATTAAAGCCGATCGTGAAATCAGAGGGCTCAGTTACCGCCGGAAATTCGTCAGGAGTCAACGATGGCGCGTGTGCGCTTCTGATCGCTACAGAACAGGCCGCCCGGCAGAATGGACTGACTCCGCTGGCAAGAATAGTTTGCGCGGCTTCTGCCGGAGTTGCGCCACGAATCATGGGAATAGGGCCGGTTCCGGCTACTTGGAAGGCGCTCGATAGGGCAGGTCTCAACCTGTCGAAACTGGATGTGATTGAGCTGAACGAAGCGTTTGCTTGCCAAAGCCTTGCGGTGTTGCGAGAGCTGGGCGTTGCGGACGATGCCGAAGAGGTCAATCCATCCGGTGGAGCGATTGCTCTCGGTCATCCTCTCGGAGCAAGTGGAGCTCGACTGGTAACTGCGGCTGCCTATCAACTCCATCGCACTGGCGCACAATTTGCACTCTGCACTATGTGTATTGGTGTTGGGCAAGGCTTATCGATGATTATTGAGCGTATTTAAGGCGCGCTTTCTATTGCGACTGCGCGGCCGACAAGCGGTTATATTTCTTAAGCGCTGATTGCAGCTGATCGTGAGGAAGGCCAATAACGGTATGGTTATCGATGCCGGTCATTGTCTTAGCGGCTACCAATGTGTTGACTATGGCCTCTTCCGTCGCTTCCACTGTCGCGGAAAATAGTGGGCTGATACGTTCGTTCGCAACTGTTTGGATGCTATTCGGCCCTGGTTCATTGCCTGCGCCCGAGTTTGCTGTCGAAAACGCGATGAAGATGTCGCCCGAGCCGTTACCTGACGTCGAACCCGTACGTGCGAGACCCATAGTCGCGCGGCGAGCGAGACGCTTCAATTGGGTCGGAATCAGCGGCGCATCAGTAGCGATCACGATAATGATTGAGCCGAGATCGCCGCCGGTTTCGTTGTTCAACTTTGCGAAATCAGGAACGCCTTCCGGGATCTCTCGACCTACCGGTACGCCGGCTATTCGAAGTTGGGGACGACTTCCACAATTGCACTGCACCAGCACGCCCACCGTGTAGCCGCCCGCGTCTTTCGGGAGAGTGCGAGACGCCGTGCCGATACCGCCTTTGAAGCCATAGCAAACCATCCCAGTACCTCCGCCGACTGCGCCTTCGAGCACGCGGCCGGATGCAGCCGAATCCAAAGACTCGAAAACGTGCTCAGGCTTCACGTGAAAGCCATTGATGTCGTTCAAATAGCCGTCCCATGTTTCGGCGACCACCGGAAGAGACCAGTCCTGTTTCAACCGCTGATGCCTGACGCTCCAACCGATCATCGCGTCGCGTACTACACCCACGCTATGCGTATTCGTAATCCCGATCGGCGTCTCGAGAAAGCCGGATTCCTCAACCCAGGTGGTGCCCGTCATCTCGCCATTCCCGTTCTGCGTAAACCATCCTGCATAGACAGGTTCAGGATTTGCTTTTCCGCGCGGAATGATGACCGTCACGCCAGTTCGAATCGGTCCCTTACCGGCCTGAAGAGCGCCGTTTCCTTCGATCAACGTTTTGTGCCCTACTTCAACACCCTTGACATCCGTGATGGCGTTGAGAGGACCGGGGGCGCCGTCAAAAGGAACGCCAAGATCTCGGGCACGCTGCATATTCTGATTAAAAGCTAAGGGAGCGAAGAAAATCGCGAGCACAAAGAGCACAGAACGATTGTTCATGAAGGTAGAGGCTACCACGTTCGTTCTTGTATAATTCTTCCATCTTTCTCGCTATGAATCTGCGCAAAATTGCTTATCTCATCGGAGCTTGTTTTCTGGGCTGTTTCTTGGGGGTTCCCCACCTCCTGGCTCAGACCACGGGAGAGTTGCGCGGCACGATAAAAGATCCCTCGGGCGCCGTCGTCGTCGGAGCCGAAATCACTGCATCCATGACGGGAGGCGGCGTCGAGCGTCGCGCGCTTACCGATAGCAAGGGCGACTATGATTTGCCTTCCGTCCCTGTCGGCACGTATTCCGTCCGCGTGCAAGTGCAGGGGTTTAAGGCATACGTTCAGCAAAACGTTGAAGTGACCATAGGCCATGTCATCGAAATAAGCCCCACGCTTGAACTGGGCCGATCTACACAAACCGTCACGGCTGAAACCTCAGCCCCTTTGGTGGAAACCACCAGTACACAACTAGGCGCAGTGATGAATTCCCGGGCCGTGGTTGACTTGCCTTTGAACACACGCGACACCTACCAACTCTTGCAATTACAACCGGGAGTGCAATCGCAGCAGGGAACCGATTTGTTTGCCGGAAGCGAGAGTGCCGGTGCCGTCTCGGTGAACGGAGGCCGGGGCCGCGCCAATAATTTCAACGTCAATGGCGGCGATGCCAACGATCAGTTCCTAAACTCGGCAGCGATCCAGCCGTCCCCGGATACCATCGAGGAGTTTCGCGTGTTGACGAACACGTTCGACGCGGAATACGGCCGAAATTCGGGATCTGTGGTCAACGTTGTCACGAAAGGCGGCACTAATACTTTCCACGGCGACGTCTATGAGTTCTTTCGCAACAAAGCTCTCAATACGCGTGGATTCTTCGATACAGAGAAGGGTAAATTCAACCAGAACCAATACGGCGGCACTTTCGGCGGACCGATCGCTAAAAACAGTACGTTCTTCTTCGTTTCTGCAGAAGAGCGGCAAATCAGGCAAGGCATTTCATCGGCTCTTGTCACGGTTCCAACATCGGCGGAGAGGTCGGGCGATTTTTCCGCCGGGGGTGATTTCGCCGGAACTCTGAACGATCGCTTTTTCGCTTCCACGCTTGCTCAGCGCCCCGGGTGCGTGGCGGCCATAGCTGCCGAAGGAGGCGCTTCCCCTGCGGCGGGTACGCCTTGGGCTGCCATCTTCCCCAACAGCCGGGTTCCTACGCAGTGCTTCGATCCCACGGCCGCTGCCTTGCTCACCCAGTATGTCCCGTTAGCTAACGTCGGAAGCAATACCTTCCAATCGGTTCCGGTGCAGGCTGAAAATGGCATTCAATGGACGGCTCGGATCGACCACAAAATCAGCGATAAGCACCAGCTGAATTTTTACTACTATTACGATGACGATTCGCTCGCCAAACCCTTTGCCGGCTTTGCGGCTGCTGGCGCAACTGTCCCGGGATTCGGATCTGATTTCAACACGCGAAATCAGCAGTACAATCTGAGCGAAACCTGGACGGCCAATCCGACGACAGTAAACGAGGCCCGCTTTTCGTATTTCCGCGAAGGGCAACTGGGCTATGACGAACCGCAGCGAACAAACCTCGTTCAGAATTCTTGTGGGAGCCTCCCGGCCAGCCAGTGTTTTAGCGATCCAGCTAATCCCGCCATAGGAATTAGACCCGGCTTAGGCGCGCAACACGAAGGCGTCCCTTTTATTAGCGTGAACGGTGGATTCAGTATAGGAAACAACAGCGAAGGTGCGTTGCCTCAGATCGGAAACAGTTTCGAGGGATTCGATACTCTCAGCAAGGTCGTCGGCAGTCACAGCATGAAGTTCGGCGTTGATGTACGGCGCATGCGATTCGATCAGACGCTCTTTTATAATGTCAACGGTTCCTTTTCGTTCGACAGCTCCGCCGCGAACAGCGTCGGGGCGGGCAATGAGTTTCCGGACTACTTGCTCGGCATACCGTCGGGCTATGGCCAGGGATCGGCACAAGCCGAGCGTGTTCGCAGCACAGCGGTGTACCTGTTTGCGCAAGATAGCTGGAAGATTCGTCCCAGCTTGGCCTTGAACTACGGCCTTCGCTGGGAGCTGACAACGCCGCTGACAGACATCGGTCAGAAGGTTCAAACGTTTCGCGCCGGAGAAGAAACGAAAATCTACCCATGTCAGCTGAATCCCTCGAATCCATTGGTGCAAACGTTTGGCACTACCGATTGCAGCCCCGGCAGCGCCGGCGAATCTGTCAACCCGCTCGGCCTGGTCGTTCCAGGAGATCCCGGCGTCCCTGCTGCATTGACCAAAACCTATTACCGATCCTTTGCTCCGCGTATCGGGCTAGCGTACAGTCCTTCCGCGAGTTCCGGCTGGCTTCACAGCCTCTTCGGTGCGCCAGGCACAACCAGCATCCGCATGGGATGGGGCATATTCTACAACCCGGTGGAACAGCTAGTTCTGGAACAGTTCAGCGCCGAGCCTCCTTTCGGCGGCAGTTCTTTTTTCTCGAATCCGCTGTTTAACACGCCCTTCGTTCTGCAGGACGGAACTGTGAACCCTAATCCATTCAATGGCATCCTCAACCCACCCCGAGGGCAGCCTATTGACTGGTCCGCGTTCCGGCCCATTCTCCTCTTTGGTGAATTTCAATCCAACCTGCGCACCCAGTACTCGGAGCAGTATAATTTCACGATCCAGAGGCAATTGAAGGGGGACATCCTGTTTCAGATTGGATACGTGGGTTCGCAAGGTCATCGACTGCTAGCCTCTCACGATCTGAATTACGGCAATTCTCAAAGTTGCCTGGACTTAGCTGCAATTTCCAGCGCTGCGGGGGATTCGAATCTCGCTTGCGGTCCTTTTGGAGAGGATTCCGCTTACACGGTCCTCCCGAACGAGATTCCTCCCGGTTTTGTGTTGCACTTGCCCTACGGACCGCAGCCTACCGTTACCGGACCGAACCCAAATCCGATCACGCTTGTAGGTCTGAGGAAGTATTCGTCGCCGCTCTGCAACCCGCGGACCGGCGTAGGTTGTCCTCCTGACGGAGTGCCGGTGTTTTCAAATATTTTCGCTGAAGATACGATTGCGAACTCGAGTTACAATTCCCTTCAGATCAGCGCGGAAAAGAGGTTCTCGCATGGTCTTCAGTTCCAGGCCGCCTACACGTTCAGCAAATCCATCGACAACGCATCGAGCTTCGAAGATTCCGTCAATCCATTAAACTACCGCCTGAGCCGGTCCTTGTCGAGATTTAATGCACCTCATCGGTTTGTATTCAGCTATGTCTACCAGTTCCCGAAGAGCTCGCTCCGGGGCTTTGCTGGGGCGCTTGTGAATGGCTGGGGAACATCGGGGATTTTGACATTCCAGACTGGATTCCCCGTCTTCATCACGTCCAGCGATGATCTAGAACTTGTTTCTAGCGGCTTCTTCACCTCTCCCGGTGAACCGGACATCATCAAGCCGTTCAAGTCAGTGGACCCGCGGAATCCGTACCAACTGGCGTTTGATACATCTTCCTTCCAGCAGTACTCAGATTTAGGCAGATTCGGTACGTCTCCGCGGACCGTTTGTTGCGGACCGGGGATCAACAACCTGGACATCAGTTTTCTGAAAGAGACTCCCATCACTGAGAGATTCAGGACACAGTTTCGAGCCGAATTCTTCAACGTTGCCAACCACGCGCAATTCACTTCCGTTGATGGCAACATCTCAGATGGCGATGTGCAAAACGGGGGAACTTTCGGCAAAGTATTGCGAGCAAGAGATCCCCGCTTGATCCAGCTTGCGTTGAAATTGATCTTTTAGCTCTGCATGCTCCCTTCGGCTGGGGCGAAGAACACAAGCAACGTCAAATCCTCAACGATAGTGTGGAATCGGTGCTCGACATTGGCGGCCACGAATATAATGCTTCCCGATTGAACTGGCCGGTCCTCGTCGCCTATGGTGATGACTCCTCGTCCAGAAGCCACATAATAGATCTCATCTTCGGTGTGCGGTTGTTGCGCATCCAATCCGCCTGCGCGAAGCGAATACACTCCTAGGCTCATTTGCGGGATTCGGAAGAACTCCAGATAAGCCTCGCCCGACTCGGAGCGACGTCCGTCAAGTTCTTTGAGATCGAAGGTATCCATGCTAGCTGGCTAGCACCTCCTGGACCGCCCGATACGCCTGATTTATTGCCTGTTCCGTATACGCGGCCGCGGCTGCGTCAGAATTGGCAATCGTGATCCGCCCGAAGCGCTTTCTTGCAATCTCGCAAGGCCGCTGACCTTCCGGCCAGTCGGGATCCCACAGCGAGTTGTATTCGTAAGCGTAACCATGCGGCCAGCGATTCACGGTGATTGCGTTGATGTCGCGCGCGGGATCGAAGCCACCGGCTGCGAGAATGCGAGCCAACTGGTCCCGTATGTTGCGCTCGAAAGTCGAAAACGTCGCTGTCAACAAATCGATACGTCCAATGCGATGCTGATCGCGCTCCGGCAGCCCCGGCTTACAAGGCGTTCGCAGCATCCGCAGAAGGATCGGCTCATCGGGAGTCCGGGGCGACTTGTATTCCCCGATATCGATAGCTCGATCGAGAGCTACTCCAGTGTGGTACATGCCAGGTGACATAACGTGCTGGATGCCGAGCTTATGAAATGATCTCCAGTTCCGAACGGCTACAACCGTGTAGACCAGCGGAACCTTCGCGCCGTATTGAAGAGCTTGCTTCTGTCGATCCGGCAACTCCGGACACAAGTAAGGAACCATCATGTTCCAGCAGGCCATCACCGCAGCTTTAGCGCGCACTTTGAAGGCCTGGTTTCCTTGCACATAAGCCACTTCAACTTCCTTCGCGGAATGCGGATCGCCAATATGTCTTGCCCGCACGACCGTGCTATTCAGCCGTATCCTGACAGGCCATTCTTTCGCGTCGAGACAACTGTAATCCACTTTGGCCGTTACGATATCTTCTGCTGTGTGCCCCGACGTCGATCTCGGGATGAGCGTTCTTACTAGCGCGCGCGCAATCGAGGCGTTACCGTCCGGGAAGTGAAAAAAATAGGGTGGCCGCTCGGTGACCTCCCCTGTTGCGGTGTACCCTAGCCCTGGCGATGGCACCCGATCGAGATTCATCCCGCCGAATCCCGGATATTCATAGGCCCAGCAATCGAGTGCCGGAACAGCATCGATTCCCACACCGTAAAGGTCGTGCGTTCGCGTTTGGTAGAACGGGATGACATCGGGATGAACTTTGGCAATATCCGAGAGAAAGTCCCGGTAGCTCATCTTCGAAAGCCGCTTCTTTTTTTCGACCTGCGATAGGCCTGCCATGTAGTCGACATTCTCTTCTTCCAGGCGTGCGATGTCGGCTTGAGCTTCATCGGACAGCGGAGTTTTCTTCAGAAATTCCACCCAGGACTTCAAGGCTGCATTCGAACCTGCGTCGGATGCTTCTCCCGGCTCTCTGCCCGGCATTCCGGTCACCAACCGATCCACTCCGAATGTTTCTTTGTTGAAGAAGACCGCCGGATGTAGGCCTTTGTAGACGTCTGGAACAGCACACTGCGTCTCGAGCGCCGCGGGAGCAATGTCCAAATCGCTCAAAAGCCGCTGAGCTTCTTCACTGTAGGGCGTCGGCGATTCAATGGCGAATGTCCCGCCATTGGCAAGTAACAGTTGTCCTTCCGGGCGAAACTCGTTGCGCTTGGCGTGCCCGCCGAAATCATCATGATTATCGAGGATCAGAATGCGCGCCGACTTGCTCGTACGAGCGCGATAGAAGTATGCAGCCGCGAGGCCGCTGATGCCTCCACCCACAATCACTAAATCGTACGTCTCCCGCGTATCGAGTGGATTCCCAATCGTTTTCCAGAAACTTCCATCGCGCAGTGAATGGGCCACTTCGAACGACCCATCATGGCTGCCTCGCATTCCTGTGAGAGCTGGGGGATAGTAGCCAGCCTTGTTTTGCGCCTCGGCTTCAGAACCAGGAACACCAGTCTCTAGACCCAGCAGCGATGAGCCTCCCAGCAAACCACCTAGACCGATCGCCGCACCATTCAAGAAATCGCGCCGCGTAATCGGGTGATCCATTCCCAGCTCGCGATCTTGCGCCGGGTTTTGTTCGTCATTCATTCGAGTTCTTTTACCGCTCTGAACGCCTGGTTGATTGCCACGTCTGTATACGCGGTTGCTCCCGAATCGGAATTTGCAATCGTGATCCTCCCGAACGGCTTCCTGCCAATTACGTTAGGGCGCTCCGATTCCGGCCAATCGGGGTCGAACAATGGATTGTATTCGTAGCCATAACCGTGCGGCCACCTGTTCACGGTGATGGCTTCGATATCACGGGCAGGATCGAACCCGCCGCCGCTAAGCGTCCGAGCGAGCTGATCACGGATATTTCGTTCAAAAGTTTGAAACGACGTCGTCTGTAATTCGAGCCGCCCCGCACGATGCTGATCCCGCACTGGCAACCCTGGTTTACAAGGAGTTCTCACGAGGTGAAGCAAAATCGGTTGTTCCGGTGTCTTCGGGCTGGCGTAGTCTCCCATATTCACAGCGGCGTTCAATGTGACCGACGAATGGTAGCAACCAGGCGAGGAAATACTATCCACCCCCAGTTTCTGAAACGAAGTCCAATTCCGAATGCCCACACTGGTGTAGACAAGCGGCACCTTCACCAGATAGTGCAGCGCCTGTTTCTGCTTTTCGGGTAGCTCTGGACAGAGATAGGGAATCATCATATTCCAACACGCCAAAACGCACCCGCGCGCACCAACCGTGAATACCCGGTTACCCTGTGCGTACGAAATATCGACTCGCCGCGCGCTAGATCGGTCTTCAATATTCCGCGCACGCACGACGGTGCTGTTTAATCGGATTCGGACAGGCGAACCGGGTAGATCAAGAAGTCCATACTTCACCCGCGAAGTGATCACATCTTCCGCCGTTTTTCCCGGCACAGCTTGTGGCAGTAAACTGCGAACCAGCAACCGCGCTATCGATGCGTTCCCGTCGGGGAAATGAAAACGGTAGGAACCGCCGTTCGCGTATCCCGCGGCTGTATAGCTCATGTGCGGGGCCGCCCCAGGCTCCAAGCCCATCCCCTCGAAGCCGGGAAGCCCAAGCGCCCAGCAGTCGAGCGCAGGTTCTGCATCAATGCCCGCACCCCACTCCCCGTGAGTTCTTGTTTGGTAGAAGGGAATCACGCCCGGATCTACTTTAGCGATATTCAGCAAAAAATCGCGGTAGCTCATCCGTGAGAGTCGGGATTTCTTTTCGGCGGAAGACAAGCCCGGCATGTAATCAATCTTGCCTTCCTGGATTTTCGCGATATCCGCTTTGACCTCTTTAGAAAGCGGTGTCTTTGCCAGGAACTCTGTCCATGAAGTAGAGTCCGCTTTGCCGTGCTCTCCCCACTCGCCGCCGGGAAGTCCGGCAACAAGTCTATCCGTTCCGAACGTTTCTCGATTGAAAAATACTCCGGGGCGCAAGCCTAGCGATCGATACAGCATGGGATCGGTGAACTTCTTCTGAAACTGCTCCGGATGGATACCCAATTTCTTCAGCAGCCCGTCAGCTTCCGGGCTATACGGCGTCGGACTGTCGATCTCCAGAGTTCCACCGTTCAACAACTGAAGCCGGCCGCCGATATGGAACTCGTTTCGCTTGGCGTGGCCACCGAAATCGTCGTGGTTTTCAAGGATCAGAATTCGTGATGAGCTCCCCGCGCGCTCCCGGTAAAAGTGCGCCGCCGCCAAACCGCTGATCCCACCGCCGACAATTACCAAATCGTACGTCTCGCCTGTGTCGACCGGGGCTGCCGCATACTTCCAGAATGTTCCGTCGCGAAGTGCGTGCGCGGTTTCAAAAGATCCTGGATGGCTTCCACGCATTCCAGTCCGTTCTGGCGGATATGAGGCCGCCACGACGCTCTGCTCTCGAGCCCAGATCCACCGCGACCCGGAGACCATACCGCCAATTCCGACCGTCATCCCATTGATGAAGTCGCGGCGGGTGATCGGGCGATCCATCCCCAGATACCGGTCGTAAGAATCACTCATCTTTACGGAACTTGCGTACGCTACATGATAAATGAATCGCTGTCCACGCTAGCTGGGATGAACTCGTGAATCTGGCAATCATCGATTTCTCCTCGAATTGACAGCCCGAGAGGTTTCATGTAAGCCTCTTGAAGTAAATGTCAAACCCTCTCTCTTCCACAGAAGTCAGCGAATGGACTCGCAAGCTGAATTACGGAACTTGGAAGGTTCAGAAGAACTGGATTCCGCTGCACATTGCCGATGGAGAGGGCTGTTACTTCATCGATGGAAATGGAAAGCGCTATCTGGACCTCTCTTCTCAGCTGATGTGCCTCAATCTTGGCCATAAGAATCCAGCTGTTATTGAAGCCATCGCCGCGCAAGCGCGAAGCTTACCGTATATTGCGCCGAGCTACGCCACAACTCCCAGAGTCGAATTGAGCCGATTGCTGCTCGAAGTGCTCCCGAAAGGACTTGAGAAATTCTTTTTCACGACCTCAGGTACAGAGGCCAACGAGGCTGCCTTCAAAATCGCGCGAATGTTTACAGGCAAGTCAAAGATTATTTCTCGTTATCGCTCTTACCACGGCTCGACCATGGCCTCCATTGGAGCGACAGGCGACCCCCGCCGCTGGCCGGCAGAACCTGCAGCTAAGGGGCAGGGCGTCGTCTTCGCCCCGGAGGTCAATTGCTACAACTGTGTGCTCAAGCATACTTATCCAAACTGCGGTGTCGCTTGCGCGGATTACATCGAGCACATGATCGAGAACGAAAGCGATGTGGCTGCCGTCATCCTCGAACCGATCGTCGGTACAAATGGTGTCCTTGTGCCGCCGCCTGAATATCTGCCGCGTTTACGTGAAATTTGCGATCGCCATCAAGTACTCCTGATCGCGGATGAAGTCATGACTGGTTGGGGGCGTACTGGAAAGTGGTTTGCCGTCGATCACTGGAATGTCAAACCCGACATTCTCGTGACTGCCAAAGGTATTACGTCCGCTTATGTTCCCTTGGGCTTGTGTGCCACGAGTACGCGGATTGCGAACTATTTCGAAGACCACCTATTCGCGCATGGCCACACTTACGAAGCGCATCCCCTCATGCTTGCCACCGCCGTTGCCACGATTCGCGAGATGCAGCGCCTAAACTTGATCGAGCGCTCGCGAGAGATGGGGTGCTACTTAGGCGAGAAACTCAACGCGCTAAAACAAAAGCATCCCTCGGTGGGTGACGTTCGCGGCTTGGGCCTCTTCTGGGCAGTCGAACTCGTCAAAAATCGGACCACCAAGAAGCCCCTCAACACAAAAGAAGAAAAGATCATCGGGAACCCGTTAATCGTAGACAAAGTTGCGGCAGAGATGATGAAGCAGGGCGTCGCGGTGCAGGCCTGGATCAGTCACTTCGTGATCGCGCCCCCGCTCATTGTAGAAAGAAGCGAAATTGATTTCGCAGTTTCTGTCTTAGATCACGCTCTGACGCTCGCTGACGTGCACGTCGATGCATGAATGCTATCTGGCCTCAAGCTTCCCCCCGTTGGCGAATCCTGAGCTTGTACCAAATAACGATCGTCACTAGCGAGAAAAAGAAAATGATCGTTGAAACGGCGTTGATCTCTGGCGTGATTCCCCGTCGTAACCTTGACCAAATTTCGAGTGGTAACGTATTTTCTCGCCCAATGAGGAAAAAACTGACGGCTATCTCATCCATCGAGAGCGTAAAAATCAATAGCACAGCCGCTACAACCGAGAGCCTCACATTCGGCAGCGTAATGCGCCAAAATGTACGCCACTGGCTCGCGCCAAGATCGAGCGAGGCTTCTTCCTGTGTGCGATCCATCTTCTGCAATCCTGCTAAGATCTCCGTCGCCGCCACTGAAATAAGCGCCGTGCCATGTCCGATGGCAATCGTCACCAGACTCAGCTTGACATGCAATCCGACAAATAGTATCAGCAATGAAAGACCAGTGATGATTCCAGGCAGAATCAGCGGCAACAAGACGAGCCTGCGGAAAAGAGACTTACCCGGGAAGTAAACTCGATCAAGAGTCAGCGCCGCAGGTAAACCGATGATGATCGAGATAGTGACCGCCGCTGCTGCGACCAGCACGCTGTTCCAAACCGACGCCCAAAGCGCGTCATCCGTCATCAGCATCGCGTACCACCGCAATGTCCATCCTCGAGGTGGGAATCCGCCAACGCTTTCGCCATTGAACGAATACACAATCAGTACGAGAATCGGCAAATAGAGGAACGCAAAGACGACTGCCGAATGCCAGCTTAACCAGCGCGATCTTGACCATTGATTTGCATTTAGGTGATGCACGTTTAGCCTGAGACCCCACGGACGCTGAGTTTTTCTTGGACGCGCTCCGTGCCGGTTATTAACGCCACCACAAGAAGCAGCATCATTACGGAAACTGCAGCTCCGAGTGGCCAGTCATACGCCGCGCCAAACAGGCTGACAACGATGTTCGAAATCATGATTCCGCTAGGGCCGCCAAGCAGTAATGGAGCAAGAAAATCTCCCAGGCTCAGGACAAACGCGAATGTCGCGCCAGCCAGAATGCCAGGCATTGCGAGGGGAAAAATCACCGTCCAGAATGTTCGCAGTGAAGACGCGCCAAGGTCGTGCGCCGCCTCCACGAGCTGCCTCGGGATGTGCTCCAACGCCGCATAGATCGGAAGAAACGCGAACGGCGTATAAATGTGGATCAAAGTGAGCGTGACCGCAAATGGACTGTACAGTAGAAACCCGGCCGGGTGCTGAATCACGCCTGCATATTCGAGCAAGGTGTTCAGAACGCCGTTGCTCCCAAGAATTGTTTTCCAGGCATAAGCACGAACGAGATAGCTGACCCAGAGCGGTATGATGACGAGCTGATATAGCAGGTTTTTTGATTTCCCCGAGCGAAACGACACGTAATAGGCGAGCGGAAACCCAAGCAGAAGCGAGAAAGCCGCGACCGTAGCCGCAATGCGCACCGAACGCAGAAGTACGTCCCGATAGAGGGGGATGCTTAGGAGCGCTTTGTAATTGTCGAGTGTCCAGTGATGCACGACAGTCTGGGAGCGCACGGTCCAGAAGCTGAAGCAAAAAAGAAATCCATACGGTATTAGCAGGAACACGACGACCCACGCCAGAGGAGGAAGTGTGACCAGTCGTTTGTAACCGGGCGAATACACCTGTCTAACGCCCGCTACTCTGCAATGCGATCGCGTGCTCCGCGGCAAACTGTAGCAGCAATTCGCCGTCAAGCTCTCCCTGATTTGGAACACGCACCATCAGTGTGAAGCTGCCATCACATTGGACTTCAAGCAAATCGCTGGGTCCATTAAAAATTCGCTTCCGAACACGTCCTCGGAATCGTACGGAAGCCGCGGGAGCAGGATACGTCGAGTCGACAATACTGATGTGCTCGGGCCGGAGTGAAAACAACATCTGTCCCTCGGGCAGTGCACAAGGCCATTTGAACAGGCCGGCGTCTGCCATCCCCCGTGCAACTAGCGCAGGCAACAAATTCGTTTGTCCAACGAAGCTAGCGGCGTAAGCGGTGCGGGGTTGGTTGTAAAGCTCGCGCGGAGTGCTCACCTGTTCTATTTCTCCCGACCGCAAGAGCGCGATTCGGTCGGAAAGCGTCATCGCTTCTTCCTGGTCGTGAGTGACAAAGATAAAAGCAATACCAACCTCGCGTTGCAGTGCCTTCAGTTCGGATTGCATTTGCCGTCGCAGGGTGGCATCAAGCGCCGATAACGGTTCGTCCAGAAGCAGGAGCCGCGGCCGATTCACAAGCGCGCGAGACAAAGCGACACGCTGCTGTTGGCCGCCGCTGAGCTGGGCTGGTTTCCGGTGCGTGAAGTCGCGCATCTTCACTTGTGCGAGAGCCGATTCCACTCGCACGGTAATCTCTTCTCCCGGTGTGTTCTTGGCGCGAAGGCCGTACGCCACATTCTCAAACACCGAAAGATGCGGGAACAAGGCATAATTTTGAAAGACTGTATTTACACCGCGGCGGTTCGGTGGCAGTACGTCCAGGCGTTCGTTTCCCATCCAAACCTCGCCTTCATCGGGCCGTTCGAATCCCGAAATAATCCGCAGCAAAGTTGTTTTTCCGGAACCGCTCTCACCAAGTATTGTGAGGAACTCACCCTCTTTGACATCCAGTGATATAGCGCTCAGGACGTTAGCCTGATCAAACTTTTTTGTAACTCCGCGAATCGATAACAGGCAGGTCACTGCGCTGCTTTTACTTCGTTCCAGATTTGGTTGTATTTATCGCGCCGGGGGACGTTCTGCCAGAAGTAGATTCGCTTCTGGTAAGTATCAAGGTCGTCCAAATGAAGGTTCTTCTTCTCATCCGCCGTCAAAAACTGTGCAACCTCCGGATTTGCGGGCAGGTAGCCCGTCACGGCACTCACTTGTTTTTGTGTACGAGGCTCAATTAAATACTCGAGAAGTTCGTAAGCCAATTCTTTGTGGTCGCTCGCGGCAGTGATCATCAGATGATCGATCCAGCCGGTCGTATTCTCTTTGGGGATTGTCTCTCCAATTGGAAAATGTCTTTGCCGTAGTTGATTTGTCATGAGGGGCCAGCCCATCGCAATCCGCACCTCATGATTTTCGAAAAGATTCGTCAGTTCCCCACCGGTAGACCACATCTTTCGAATATTTGGTTTCAGCTCGATGAGCTTCCGTTTTACATTCTCTAATTGCACGTCGCTGAGATTGTAAAGCGCGCTCGGGTCGGGCTTGTCATAGCCCAGCACCTGCGCCGCCATATAAACCGTGGAGAGGTCATCCCACACCGAGATTTCGCCCTTCAGCTTTGGGTCCCAAAGAACACTCCAACTTTCTGGGATGTTCGGGAATGCCGTCGTATCGTATAGGAGCGGATTCGGACCCCATTGAAACGGCACCCCGTACACCTTCCCCTGCGATTTCACCAATGGCAGAGAAGTTAATGCCGGCATGAGCTGGCTATATGCGGAAATCTTGGTCAAATCGAGCGCCGTAGCCAAACCTGTGGTTGCGATCATGGTTGCCACATCGCTCGACGGCGAAATAACGTCGTAGTTACTCGCGCTTCCGCCCCGCAGTTTTGCCACAAGTTCGTCGCTCGATCCCATGTAGGAGGCACTTACTTTGCACTGGCATTTCTTCTCGAAGGCCCTTACGAAGGAGGGGTCGGCGTAACCTTCCCAGACAAGCAATCCAAGCGTGGGCTGAGATTTGCTGCAACCAGCGATAAAAATAATGATTGATGCAGCGGTGAAGGCGAGCGTAAGCCTCACGCGGCCCCTACCGCCGCCGGAGAATCCTCGCATAACCTCTGCTCTGCCCCGACGCTTTCTAGCCCAGCTTCTAGCACGTCGAGCGCCTCATCCATCTGTTGATCGGTAATGACCAGTGGCATGAGAATGCGAACAACATTGCCGTAGGTGCCTGCCGTAACGAGGATGACTCCGTGCTCGTACGCATACCGGGCCACCGGTTTTGTTGCCTCTGCATTTGGCGATCCACCCCCTCGAACCAATGTGATCGCTTGCATCGCACCAAGCCCTCGAACATCACCAACGAAAGGCATTCGCCTCTTCCACGAAAATGCCCGTTCTTTAAAGTGCTCGCCCAGCCGCAATCCGCGATTCAGCAGGTCACTTGTCTCGAACTCTTCAATCACAGCCAAAGCAGCCTCGCAACAAAGGGGATTGCCGCCAAAAGTGCCTCCCAACGAACCCGGGCCGGTCGTGTCCATGATTTCGGAGTTGCCGGTAACTGCGGCGATAGGGAGGCCCCCGCCTAGGCTCTTCGCTGTCACAATGATGTCCGGCTCTACTCCGTAATGCTCCATCGCAAACAGCTTCCCGGTTCGTCCGAAACCGCTCTGGATTTCATCCGCGATGAGAACGATCCCATATTTCTGCGAGACTTCCCTCAGCACCTGCCACCATCCATCGGGTGATGGCACGAATCCGCCTTCGCCCAACACTGGTTCCGCGATTATCGCTGCAACTGATTCAGCGGCCACGATGCGCTTGAACGTATCTTCGAAATTGGTGTGCCCATAGGCGAGTCGATAAATTTCGCCCGGAAATGGTTCAAAGCCGCTTTTGTATGGATGGGTCTTGCTTGTCAGTCCCAAAGCAAGCAGCGTTCGTCCATGAAACCCATCTTCGAAACAGATGATCCCCGGCCGTTTCGTGTAAGCGCGCGCAATCTTAACAGCGTTCTCGACCGCCTCCGCACCGCTGTTGACAAAGAAGGTTTTTTTGGGTGCCTTCCCCGGAACAAGCGCATTCAATTTTTCCGCCAGCCTGACGTAGCTCTCATAAGGCACGACCATGAAACACGTATGTAGAAACCGATCGGCCTGGTTTCGGACAGCCGCCATCACTTGAGGGTTACGATGTCCCACATTCAGGCAACCAATGCCGCCTGCGAGGTCGATCAGTCGGTTGCCGTCAACGTCTTCAATAACGGCTCCCTCGGCTCTCGCAACGAATACTGGTGTCGCTTGCGCGATGCCTCGCGGTACAGCTTGCGAAGATCTCTGCGCCAACTCGCTCGACTTCGGCCCTGGAATGGATGTCGTGAGCTGAATCGACCCCATCAGTACCACCCCACAGGTTGCTCGCTTAAATTGATATGCACCTGCTTGGTTTCAAGGTACTCTTCGACTCCCCACGCGCCCAATTCTTTTCCGAAGCCGGATTGCTTATAGCCGCCCCAAGGCGCTTCCACATACGTCGGCTGCATGTGGTTTACCCACACGATCCCGGCGCGCACCGCTTTCACAACGCGAAAAGCCCGAAAGATATCCCGTGACCATACCGCTGCAGCAAGGCCATACGGCGTGTCATTGGCGATACGAATCGCTTCTGATTCGCCCTCGAACGGAATCACTGCCGCGACCGGGCCAAAGATTTCTTCTTGCGCAATTCGTGCGCCATTATCGACATCAGTGAAGATCGTCGGCTCAACGTAGTATCCTTTGCCGAACGAAGCAGCCCGCCCGCCACCGGCAACCAGCTTTGCTTCCTTCTTGCCAACTTCCTGATACTCGCGCACACGGTCATACTGCTCTTTGCTGACAAGCGGCCCCATCTTTGTTTCGCGATCGAGCGGCGCTCCCAACTTGATCTTCTTCGATTTCTCGGCCATCGCATCAACGAATTTTTTGTAAATTGGTTTCTCCACTAGAATGCGACTGCCCGCCGAGCAAACCTCGCCCTGATTTATAAAAACTCCGAACAAGGCTCCCTCAACTGCCGCCTCGAAATCGGCGTCTGCGAAAAAGATGTTCGGCGACTTGCCTCCCAATTCGAGTGTGACGCGCTTGATCGAATCTGCTGCGCTTCGCAAAATAAGCTTGCCAACTGCTGCACTTCCCGTGAACGCAATCTTGTTTACGTCGGGATGAGCCACGAGCGGCGCGCCTGCCGTCTCCCCAAACCCGGTCACGACATTCACAACGCCCGGCGGGAATCCAATCTCCGCAAGCCAGCCCGCCATTTCCAACGCTGTCAGAGGCGTTTGCTCGGCTGGTTTCAGTAAGCACGTGCATCCGGCTGCTAATGCTGGCGCTAATTTCCAGGCCGCCATCAGAAGCGGATAATTCCAAGGAATGATCTGCCCCGCAACTCCCACAGGTTCGCGCAGCGAAAGGCTTAGCGCATTGTCTGGTACCGGATTCACGTGCCCCAGAATCTTGGTCGCCAACCCGCCGTAATATTCGAAGCACGTAGCCGTGTCGTTGATATCGAACTCCGCTTCGGTGATCGGTTTTCCACAATTCCGCGCTTCGAGCTCCGCCAGCTTCGGAGCTTCCTTACGGATGCGGTCGGACAACTTGAAGAGCAGTCTCCCGCGCTCTTGCGCAGTCATCTGCGGCCATGGCCCGGAGTCGAACGCTGTCCGCGCCGCCTTCACCGCCCGGTCGATATCACTGGCATCCGCCTCCGGAACCTCTGCCATGATTTCCTCCGTCGAAGGATCATAGACGGGAAACCACGCCCCGCGTCCGCTCTCTTCGCGTTCGCCGTTGATGTACATCCGATACCGGTTCATAAAGACCCTACTTGCACCAAACAGTTTTCATGTTGACGAATTCACGGATACCCGCCGCGCTCAGTTCGCGCCCGTAGCCTGACCGTTTCACACCGCCGAACGGCAGCCGCGGATCGGATGCGACCGGCCCATTTACAAACACCTGCCCTGCTTCGATGCCGTCGATGAATTGTTCCATCTCGCGCTCGTCTTGCGTCCAGACACTTGAGCCAAGTCCGAAAGGAGTATTGTTTGCGATTTCAATTGCCTCCGTCACGTCTTTGGCGCGGAACAGCATCGCCACGGGCCCAAAAAACTCCTCGTAGTAAACCGGACTCTTCCGGGATACGCCGGCCAGCACGGTCGGACTGTAAAAGTTGCCCGGTCCATCAATCGTGTGTCCCCCGGTCAGCACCCGCGCGCCCGCTTCAATCGCGCGCTTCACTTGCCCATCCAAGTCTTCGCGAATTTTCGGAGTCGCCAAAGGCCCGATGTTCGTGTTGGGATTTATCGGGTCTCCGACGCTCAGAGCTTCCATGCCCTCGACGAACCGCGCCTCAAACTCGTCGTAAATGCTTTCAGCCACTATGAATCTCTTGGCGGCAATACACGACTGCCCATTATTGATGGTCCTCGCATTTACCGCGTTAGTCACAGCCTCCTCCAGGTTCGCGCTGGGCATCACGATAAATGGATCGCTGCCGCCAAGCTCAAGCACGGTCTTCTTAATCTGTTTTCCTGCCTGACCCGCAACTGCCTGTCCCGCCGGCTCGCTGCCCGTCAGTGTCACAGCCGCGATTCGATCGTCATTGATCACATCTTCCACTTGGCTCGACTCGATCAGCAACGATTGAAAACTCCCCTGCGGAAATCCAGCCCGGCAGAAGATTTCTTCGATCGCCAACGCGCATTGCGGAACATTGGATGAGTGCTTTAAAAGCCCCACATTGCCCGCCATCAGCGCGGGCGCCGCAAAACGAAACACTTGCCAAAACGGAAAATTCCAGGGCATGATGGCCAACACCGGCCCTAGAGGCTGATACCGCACGAAGCTGCGGGACGCATTGGTCGCAATCACCTCGTCGGCAAGATGTTTTTCTCCATGCTCGGCGTAGTAGCGGCACGCTGAAGCGCATTTCTGAGCTTCGGCAATAGCGGATTTCAGGGTTTTGCCCATCTCCTCCGTCATAATTTTTCCGAAACGCTCAGCACCGGCTTCAACGATTTCGCCGGCCTTCAGCAGTCTTTGCGCTCGCTCTCGATACGGCGTTTTGCGCTGCTCGCGAAAAACCTGAATCGCGAGCTCGAGCTTCTCACCTAACGCCTGCTTCGAAAGCGGCTCAAATTTCTTTAGCGTTTTTCCCGTCGCGGGATTTATGGACGCAATAGCCATTCTTTTCCTAGACCTCGGCCGCGATCACCGGTGCATGCGTTTGGCGGCGTGAATAGTAAATAAAGAGCGCCACCGCTAGGCCCAGGAATACCGCGCAAGTCAAAAACATCTTCAGTTCGAACTGCCAGACGGAATCGACCTGTCTCGACGGAACAAACGCGACAACAAGGCCGATACTTGTGCTGATCAATCCGCCTATCGCCGCAAACCGCGTCCACCCCGTTCCGCACACCCTGGCCACGGATTTAGAGAACGCAATTCTCGCGAGCGCAGCATACAAGTAAAGATATGAGATCATCTGCAGCACGACAGCCAAATCAAGCAGCGTCACGTAGGCTTCCTTTACCGTTGTTTTTCCGACAAAACTCATGGCGATTAAGGCAGAAGAAAACGCCACGAATCCAATAATTGCAATGTGCGGAGTCCCGTACTTCGGATGAACTCTGCCGAAAATTTGCGGCAGATAGCGATCGATGCCCGACACAAACAGGATGCGTGCCGAACCGCTGAGCCATGCCGACGTGGCACCGGCCATCGCAACGCTCAGCAGAAACGCGACGGGTACGAGCACCCAACCGGCGCCCACATGGCCAGTCATATTGTCAATCGCCTGCAGTATGCCTTGAACCACCGAAACATCGTGCTGAGGTATCGCAAGCAGCAAAGCCATCGTCGCGCCTATATATAGGACTCCCGAAATAATCCCGCCTAAAAGAACCCCTCTTGGAATGCTCTGTTTCGGATCATGAATCTCATCTCCCATAACGGACCCGAGTTCCAGCCCAACCAGACCGAAGCAAATCACGCCGAAGGAAGAAACAATCTTCCAATCGAATTTCTCGATTCCGAAGCTGCTTGCCGGGACCGTGATCCCGTATCGCGACACAATAAACACCGCAAGCGTAATCAGCAATACCGCGGTGACGATCGCTCCAATTCCGCCCGCATTATTGACCCACTTGCCCACGCCGAGCCCGCGAATATTGGCCAGCGCTGTCACCCACAGCAGCCCCACGGCAAGGCAAAAGAAAAACACCGGATTCTCGGACAAGCCCGGTGCATAGCGGCCCAGCGTGTAGGTAACAATCCCCACCAGATAGAACAACAGAGTCGGGATATAGAACATGTTGTTCGTCCAATAACACCATCCACACAGGAAGCCGTGAAGATCTCCGAACGCTTCCTTGGTCCAAACGTAGATTCCACCTTCTTGAGGGAGATGATGCGAGAGCTCAATAACCGCGATGCCTTGCGGAAGAAAAAAGAGCAGCAGCGCCGCAATCCAAAGCCACAGCGTCACCGGCCCGTTGGCGGCAATCACCGGCACGATGTTGAGATTCAGAATTGCCACCACGCATAGAAAGGTTAAGTCCCAAACCCGGAGAGCGCGCTTCAGATGCACGGCTGGCGTATTCACCGCTCCCGTCGTATCGGCCTCCATCGCGGTGTTCAGGACTTGTAGTTAGGCTGTCGTGCCCACTGGCCCAACTGCCGCCCGCTCTTCCTGAGCTGCCGCGAGCGCAGGCGCTACTTCGGCGAACACCTGCAAATGCTGATCGATATCCTTCACGGTATGTTGCACGGATATGCTCCACTGCTCGTCCCACCAATACGGCTGCGCCAAGATGCCGCGGTTCGCCATCGCAAACCAGTAGTGTGTCCACAAGTCCTCGTCCACGTGATACCAGTCGCGGTAGTTGCGGACCCGGTGCGAGTAGAACATCAGCGCGCCATTCGCGCCAGCGCCATCGGTATACCCGATCAATCCGGCCTTTTTCAGGATCTGGTTATAGCCTTCCACCAGCTTCTTGTTGAGTTTCCCGGTATGCTCGAAGGCTTCTCGCGTCAGCACTTCACGAAACGTCGCCAAGCCCGCCGCCATCACCACGGGATTCGTATTGTAAGTGCCCGCATGAAACATCTTCTGAGTGGCAATGACATCCATCACCTGCCGGCTGGCCGCGAAAGCTGCTAATGAGAATCCGCCCCCAATTGACTTGCCTAAGCAGATTACATCCGGTTTTACGTTGAAATACTCGCACGCGCCTCCATACGCCAGCTTGCCTCCGGTCTTGACCTCGTCCATGATGAACAACGCGCCATAGCGCTTCGTCATCTCGCTAACCCCTCGCAGGTATCCTTCATCCGGCATGCAGAAAGCGATGTTCATCATGATGGGCTCCACGATCACGGCCGCAATCTCACCGGGATTGTCTTCAAACAGCCTCTCGAGCGCGGGCAGATTGTTGAACGGAGCAACCAGCGTCGCATCAGCTGTGCCTTTAAGCACGCCGAGACTCGAAACAACGGGCGTCGGACGCTCCGGGTCTCCGAACTGATCCTCCTTCGGCTTCACACTCACCGAAACAGCATCGTGACCGCCGTGATACCCGCCCTCCATTTTGATGATCTTGCTGCGTCCCGTCGCGGAACGCACCAGCCGCAGCGCGTGCATCGTGCATTCAGAGCCGCTGTTCGCGAATCGCACCATCTCAACCGGGAATCTGGCGCAAATTTCATCAGCCAACTCCAATTCCATCCCATGCGGCATCCCGAACAGCGTGCCGAGCTCCAGCCTCTCCCGAACCGCTTTCATTACTGCCGGATGACAATGCCCCGCCAGCAGCGCGCCATAACACAAGTTATGATCGAGGTACTCATTACCATCAAGGTCATGAATCCGGCTCCCCTTGCCGTCGCGAACAAAAATCGGATACGGCGGATAGAACCGGTAATTGCTTCCGACCCCGAGCGGTACGCGATTTACTGCTCGCTCATGGGCCTCGCGAGACTTCGGCGTGCGCTTCTCGTACGTCTCCATCTCTTTCTTCAATTCTGGATACATTCTTGAAAAAATTCCTTTGACAAGCGTCAAGTTTGAACAACAGAACCCCTTACATCTGGCGATAAAGCCCCGTCTCAGCCTGCGTGCGCGAAGAGTTGGAAATGCGCGCGCTCTGATACGATCAACCTTGCTCGGAATCTGTAAGGTTCACCAAATTATACCGAACCCAAGCTTGCGCGCGAGTTTTGGGCCACCACGCGAACTCCTGCCGCTGCTGCAGGCGAACCTTTGCTGATCAACCAATCGCACGATCTAAAAAAGGAAGCACTGTCGCCGTTAGAGACACTCGCGCAGTCAATATCTAGCATCGCCCCAACGGCCGCTCCAACCGTGCTCATCCCCCTTGCGTTTGCGCTTTCGGGAAACGGGACCTGGTTTGCCTACTTGCTGGCGACTGTCGCCCTGTCCTTGGTAGCTATGAACATCAGTGTTTTCGCGCGTTACTCAGCTTCGCCCGGCTCGCTGTATACATATGCTGCGTCAGTGCTTCCTGGATCAGTCGGCCGGCTCTCCGCCTGGGCTCTCCTGATCGCCTACGTCGGCACGGCGTCTGCTGTCACTGGTGGATTCACGAATTACACAAATTTACTGCTGCAAGCGCTATTCGGAATCCACGCTTCGCACGTGCTTCTCACCGCAATCATCAGCGTTCTCGCTACGTGGATCGCCTATCGCGACGTGAAGATTTCCGCACGCCTGATGCTCGCGTTCGAGGCCATTTCCGTCGGCCTGATCACCCTTGTTATTGCCGCGACACTCTGGAAGCATGGTCCGCATCTGGATACGGACCAGTTCACACTCCGCGGTGTCTCACCGGGGCCGATCCGCCTTGGATTAGTGATCGCGATATTCAGTTTCGTTGGCTTTGAAAGTGCGACGACTCTAGGAGTAGAGGCAAAGGATCCCCTTCGCACCGTCCCGCGCGCAGTCATCCTAAGCGCAATTTTTGCCGGCCTGTTTTTCATGGTCTGTGCGTACGCCGAGGTGCTCGCCTTCAGAACAGCCCATCAGGATCTCAGCACGAGCAGCACTCCGCTACGGCTCCTCGCCGAACGCACCGGTCTCGGCGTAGTCGATCCGCTCATCGACTTAGGAGCCGTTTTAAGTTTCTTTGCCTGTGCGCTTTCCTGCATCACCGCGGCTGCACGCGTGCTGCTGATCATGTCACGCGACGGCCTCGCCCACCGTGCGCTGGCCGATGTCCATCACCGGAATGCAACTCCTGGCAAAGCTGCAATTCTCTGCGGGATTTTTTCCTTCCTGCCCGCGGCTGTTCTTGCAGGCCGTGGAGCAAGCGGATTCGATATCAATGGATGGCTGGGCTCTCTTGCCACCTACGGATTCATCACTTCATACGTACTCGTCTGCGTTGCCATGCCGTTACATCTCCTCAAGCGTCATCAACTTTCCGGGCGTGCCATCTTGCTTTCAGCATCCGCGACGCTGTTCATGTTAGCGGCACTCGTCAGCAGTATCTATCCCGTTCCTCCAGCGCCGTACTCGTGGCTCGTTGCGCTTTTCTTGCTGTATATGGCCGCCGGGTTCCTCTGGTCGATGCTTACGCACCGGCAACGTTTGCAGCAGTAGAAAGTAGAATCAGTTGTGCACCGCGCGTTTTCATTGCTTCTGCTTCCCGCGTTGTTTCCCACGTTGTCAGCGGCCGCCGAACTCAGCGTTGATCACGTGAGCGTAGCTGGAAGAGATTTGAATGCCATGCTGGCCAATCTTGCCACAGTCGGCCTGAAGTGCGAATACGGAGGCTCGCACAGTAATCACGCAACCGAGATGGCGCTGACTAGCTTTCCGGACGGATCTTATCTTGAGCTGATTGCGTTACAACCGAATGCCGATCCCAAGGCCGTCTCTTCGCACGTTTGGGCCAAACAGATGGAGAATGACGCTGGTCCGTGCGCGTGGGCGGTGCGTGTAACCGATATCGCTGCTGAAGTGGATCGGCTGAAGGCCCTCAACGTTCCGGTGAGCGCGCCCTTGCGCAACGGGCGCAAGCGCCCCGATGGCAAGCAGCTGGATTGGGAAACGGCTCAAATCGGAACTGAGCCGAATGGCACGTTCTTTCCATTCCTGATCAGGGATCTGACTCCGCGCCGTGAACGAGCTTTCCCGAGCGGTCATCCGATGACAAAAGACTTCGGCGGTGTAACCAAGATCGTCATTGCGGTTCGCGATTTGCAGAGTTCCGTCGATCGCTATCGCCAGGCGTATGGCCTACCGCCTCCCATTAAACAGGTCGACGCAACCTTTGGTGCCCATCTCGCTTCGTTCGGCGGTACACCCGTCGTGCTCGCTGCTCCGCTCACTCCGCAATCATGGCTGATCACACGCTTAGCACAGTTCGGTGAGGGTCCGTGCGCATTCATTCTTCGTGCGAGAAAAGCAAGCTGCTACCAGATCGCTTCGAAGACTCGCTGGTTCGGTCTCGACATTTCGTGGTTCGATAGCGGCAAACTCGGCTGGCATCTCGGATTCGAGTGACAGCCCGCCCCTCAGCATCGCGTCGGTTTCTCTTCGAACACTGGCTATACTGGGCCTAAAACACTCTTTCGTGAGCCCTTCACTCCGTCGCGAGTGCGGCTCTGGAGCACGCATGCAAAGTCGTTTGACCGCTTCCACCGTACTTATCGCCGTCTCGCTTTTGACCCCATGTCTTGCTCTCGCGCAAGGCGGCGCAACTGGCGCAATTACGGGCGCTGTTCAGGACCAGAGTTCCGCGGTGATTCCAAAAGCGCAGATCCAGATTTCAGGAGTGGGCGGCACGGTACGCGATCTCGTCACTGACGCAAGCGGCGCATTCACCGCTCCGCTACTACCGGTCGGCACTTATAGCATCACCATCACCGCCCCCGGCTTTGCCGAGACGCGTCTTTCTTCTGTCGAGGTCAGAGTCACGGAAACAACGCGCTTGACCGCCACTTTGCGTCCGAGAGCGCTCGCTACTCAAGTGGACGTACAGGCTCAAATCGCAAGCGTCGAAACCACAACCGCTGTCACCGGCCAGTCCCTCACAAGTCGCACCATCGAAACCCTGCCGCTAGCCACCCAAAATTTTCAGCAGCTCCTCACATTGTCGGCGGGTACCGGGTCCAACTTGAATGCCTCGGCTTCGCTGGGCCGCGGTGATACCCGCATCGACGTAAACGGCCAGCGGGAAGACAACAACAACTATCAAATCGAAGGCATCACGGCAAGCGACTACAATGTCGCCGAATTGACCAACACTCCACTACCCAGTCCGGACGTGGTGCAGGAATTCAAAGTGCAAACCAGCCTCTACGACGCCACGCAGGGACGTAATGGAGGCGGCAATATCAACGCCGTTTTGAAAAGCGGTACGAATCAAGTGCACGGCGACGTGTTCGAGTTTTTCCGGAACGATCACTTGAACGCCAACGAATTTTTTCTCAACAGCGAAGGCAACCCCCGGCCAACGGTGAAGCAGAATATCTTCGGTGGCAGTCTCGGCGGCCCCGTTCTGCCGCAAGGGAAATTAGGCTATTTCTTCGTCAACTATCAAGGCACGCGCCAGCTAAGCGGCTTATCGTCGGGAACCATCATTGGCACTTCCATCCCTGTTTTGCCGCAGGATCGTTCAGCCGTCTCGCTCGCCGCAACTTTCTTCCCCGGCAACCCCGTCATAACACCGGGCGAGATTGATCCAGTCGCGCTGAAGCTCCTCAACTTGAAGGGCAATCAGTTCGGCGGCGGTCCGGGCGGCTATCTCATACCCAGCATCCCTGGCACTCCCGGCGACACCAGTCGCTTCAACTTCAGCCGTGCCGGCAAATACAACGATGATCAGTTCACAACTAATTACGACAAAGAGCTGGGTCCAAAAGACAAGATTTCCGGGCGCTTCTTTTTCTCCGATTTCGAATCCCTGCTTCCCTTCGGCGCCGGAGGCCTGCAGGCTTCGTTTGGCGGCAGCATCTCGCCCAGCGATCTGAATTTCCCCTACGACCTCCCCGTTCGCGATCGTTTCCTCAACGTCACCGAAACGCACATCTTTTCACCAGCGTGGGTCAACGAGTTTCGCTTCGGCTTCGTCCGGATCTACAGCGGCGACATCAACAGCCCGATCGTTACTACCGATCAACTCGGCATCAACCGCCCTAACAACAACGTCGACAACCTGATTTATAAATTCACCTTGAACAGTTCCGGTTTCCAGATCGGACCAACTCCCGCCGCCGACATCACGGCCCAGCAGAGTAACGTGACGCTTCTCAACACAACCAGCTGGTCGAACGGAAAGCATCTCATCCGTTTTGGAGGCGAGTTCGATCGCATCAACCTCGACAAGAACTTCCCGCAGGTTTTCAACGGCCAGCTGTTTTTCAGTCCCGGCAACGCCGGTGCCCCCTGCGCACTCGGCTGCTCCGATTTTCAGGAATTTCTGCTCGGCGCCCCTGCCTTCACATACGGCGGCAGCGGTGTGTCAAACCACGAATACCGCATCAACGACTACTCGCTTTTCCTGCAGGATGATTACAAGGTCACGCGTAATTTCACGCTGAATCTCGGCCTGCGCTGGGACTTGAATGGCGCCGTCCGCGATGATCTCTGCCACATCGGCAATACCAATCCTGCATTGGCTCTAGCTGGCGAAAATCCCTACATTTACCCTACATGCGTCAATAACCTGAATGTTTCTGGATTGACCGGAACACGCAGCCCCACAACCCTGAACAACAACTATGCATCCAACTGGGGACCGCGCATCGGTTTCGCATACAATTTATTCGGGAAGAGCAGCACTTCCATTCGCGGCGGCTATGGCATCTACTACGTACGCGAGGACGTTGGCGCAATCGATCAGCTCTCGTTCCTGACGCCGTTCCTGCCGATTCCAAACACAGTCGGCACCCCCGGCCAAATGGGTACAATTTTCGCCGTGGGGTCTGGACGGCTTCCCAAAGGCGGCGTAATCGATCCATCCTTTGTTCCCGTCTATTCGCGCCTGCTCGGATTTGTAGACGCGGGTGGAAATCCGACCACCGACACAACCCAAACCCCGGTTTACAGCGGTAGCAGCGTCAATACTCTTGGCCTCGACGTTCCATTGCATGACGTCAACCCGAGTACGCAGCAGTGGAACTTCGGCGTGCAGCAGAATTTAGGAAAAAGTTGGGTGCTCGAAGCCGGTTACATCGGCACGAAAGGCACCCATCTTCGTGAGACCCGGGATCTCAACCAGGCCTACGACGCCCGAACGAACCCCGTCACGCTCACCGCTGTTGACGGTACTACCTACACCGTTGCTCAAAACACGTCCGCCAACATCAACGCGAGGGCACGCTTCCCGGGTCTAAGCGTTGGCAGTTTCCAGCTCTTTGCTGATGACGCAAATTCTTTCTACAACTCTTTGCAAATCACGGCGTCGCACCGTTTTTCACGCGGGCTTCATTTCCAGGCCGCCTATACTTTCTCGAAAGCCATCGACGAAACATCAACCGGGAATACTTCTCTCAATTCAGCCGTCAACGATCAAACGACTCTGAAAGATTCACGCGGACTCGCCGACTTCGACCGCGCACACCGGCTCATTTTCAATTACACGTATGAGCTTCCCTTCTTTGCCCGGGCGAAGGGGATGGTCCACACATTTCTCGGCGGCTGGTTTATCAGCGGAATCACGACCATCCAATCCGGTGCGCCGTTTACGGTTCTCGACACGGCTGCCGCCTCGGCCTTCGGACTCTTGGGCACAAGTACGCCAACCACCCCGAATCTGATTTTGGGTGTCGATCCTCTGACGCACGGCGGTGTAGAGAGCCGTTTGGACAATTACGCCAATCTCAATGCATTTGCGCCCACGTTTGCCGTCGGTCCGGACGGGTCCACTGGTTTTGGCAACTTGGGCCGCAACACTTTCCGCGGCCCTCTCCAGCAGAATTGGGATTTCTCCGCGGGCAAATCGTTCGCCGTCACGGAGCGGCAAGCTCTCCGGATCACGGCTGATTTCTTCAACCTTTTCAATCATCCGAACTTCGCGAACCCGGCTTTCCTCGACATCGAAAATCCATCGAACTTTGGCCAGATCACGAGCACCGTCGGTACACCCCGCCTGGTGCAATTCTCAGCGAAGTATTCGTTCTGATGATCCGGCGTCTCTCGCTCTTTGCGCCGTTTTGCGCAGTTGTCCTTGCCGCCGCGTTCTCACGCTCTCTGCATGCCCAATCGAGCCCCTATCCAAACGCAGACGTTAGGCAATCGTACAGCAACTTACTCGCCGCAATCCAACAGATCCCCATTTTCGACGACCACTCGCATCCCGGTTTTCCCGACGATCCCGATGTCGACGCTATGGCCTCTCCGCCAGGCAGCGCCGCCCTTCGCATCCGCGCCGATAATCCCGAGCTCATCGCCGCCTCGAAAGCACTCTTCGAATATCCGTATTCCGACTTCTCTCCCGAGCACACCCGCTGGCTCATCGATCGCAAAGCTCAATTGAAGCGTGAGCAGGGCAATCAATATTTCAGCCGGGTTCTTGACCGGCTTGGTATCGAGACCGCAATGGCCAACCGTGTTGCCATGCCCGACTACCTGGACAAGCACCGCTTTCGCTGGACGTTCTTCGTCGACTCATTCCTGTTCCCCTTCGACAACGCCAACATTAAGGCACAGAACGGCGATCAGCAGGTTTATATCCCTCTTCAGGAAAGGCTATTCCACCGCGAGTTGCAGCAGGCCGGCCTTCAAAATCTTCCTGATTCATTCGACGGATATTTGCAGTTCGTCTCGCGGATTCTAGAGCTCGATCGTCAAAACGGCGGCATCGCCATCAAGTTTGAGGCTGCCTATTTCCGCTCGCTCTACTTTGCCGATCCCCCGGAATCGCAAGCTGCCGGAATTTACTCGCGATACCGAACCGGAGGCGCGCCTTTCATTCAGGAGTACACGGTTTTTCAGGACGTCATCTTCCGCCACCTCGTGCGCGAGGCCGGCCGCCTGCATTTGGCTGTCCATTTCCACACATCTGTAGGCATCGGAGACTTCTTCAGCCTGCACAACGGCAACGTGCTCAATCTTGAAAACGTTTTGCGCGACCCGCGCTACGATTCGGTCACCTTCGTCCTCCTGCACGGCGGCTTCCCCTACGAGCGTCAGGTCATCTGGCTCGCCGCGCGCAAAAATGTTTACGTTGATTCCTCGCTGACCGACCTTTATCTTTACCCTTCCGAATTCAAACAAGTGCTGAAATATTGGCTTTCGATCTATCCAGAAAAGGTTGTCTTCGGCAGCGACGCGTTCCCATTCAACGAAGCCTTGGGCGCCGAAGAAGCCTACTGGTTATCGGTTCAGTCCTCGCGCGAGGCGCTCGCGGCGGCTTTAAGTGAGCTCGTCTCTGAGCATGCGTTCACAAAAGATCAGGCCATGAAAATCGCGCACGCATATCTGCACGATACTGCGGCACAGCTCTACAACCGTTAACGCTCTACCTCTGCCTCATCCCCGCCGATCTTCAAAACCCATTTCTCGACCGGCGTACCAGCCACATCCAGCTTGCTCACAAACCGCACCAGCCGCTCCGTATCCACCCCAGTAGCATCGCTCGCCCGCTGCAATTGATAGTAGGGAGGCACCGTCTGGTAATAGAGCGTCGCTTGCATCTTATCCGCCATGGCCGTCCGATCGGTAATCGGCACGAGGTACCGAACCACGCTTGATCCGCTCCCGTTTTCGTAGTTCGGGTCGCAGGCAATGCTCCGGGCGCCATTGGCCGGGTGCACCGCAACACAAGTTCCCACTGGACCCGTTTCCGCTGCTTCCGGTCCTGTAGGGCTCCACCCTTGCGGCTGCAACCGGTTGTCTTTTGCTTTCTGATTCAGCGCAAGAAAACTCGTCGTCAGAAAACCTTCCGGATTCGTCACCAGCTCTTCGTAAATCTGTACCTGGTCCTGGCGTGTAATCGGATTCCTCTCCCAATAATGCGGTTGGAACCGCTGTTGCGACAAAGTAAACGTCTCGGTCCTGAGCGGCATCCCCTGGCCGTTCACAATCACGCCTTTCAATCCGCCTAGTACGTCGCTGTTGTCCGGCGCCACGTTGCCCGAGGCCCACAGCACGTCGCCGCCTTCTGTCAGCACTTGAAAATTCAGGAACGCTCTTCTGAAGCCAACTCCCGAAGGGAAACTGTGTCCGGCCTTATTCGTTATCCGAACATCCACTTGCCACGCATGCGGCTTCCGAACGACAGACACAATCTTCACGTCCGCCGTCCTTGTCTTCACAATCAAATTCGTACCTTGGTCGATCGCCGTGTCGAGCCCGTCGTCTGTGTTCAACGACTGCCGGATCATTGGGTCCGGATTGAGCACTCCCTGCTGCGGATCGGGCGTGTAGAGCCCCAGCTCCGTCCGGAACTGTTTGAACATCTCGAGCGCGAACAGATTGATGCCAAGCAGTAGGTGCCGACGATAGCCGCTGCGTTTCTGGAGCGTGATCTCGCGGTCAGGCGCGCGATGATCCACGGCCGGAAACGTGTTGTCCTCTATGTTCGCGATTTTGTACGCAAGCGGCTGCGATTCCTCCCCGTCATGTAAGAACGTGTTCGGCATGTGGCACTGCTGGCAGCTTTCCGGGGCCGAACCGCTGTCCGCGAACTTACTGTTCAACCATTCGAAAAAAGTAGCCTGCTCGATGAAGGTTTTCTGCTCATGCTTCCCTGCGCTGCTCTCCAGAACCGGCTCGCCATTAGACCGGAACACCGGCAAGAGGATGGTGTGGCATGAGCCGCAAAGCGTCGATTCCGTAATCTGCTGCCCCTGCAGCGGCTTCATCCCGAGCGCGTTCTTCATCGGCAGCTTCAGTGGATCCTCGAACGGCCCATACACGTGGTTCGGTGCGCCTACTTTGAAGTTCCCGGTATAACTCGCCTTGGTTCCCAGGCCCTCGGCCGAGATCCGGTGGCAAACCGTGCACGAAATGCCGTCCCGCGCCAGCGCACCGTAAAGTGAAGTCTGATCCTGCATCTGCGCGCGTGTAAAAAGCCTACCCGTATCGTGCTCAAACTGCCTCTGTCCCATCACGCCGTGGCAATGCAAGCACAGATTTTCCACAAACGGTTTTGCCGGCGTATCCTTCAGCTTCAAATTGCTGTGTATCGTCGTCTCCGAATTCAACTGCGAAAAGAAGATCGGGTCTCGCCCCGCAAGGCCCATCATCGAAAAGCGCCATTCGCCGTTCGGGGAAAGGTTGACCGTCTTCGGATCGTGCGTTGGCGATGATCCGTTCAGGTAGTACAGCATGCTCGGCAAATCGGTTCGTGCCGGCGAAAGTGTTCCCGTCGCATTGTGGCAGCCCGTGCACTGGTCCGAAGTCAAAAATGTCTGCGGTCCCTCGGGCTGCTTGCCCGCCACGACGTGATCGCTCGATTCGGGAACCAGACAAGCCGCATCGCTCGATTGCGTCAATCCCACCGGCGTCCGGTGTGCCAGATGGAAATGGATGTTATCGTCTGGTGGAAATTGCGTCAAAGTCGGCCCCGGCGAACCGAGTACGAAGCGGGTTGTGGCGAAGGTGTCCTGACCTTTCGCAGCCGACGCGTGGCAATTGATGCAGTACTCTCCAAAAGCTGCAAACGGATACTGCGCCTGAGTGCAATTTGGTCCGCTGGTCAGCGGCGGCGGAAGCGGGGTGGCAACGGCGGATGGCGCCGAAAGATCGCCCCACCACCATCCGTCCCAGGACCCGCTCTTGTCCCGTATCATCACCGCCCAGTCAGTTAATAAGGTCGGCGACGAGGTATCTCCATACTGTTCTTTGACTAAAATGCCGCCTTCCGGTGCGCTCCCGTGCCGCCCTCCCGTCATCCACTCCCACATGCTCGGCGAGTACCATACCTTCACGTTGGGATGAACTCCGTTCGTCCCCCGAATATCCGGATCGTGACGCCAGCCTGAGCCCTGGTAGCACTTGTTGTCCAGAAACGCTTGCAGTGACGCTTGGAAATCCTGAGCGGTCGCCGGCGGCAGCGTCCCGCATGGCCCCACTGCCCACAGGCTCCCACTGCTTGCCATCATCAGCACCGCGAGGCCACACTGCTTCAGTAAGCATTTCAAGGGCATACGGCAGTATGTTTGCTAAACGAAAGCTTGTCAAGAGTGTTTTTCGAATGTTCGTGCGACGAGTTCTCGCTCCGACTCGTACGTCATCCGTGCCAGCGCCTCTGGTACTGGTAACCAGACCGCTTCAGCGATCTCGTCGTTTCCTCTAACAGCTCCTGAGCAACCAACCTCATGCGCCAGAACTGTACGATCTTTGGAACTCCTCTAACCTCATAACGAGTCTCTCCCGCGACGCCCTGGCACTCAACCTCGCAGCCGGTCTCTTCGCGAACCTCTCGTACGGCGGCATGCAGCGGCTTTTCGCCTGTCTCCACCTTGCCCTTCGGAAGACTCCAATCGTCATACCGCTTCCGATGAACAAGTAGGAGCTCCAGTCCATCCGGAGTATCTCTGGTCACAACACCACCTGCCGCTTGTATCAATGGGTATTTTCTAGAGAACCGCCGCAATGGGCGAACCCACTGCCTCTGGGTCCGACTAAGAACGTCTCCGTATAACGCGCGGAACCTGACGTGCCAAGCGCGATCAATTCTTAACTGTCATAGTATCCGAATTCAATGCTTTCTTTCCGGTAATACCTTCAAGTCCGGCAAGCACGCCCCGGTAATCGTTTTTATCAGCCTGAAACGCCGCGCCGCCCTTCTTGCCCACGTCGTCCCATGTGATACCAATAAAATGCTTTTTGGATTTCGTTAGTGCCATCAACCCGCCCACGCCGAATGAAACAACGGCAAGCCCTATTGCGGCACCAACGCGTCGATGAACGTCCTGCCCATAAGTAATCTCGGTCACGGCAGAGGCTGGTAAGCTTACGACGTCTACGTTGTCCCTGACGATCCGAATCTGGTTTTGATCGAGATATAGCCTGATGCCGGTTCCTGTCTTGATGTTGCCTACGGACCCACCGTCGTAGCTGAGCTTATATCCTCCATCACTGGCCAACGCCGAAAAGCTCGTAGCCAAGCATAAGATTACGGCAATGATGTTCCGCATGAGAACGCTCCTGAGTCAAGATTCGATTGCTAAGTAATACAGATCGGACACGGTCATGAATTCATTAATGAAAAGACGAGCGCATAGTTGGTACGCGCGATCGGCCCGCCCCCGCTAGCCGATCCGTCCTAGCCCCAATACTGTTCACTTAATGGTGTGGGATCCTCTTGGCAAAGTCGAGGTGG
>JBPCLH010000146.1:0-7786 GCA_051003475.1 Bryobacteraceae bacterium
CCCAAGGACATGTCCAGATTCGCGAATCGCGCCGTTGATCAAAACGCCACGGATCAATCCGGCGAAGGTAAAGATCTCATCAATCGTCCTCTGCGGCTCCCGACAGACGTCTTCGTATTTGACCGTCAATATATCCTTACGGGCCATTCGCCCGGCGACACGGAGGCAGGCGCGATCAGTTCGAAACCAGTCAATCGCGGCCGCCCTTATGTTGACATTTTGATGTTTCTTATACGAGTTCACTACGCCTCGGCCGTCCCGCAACAGGTGAATTACCCGTATCTTCCATTGCTGGCTGACCAGCAATTGATTCAACCGCTCAGGATCCTTTGAACCGTCGAGAAAAACGCGCCCCCTCTGGATCGAAGTGATCAAATCAATCATCCCGCGATTTTGCTCAACGACTCGATTAATCCGACGTCGGCTTGGTGGTAGCATTTGGAGTAGCCACGAACTTGACTGGGATAACAGGGCACCTCTCCCACCCAGTCGGACGAGACGTTTGAACCAAGTCGGCCCGCTCGTGAAGTGCGTTCTAAAATCCGCAAATTCGAACTCGGCGCCGCTTTTCTCCATTCCTGCTTTGACCTGCCGCCAAAAAACGCAGTTTTTCAGAAGCAACCCGCAGGAACACCGGTAACTCTCCACATCTCCCATCGCAGAGGCCTTAAGCTCGCCGACTGTTGCGACGTCCGGATGGGTTGCGATTAGAGTGGTTAGCAACGTGGAACCGCTAAAGCTGGGACTAAGAATATATAGCAACTCTTGCACGCGTATTGTAGTTATTCAGTAAAGCCCTATCCTCAGTAACAACGACGTGCTGATGCCAATAGGAAACGCTTTGCCGACTTCCTCATCGACTACCGTTGAATTACCTTTCCTCAAGCAGGAGCCGAAACCGTCGAGAAACGGATTCTACGGTGTGATTCTGCTCGAAGTAATCGGTCGCAGCTCGTGAGATTTGATCGTATCCAGGTGGATCGGCAATGAGGTCGCGGAGGTGAGAGATTATTCCATCCAGGTTCGCGGCGACGCGGCCAATCTCATGCTGGGCGACGACGTGGTCCGGGTCGAAAGTAGTTACGACAGGCATTCCACAGCTCCAAGCCTCGAGGAAGGTGGTCGGGAACCCTTCCAGTTCTGAAGTGCAGCAGAGGAGTCTGCCTTTTTTGTAGAGGGTCGAAAGCTCCTCCCCGGAGACTCGACCGTGGACGGTGACGTTGGCAATTCGCGACGCGTCCTCGAGAAGAGCCGAAGCGTAGCTGGAATCTCGGTTGGGAGCTCCAGCTATGTCGAAATGAAACTCCGGACAGCGCCGTGCCGTCTCAAGTAACCACTCGAATCGCTTGCCTGGGATAATTCGGCCAATCCAAAGAATGTGAACCGCGCTCGAATCCCGTGTTGACATTCTCCGACCCTCTGACGCCGCAGGGGGAAACACAGCCATCGGAACGACTTCCGCCTCCAGCCCGAGCGCGCGCTGAATACCCGCTCGCTGGGCTTTCGTCTGAGCTACAATACGGTCGGCACGCAGCACCCCACGCTGGTAGGCCTTTCCTTCCCAACCCGATTCCTCGAACCCCACATCGCTGTCGCTGGCCAGACAAAAGATGAATTGGCGTCGGCGTCCGCCAACCAGGCTGCATCCCAGCCCGACCTGTCCGGTTTCAAGGCCTGCACCCATTTGCAGGTATACATCAGCGTCGGCCCGCCGCATCCCACGCCAGACACCGGTGGAGCGCGGATGGAAATTGCGCAGCACAGGGAAACCGGTTTCCGGCTTGTAGCTCTTGATCACCCGCACTCCATCCACATGCATTTCATCTGCTTGCCCGTGGTCGTAGGTGACGAGGCTGACCTCGCACCCTTGCTGGACGAGCCCACGCGCGAGGACCACCAATTGGGTTTCGATTCCACCTACGTATCGCGGCAGCGGGTTTTGGGCAATGTGGTCAAAGCACTTTAGTCCAATGATGCAGACCTTAAGCGGTCTCATCCGGTGCGGGCGCGATTCAGCATATCGGAGAGGGACTGACGCAGTGAAATTGAAGGCTCCCATCCCAGGCCACGCAGTTTAGTGTTATCCCCGCAAGACCGATCGATCTCTCCCCGTCGGATCCGGGAAGGATTCTCCCGCAAGGTGCCGCAGAAACCGCTCAGGCTCACGAAAGACCGCGCCAAGGTCCGAATCGAGGTCGTGCGCCCGCTGCTGACATTGTAAATCTGACCAGGTTCGCCGCGCTCCAGAACGCACCAGTAGGCGGCGACGGCATCGCGGATATCGACGAAATCCCGCTTCGGTTGTAAATCTCCCACCTCGATCGTCTTCCGAGGTCCTTTAGAAATCTGCGCGCAAAGCGAGCCGGCGACGAGATGGGGAGAAAGGCCGGGCCCGAGGAGATTGAAGGTCCGAGCCACTAAGACGCGCAGATTGAGTTCCCGGCCGGACGCCAGCGCAAGGACCGTCTGGGCCCACTTTGTTCGACCATACGGAGTGGTTCCACCACAGGGATGATTCTCGCTCAACTTGTCCGAGGCCGGCAGATACTCGGCCGCGGAACCGATACTCAGGATCCGTAGTTCCTTCTTTGATCTTCTGGCAACCGCCTGGAGCAGGGCGAGAGTAGCGCTGACGTTCGCGGACCAAAGTTCTTCTTCCGGAGCCGGAGGCATTCGACCGGCGAGATGGAACACGCGATCCGGCGGCTGAGATTGCGCCAGCTCGCTGATCGCTTCCTGGTTTCGAAGGTCGATGAGATGAAATAAGTCAAAGAGTGACGAGGGCGCCTGTCGGGCGCTGTCGAGACCGATCAGCTCCAGGTCCTCGGACAATTCGCGGAGATATCGCGCAAGGTAGGTTGCCGAGAATCCGCCGGCGCCAGTGATCCAGACTACGCGTCGCATTCACTTGAACTAAGAAAGGCCGCCTCGTTCTGCGCAAATTCATCCTGGGCCTGGGCATAGTCATCCATTCGACCGATGTCGAGCCAGCGGCACGGCTGCCGATAGCACACCACCCGGCCACCGGAATGATGAACCTTCAGGACCAGTGCCGGCATGTCCATTGGCTGGCCGTCCTCCAGATGATCGAGCGCACTGCGACCAATCACATTCACGCCCATGCTTACTTCAAAATGAAACGTTGGCTTTTCGTCGTAACCATTGAAGCCCCCGGATCCGTCAAGCTGGATCACGCCAAAATCGATCTTCACCTCGCGCGGGAAGACTCCCACGGTGAGGGCTGCTTCCTGCTCGCGATGAAATTTGAGCATCCGGCGGAAGTCGAGGGTGGTGAGCAGGTCGCCGTTCATGACGACAAACGGATCTGTCAGGCCTCGAACAAGCGACAGCGGACCCGCCGTCCCCAAAGGCGTCTCTTCATGCACGTAGTCAATGCGGAGCCCGAACTGATGTCCGTCTCCGCAGACCGCCCGGATGAGTTCGCTGAGATAGCCGGTGCAAATCGTCACGTCAGTGAAACCGGACGACGCGAGACGCCGCAGGAGAATCTCCAGGACCGCTTTATTGCCGAGTGGAACGAGAGGCTTGGGAAAAACCGCCGTGAGTGGCCGGAGGCGAGTCCCTTTTCCTCCCGCAAGGATGACGGCGCGTGTGCCTTTCATTTTCGAAGGATGTTAGATAACATAGTCGAAACGGGCATAGGCCTCCGGATTATTCCGCACGTGCTCAAGGGTTGCTGCCAAGCCCGTTTGCAGATCGACCTGCGGTTTCCAATCCAGCAGCGAAAGCGCTTTCGTGTTATCGCTGAGCAAACGTTGAACCTCGCTGCCGGCCGGACGCACGCGTTCCACGTCTTGCTCCACCTCGAGAGTGCGATCCAGCAAACGACCAACGCGCTCTACTAACTCGCGCACGGAATAACCTTGGCCGACGCCGAGGTTGACAAGTTCCCCCAAGGCATTTTCGGAACGGGCGGCAGCGATGAAACCCGCGGCGGTGTCGGTCACGTAGGTCAGGTCGCGGACAGGGTCGAGATTCCCGAGTTTCAACGGCTTTCCGGCGAGAGCCTGCGTGATGATCGTGGGAATGACAGCCCGCTGGCTCTGGCGTGGACCGTAGGTGTTAAAGGGTCGCACGATCGTCACGGGCGTGCCGAAACTCAGCCAATAACTCTCGGCGAGTTTGTCTGCTCCCGCTTTGGTCGCGGAGTAGGGCGATTGCGCGACGACAGGATGCTTTTCATCGATCGGAATGTATTGCGCGGAACCGTAGGTCTCACTCGTCGAAGTGTGAATCAAGCGCGCGACCGAGTGATCGCGGCAGGCGTCGAGCACGTTCAAGGTGCCGGTGATGTTGGTCTGCACGTAGGAGGCCGGGGCGACGTAGGAATAAGGAATGCCGATGAGCGCGGCGAGATGGAAGACCCACTCAGACCCGGCGACAGCTTGAGCAACCGAACGGGAATCTCCAATGTCGCCCGGGACGATTTCTAAATCTTGCAGGACGTCGGCTGGAAGATGATCAAAATTCGACCAGCGACCCGCCGAATTGTAGTGTACAAAAGCGCGCACTTGAAAGCCCTTACGCACGAGCATTTCCGTAAGATGACTTCCGATAAAGCCGGCGGCACCCGTGACTAAGACCCGTTTTAACATTACTTTTACCTTGGGCTTGCTCGATCTTTACTACCGCCCGAGCGACCCGTCCACGGGCATCCCGCTAATCTGGTTGGTGACGCGCTGGAGACCGCACATCTTCCTGATCTTGTGTTTCCATTGCGATGGTAACACCCAAACCCAATAGCAGGCTGCCAGCGTGATGCTGCCGAGCATTCCGCCGACCGCTAACGCGGCAATTGGCTGCGTAGCAAAGATGAGTCTCCCCGCAAGCAGACAAGCACCGAAAGGAATCGCGCAAAGGATGGGTCCCATCCAGACCTCTTTGAGAAAGCTTCGCAGCGGAATCTGAAGACGACGGCAGGTGTAGATCGGCAGATAAATTCCATGAATCAATGTCCACGGAACACCCATTGCCAGAGCGATCGAATTCAGTCCGCCTCCGTAGTGGAACGCCGCGCAAGTGAATCCGATCGCACAAAAGGCTGCAAGTATGGAGAAGAAGCCGGGCCTCCCGTGGAGGTTTAATCCCAGCAGGAGATTGTTGAGAGGTTGATAGACGACCTCCGCTGTGAAACCCAGCGTTAGAAGAAGCATCAACGATTCGTCGGCATAATGGCTTCCCATCCAGAGTTTGAGCAGAGGTCCGCCATCAAGGGCGAGGAATATCATCACCGGAAGCGACATGTAGATTCCGGATCGAGTGGATTCCTGCACGAAACGCTGAAGTGTGATCGAGTTGCCCTCCGCCGAGCGAGCAGCGGCCGCCGGCGCCAGCATAAAGGCATACTTTTGCGGGAAGACCGCCGCCTGTCGAATGAGGGAGCGCGGACGAGTAAAAAGAGCCAGGACCGCGGGACCGAAGTGCCCCGCGATCAGAACGCTCACGGTTTGGATCATTAGGACACCACTCACTTGCCCCATAAACATCCTGCTGCCGAAACCTAGCATTTTCCGCATTGTCGTCCGGCTAACATTTGTTAATCTGATGCTTAAACCCGGACAGGCACGATATGCGATGACGGCGCGGACGATGCGTCCCAAGACTTCGCCCACCAAATGAACCGCGGCGAGTGCAACAATCCCAAAACCCGCTTTTAACACCCAGCACATACCGATTGCGTTGAATAGATTGGTGAATGCGTAAACCGTGTGATGCGCAGCCCAGCGATGGCACCCAGTTAAGACTCCGGTATAGATGGCTCCGGAAAAAGAGAAGGCGACGCTGCAGCCGAGCAGGAGAACGACCCATTTCGCATCGGTTATTAGGGCAGCCGGCTGGGCGTGCAAATAATACGGCAAGGCCAGGACGATGCCCCCGGTCAAAGCGAGAACCACGATTGCAACTACCCGCTGCACGATCGCCACGGAACTCACTACCTGGTTCACGCTTTTGATATCTCCCTCGACTAGATACAACGCCACGTGCCGGTTCACAGACGAACCGATACCAGCCTCCAGTAGAGTTAAGTAGCTGACGAGAGACCAAGCCAGATCCCAAATGCCCAGAGTGGCTCGTCCCAGACCATGGTCGATCCAGCGGGGGATAATGAATCCAGCGGCAATCAGGATGATCTGTGCCACCCAACTGACAGCGACGCCGCCAGCAATCTGGCCCTGGCTGTTTGATATTCCTTTGGAGGCGGCCATTTACTGAGTTTCTAGCTGGAGGTGGCGAATTGGCCTGTGACACGCCATGGCCGTCAATACCAGATTCGTCGTAAGTAATATCGGTGCAAAATGTGTACTTTGTAGATGGGCTGCGTCGTTGACAGTCCACTCTTCTGATTTCAGAAGATAGTACATGCTAACCTAAAGGAGAGTAAGGAGGATATTGTGCCGGTGGCGGTTGAGTAGCAACCCAAACCAGCCCTTCTTCCGATTCAAGCTCATCCTCATCGAAGAGCGGAGTGCCCAGCACAAACGAGCGCTCCCTCTGAACATAGGTCCTCAACATGACGCCAACCGCCGCCCACATTCCCACAACGCTCTCGCGCGGATAAAATGTCTGCGCCCCCATAGCCGCAAAACACAGAGCAAGCAGCAGCGCGAGCGCGACCCCGCCGGCTGCTTCGAAAATCTTATCCCTGCGATCGATGAAGAGACTGGCGGACCTGCGAAGGAGCATCCAAAACAACGGCATGACAAGAAAGAAACCGACAACGCCGTCATCGAGGAGCAGCTCGAGATACGCATTGTGCGGATGCGCGAAATCATCCTGCAGCTCTGCCTTCGCCCAGTCGGCAAGACCAGTCCTCACCATCCCGAGCCGGCCGTAACCGATCAGGGGTCTCTGCATTATCTTCTCGATGACGTAAGGCCAGATGTTAGTCCGGCCTGCAGTGATCTCGGACGAGTCCGTTTGCTCGATGAATGATCCCTGGCGCCCGCCAAAGCCTTCAAGCATTCTTTGTCTTACGCCAGGCAGTAACAGCACGACACAGACGGCTCCGATTGGGATGAATGGAAGAGCCTTCCGCCACCGGAGAAGGCACAAAGTCAGCCCAATCAATCCCCATGTGACGTAGCCCGTTCGACCGCCGGTCATAGCCTGTGCGAGGACAACAAAAGCCGCCGCGGCCCAAAGTGACCGGCGATATACTTTTCTCTCGAAAAGAGCGGCAAAAGCGGCGAATGCCCAACTCGCTCCAGCGAGCATCATCGACATGTCGACCCGATTGTACCCGGTGGTGGCGCTGATGGTTTTTGCGGCCCTACCCGTTAGCGCCTCGCCGGACATACTCAAGTTTAATCCCATATATTTGACCACCTGCAGGGCCAACAAGAAATACATCGCCACAATCGCCGCCAGCGCCCAGACCAGATTCTCTCGGGTGTGACAGCCGTCGTAGAAGAGAAAGCAGGGAACAAGGTATCTCACGGGATTGATTAAATAGTCGATCACAATCGCCGTGCGGCTGTATTGATAATACGGAGTGGGGTCAATGAAAAAACGTAAAAAAGCCCAGACGACTACGCCCGCGTAGATGACAAAGGCCCAGCGGAGGGCTCGCGGCATGTCAAAGGTCACGCCTGTTCTGTTGCGCCAACTGAGCCATCCTCCAATCACGTTGAGAAGAAGCAGATTCCAGAGATTAAGCCCGTCGATGCCCAAAATGCGATGCGGCATGTCATGATTTTCGAGGAAAGCCATCAGTACGATCGCTCCGCAGAGAGCACGAAACCAATTTCGCCACGAATAAATGCAC
>JBPCLH010000147.1:0-3966 GCA_051003475.1 Bryobacteraceae bacterium
AGTTCACGTCGCACGGAATCCTCGGAATTGGCGGGGCTGTGGCAATGGTGCTGGGATCGGTAATTCTTGTGAACGGCCCTCCGGAAGTACAAATCCATTGGTCGACTGCGCTCGGCGTTACGCTGCCGTTTGCGCTCATCGCCATTTTCCTAATGTCGTTGGCTATTAAGGCACGGGCTGGCAAAGTGCTTAGTGGTTCCCTATCTGAATAACATAGTGGAGCAAGATCATCGTGCGATTAAGCGGCGGGTCAATGCCAGCCTCGGTTTTCGTTCCTTCGATGGGGCCGAAAAAACGATTCAAGGTTATGAAGCAATGAACATGATTCGCAAAGGGCAGGTTCGGTGGTTAGCAAAGGGCGACATTACCGAACAAGTCCGATTCATTGAAGGCACGTTCGGTCTCGCCGCCTGACCAGACACGAACACAAGCCGCAATTCGCTCCACCATAGTCAGGCTATTTGCAACACATCCGGAGCGTAGATCGGCTCTTGCTCTTCGCCACTTCACGGAAGAAACTCTCGACGACTACCTCTTTGATCGACTCACAAGCGACGAAAGGGAGCCACTGGAACATCACGCCAGCGTCTGCTTGCAATGCGCGAATGAGATTCGAGAGCGGGAGGCACTGATCAGTTGTATAAAAGCCACTTTTCGTGAGCGACAGGACAGCGCGAAAGTCTCCCCAACTTCTGTAGCGGTCGTGGGCGTACGATTTCCCGCCCGCGCCCTCAGTGCGTGTTTAAGGAGCAAGTTGGATAAGAATCGGTAACGCGCGACCTTGGGGCATAGACAGGCTTAGCTCATCGCACGAAGAATGGCAGCTCGATCGACTAAAGCCGGAAGTCAAATTCGATGCGGTACGGTCGATAAGAGAACCGAGGTTGTTTTTATGCCTATGTCCTTGCCTCCGTGCTTTCCCGCACTTTATCATCCGAGCCTCTTCCCGCATCTGTCGCAAATGTATACGATAGACGATCCCTTGATCGGGACCGAGGCTTCTGGCAAGACGTGAATAAGGCCTCCGCATGCTGAATGCACTCGCAATGGGTAACGGTTCCCCGAACAACCCTTGCAATACCGATTCCTGGTCTCGTGGCCGTTCTGTTGGAGAACCCGATGCCCCGATTGTTCGCCCACGTACGGCAGCTGGCTCCACACCGCAACTGCCTCTTTGCCATTGGAAGCCACGTCCACTCTGCAGCCGGACTTTTCGAGAAGACGCACGGCCAGTTTCTGGTTGGTTGCGTTGTCCTCGGCGACTAGAACGCGAGTGCGCAGTGCGGCAGGCGCGACGGGTTTGTTTTGCTTCTCGATGGTCCGGGATTCCCTCAAGCTATGGCGGGTGATCATCTGGGCAGGGAAGTTTCCACTGATCACCGCACCACGGACCATTGTCAGCGTGTCTAGGAGATCCACCTGCCGGACCGGCTTCACCAGATAGGCGGCAAAGCCCGCTCCCTCGAACCGCTCGCGATCTCCCTTCTGGCCTGCGGAGGTCAGCATCACCAGAATGGTCTGCCAAAGTTGTGGATCGGACTTGATGGCTCGGCCCAGCATTTCGCCATTGGTGTCCGGCATCAGGTAGTCCAGTACCGCGATCCCGAACGGATCGCGGTCCGCATTGGCCGTGTGCAGAGCCTCGAGTGCTTCCGACGCCGAACACGCCACGGCAAAACGGACATCGCAAGCAGCTAGCTGTTCGCCCAGCACGTGGCGGTTGACATGATTATCGTCTACGATCAGCACGCGGATTCCCTTGAGGTCCGCCCGGGCGTACGGAGCCGCAGGCGCGCTCAAGGGAAGACGCAGCTTGAACGAGAACGTGGATCCCTTTCCCGGCACACTGGCCGCACAGATCGTCCCCCCCATGAGTTCCACCAGTTGTTTGGCGATCGCCAAACCTAAACCGGTGCCGCCGAACTTGCGTGTGGTCGAGGCATCAGCCTGGGTGAACTGATCGAACAAACGCGCCAGCTTCTCCGGAGGGATGCCGATCCCGGTGTCCCGGATAGAGAATTCCAGCAGGGCTCCCTCTGCGGTTTTTTCCAGGCAAGTCACATCGATCTGCACATGTCCGTGCGGAGTGAACTTGATGGCGTTGCCCAAGAGGTTGATCAAGATCTGGCGGATGCGTCCGGCGTCGCCAATGACATGACGCGGCGCAGCGGGTGCGTGTCGCAACACGATCTCAAGGCGTTTTTCCGCCGCTTGTGGCCCGAGGAGTTCCGCCACATCCTCAACGGCCAGCCCGAGATCAAAAGGGATGGGCTCGAGGACCATCTTGCCAGCTTCGATTTTCGAGAAATCCAGAATGTCATTAATGATCGTCAATAGTGCATCACCGGAATGGCGCACCGTCTCAGCGTAACCACGTTGCTCGGCAGTGAGTGTCGTGTCCAGCAGCAGCCCTGTCATTCCAAATATGCCATTCATTGGCGTGCGTATCTCGTGGCTCATCACTGCCAGGAACTCGCTCTTGGCGCGCGAGGCGGCCTCAGCTTGACTGGTTTTTTCTTCAAGATCTCGTATCAAATGCTTTACGACACTAGCACGCTTCAGTTCAGTGACCATTTGATTGAACTGCTCAGTAAGCTGACCCATTTCGTCGGCGCGCGCGAGTTGAATGGTATTCGGGAATTCGCCGCGGGCCAGCGTCATTGTCGCGGCATGAAGATGAGAAACTGGCGCAACTACAAGGCTATAGATAAGCCAGTAAACTGCAGCAATAGCAAGAAGGCCTTGCAGGAGAATCAATGTTAAGGCTAGACGGCGAGTTTTGTTCAACTCCGCCCTCATCCGATGCAGCGACAGAGCTAGGCTGACCGACCCCCATATCTTTCCGTTGTCCGCGACCGAGGTGGTGGCCGTGTAAATTTCAGGTTGAGCTGCGGCGGACGGGGTAGGGAGCGTGTGAGAAGACGCCAGAACGTGTCCTTCCGGATCCCGTATTTCAGCGTCGAAGAAGTCGCGGTCGGCTTGTAAAAGGTCAACAGCCTTTTTGAGTTCTTTCCGACTGTCGAAAGCGATGAGAGGGGCGGCAACAAATGCTGTATTCTTTGCGAGGGCGTCAGCGCGTCCTTCAATTGCACCAAGCGCATATTGCTGGGCAACATGGGAAAAGCTTAGATAGGCTGTAAGGGCGGATCCCAAAATAGCAACGGAGCAGCCGACTAGAAACTTGACTCGCAGCGAGGAGCCCCCCGTCACGTGACCTCGATTGCGCGGACTGCCGGTATGAAGGCGACCCCGCCTGACCGTGACCACTCTTTTGACGCTTGAATGTTTGACACTCGGACCAGTGGATCCATCACAACTCTTATCGACGGACCGCGTCTTTTTGGTTAGGGTGGCCAGCTACGCGCTAGACCGCCAAAAATGATAACGTCTGCTCTTCTAACAGACTCCTGCCAAAATGACCGCGAAAGCTTTGGATGGAACGAAAAAGCCTGAAGAGATCATGGGTCCACCTTGAAGGCTTTTACCGTGGCGTCGAGCATCGTCGCAGGGCGAGCGACTTTACCAGCTTTCGTTGCTCCTCTGTAGGTTTCAAATTAGGCTGCGGGGAATCGGCCCGTGCGCAACCCCGAAAACTTTACACGTCTGAGCACTTATTGGGGTTCTGAGACGCGACAGGAGTGTGTTTGTGCGTCGAGTGTCTTTATGCGCCAACACAAAGCCGCGGCGCCGAATTGCACTCACACTTGGATCGTACCCTAAAGGGGCCCCCTCCCCGCTAAATGCGGTACATTGCAGGCGGAAGCCCCGGACGCCTAAACGGTTGCGAATAAGATCCGCGAAATTTGCGAAGATCTGATCGAGAATCAGTTCATAGGCTGCGCGGCCCAACGGTTTGTAGGTTATGACGGAATCAATTCGGTTTACGAACTCCGGCGAGAACTTACGCCGCACGGCGGCCATACCGATGTTTTGCATTTTCCGGGTATCTTCAGCCACGGAGCGCGG